>JBNLBT010000138.1:0-7843 GCA_050303435.1 Marinicellaceae bacterium
ATGAAGGCCGCCAGTGCGCCTTCAACCCCGAGCGGGGTGGCGGTGACGCCGTTGGTGTAGGAGAAATCGGAAACGATGTTGTTGGCGCTGACGTCCACCGCGTCGGCGTCGAACAAGGTACCGGTGAACACGTTGTCGTTGCCGCCGCCGTTGTCGGTGGTGATGGTCACCACCGTGCCGCCGGGCGAAGTCAGGGTGATGTCAAGATCGGCGGCGAAGGTGTGCGTGATGTTGAGCGTCACATCAACGTCCCAGATGTACGTGTCCGCAGTGGCCACTGCGAGGGTGCTCTGGGTGTTGGTGCTGTCGTTGATGGCCGCGCCCGGCGCGGTGGAAAAATTTGCGCTGCTGGACACCGTGTCGGGCGGCGCGGCCGGCGCCGATGTGACTTGTCCGATCGCAGAGAAACCGCCCTGGCCGGCTTCAAACACGTCGCCGCCGAGCTGCGCCGACAGCGCAACCTCAGCGTCCAGTGCCTGTTGCAGGGCAAGGGGGTCCTGGGCGACTTTAGCGTCCAGAATCTGTTGCGACGCCGCGTTCAGTTGATTCAGCAATTCGTTCTTTACGGCATCGGCGCAGGCCGTGTGTGCGACGCTGACCGCGGCCAGGGAGAGGGGTAGAAAAAGTTTTAATCTCATGGCTTTAACTCCTTTTTTAGATGCCCATATTCTAGCGCGGTATGGCGCGCAAGCCTAATGTTTCAAGTGCAACCAAATCGCGTCTCAACCTGGGCATTTCACGGCGCTGAATGCGGCTGTGCTGCGCAATCCAGCCGGCCTTCGATGTAGCCCAGCGCCTGGCGCAGCACCGGGTCGCTGGTGTCTTCAAACAGCGGCGTTGCGATGGCGTGGTCGGGCACCACGCCGCGCGCCTCGGTGTCGCCGCTGGGACGCACAATGCGGGCTTTGGGAAAGCCCACCTGGATGCCGGTGTTGGGCAGGGTGAACTGTTCCATGGCGCCGTGGGTGGTGGCCAGGTCGGTGGTTTCCTCGCCCAGCACAGTGGCAAAGCCGTAATCCTGCGCCATCGCCGCCACGGTGACGGTGTTTGAATACGAGTGGCGGTTGATCAGCAGGAACACCGGCGCGGTCAGGCGATCGCTGCGCGGGGTGTTGAGCGGCAGTTGGTGGTCAAAGAATTCGCCCGGCTTTTTGTCCTGGTAGGCCGCGTGGAATTGTGCCGAGGTGTTGTTGGGGTCGTCCTGATGTGCCTGACTGGTGGCCAGACGGGCTTCATTGGAGGCTTTGAATGCTTCGCTGACCTTGACCCGGAATGTGGCCGCGAAGCGGAACGGCCGATCGGCGAACCAGGCCACCATCGGGTCAGAGAACGAATTGTCGCCGCCCGGGTTGTCGCGCAGGTCAATCAACAGGGCGCGAACCTGCGCGGATTTGAATTGCGCGAACGCGGCATCAATGAAAGCAATGAATTGGTGTGTGTCCCAAAGTGCATTTTCCGGGTCTTCAGCGTTAAAAAAAGGCCCCGGACGCAGGTAGCCGATGCCGTGGTCGCGCACGTTGGCCACACGTTCCCAGCCCAATTGCAAAGCCGGGGCGGCCTGCTCTGAGCGTTGTTCCAGGGTTTCCGCTGCGCTGCCGGCCACGGTGGCATTAAAAGTGTCATCGGCGCGTTGCAACACCAGTTCAAATGACGCGACCGGGCCGTATTCCAGCCACATCAGCAGATTAAAATACGATTCCAGCAAACCGCCAAACATGCGATCGGTGTCCGCCGACACCAGACTGCGAAATGTGTGCAGCAAAGTTTCTGTGGCGACGCCGTTGATCGACACAATGCGATCGCCGGACTGAATGTCTGTGTTGAGGCTGAGATTGCGGCTGACCCAAAGATTGCGGCCATCGGATTTGAGTGACGCAGGGAACAGTGCACCGCCGTTGTCACGGTAAGCGATGTAGTCGTCGGTGGGCAGATCGATGCGCGCGTGCGCGATGCGGCCGAAGGACATGAATTTTTGCAACAGCACCTGCACGTCGCTTGTTGACATGCACGCATCAATCTGTGCGGACAGACGTTCGAAATGCGCGTCGTAGTCGCTTTTCGGTGTGTTGAAAAACAGGTTGTAATGCGCCGCTTGCGTGGTCTCGTACAGGGTGTTGAGATCCGCCAGCACGGCCTGTTTGCTGTGGCAGTCTTTGGATGTTTCCGCGGCCTGCACCGGTGAGACCGCCGCCAGCAGGGCCAGCGTCGCTGTTTTTATTGAATTGAACATGTAACCACTCCCGTGTCTTCTCGTTATCAAAACACGGCCATGATAGCGACCGGTGGCAATAAAAGCCTGAACAAAACCTCTTGATTTGCTGAAAAAGACATGAACAAAGCCTTCAACAACGGCGGACACAGCGTGGCTTCGACCGCGCGCGTGCAGCCGCCACATCACACTTTTCACTTGAACGGATTTCACATCGAACCGCGCGCCTGCGTACTGCAGCGAGGCGGCCGGCGCATCAAGCTGGAGCCCCAGGTCATGGACCTGTTGTTGCTTCTGGCCGCGCGGCCTGGTCAGGTGGTGAGCAAAGCAGAAATCACCGATGCGCTGTGGCCGGACCGCTGCGTCAATGAAGAAGCGCTGATCAAGGCGGTGTCCAAATTGCGCAAAGCGCTGGGCGATGATTGCAGGCGACCGCAACACATCCGCACGGTGCCAAAAAAGGGTTATCAGTTGATCCCGCTTGCCGCGGGCACGCGGCGCGGCGCGTGGTTGCGTGCTGCGGCGTTGTGCACAGCGTTGTGTCTGCCGCTGTCGATCTCCATTTGGGCGTGGCCGCTGGGCGGGGCTGTGGATGCACCGGCACAAGCGCCGCTGGAGGGCCTGTTTGAACGCGCAGAGAATCATTATTACCAGTACACGCGTGCCGACAATGAACGCGCCATGCGCTTGTATGAGAACATTCTGACCCTGGCGCCCACGCATGCGCCCAGCCAATCCGGTTTGGCCAACACCCTGGTGCAAAAAGTCTTGCGTTGGCCGCAGGCAGCGGACCAGCCGGAAGTGCAATTTGCCGGTCTGCAATCGGCGCTGGCGTCCGGTCGCCTGGACACCCCGCAAGCGCGCGCGCAATTGCAGCGTGCGCAGGGATTGGCCGAGAACGCGGTGAGACTGGCGCCGGGCTACGCGCGCGCGCACCGCGCTCTGGGCCTTGCGCTGTCTGCGCAGCGGCACTTTGAGCAGGCGCGAGCAGCGCACCGCCGGGCGATCGCGCTGGATCCCGATGCCTGGGGCGCGCTGATCAATCTGGCCGAGTTGCAGTTGCAGCAGGCCGATCAAGCGGCGGCGCTGCAGTCGCTGCAACAGGCGCACCGGGCCATGTCGCGCGTGTATTCAGAGCAGGCGGTGCAGGTGCGCCCGTGGCGGGATGAACTGGCGGTGCGCATCGCGCAGTTGCACAGCGAACTGCAGCAACCCGCGGCGGCCGAAACCTGGTATCGACGGGTGCTGGCAGAACACCCGTATCATTTGCAGGCCACGCTGGATCTTGCGGCCCTGCTGGTGCGTCAGGGCGAGGGCGCCGATGCCCGGCGGTTGTGTCAGGACCTCAAAGAGAAAATTGCACCCGCGGTGCACTGCGATTTCACTGCGCCTGCACCCGGCCCCATCGGATCATGATCGCTGCAAAACGCGCGCTTTGATGGCCACCGACCCTGCCGTGGTCAAACGGAGCCGCAATTGGTCCAATTGTTTGTTGATTTGTTTTCACAATGGATTATGATTGAGCCCTTGTTTAAATACCTGCAGACGGGTGTATCGGATTGTGTTGAAGCGTGTGGTGCTGAGTATTGTACTGGGTTGCTGTGGACTGGTGCCACTGCAGGCGGCGCAGCAGGCGCCGGTATCCACAGAACGGTTGCATTGGGAAGCCGATTTGAGCGCGCCCTTGCGACTGGTGATTCACAATGCCTATGGCGATGTGCGCTTGCGACAGAGCGAAACCAGCGAGTTCATCTACCACGCCGTGTCGCAGTACACGGCGCCGCACCAGGCGCGCCTGGATGTGGTGAAAAAACCCGGCGAGATTCATTTCAATCTGGTGTACGATTCGCCGCCGCCTGAGGGCGCCGTCAATCGCATCGATCTGGCACTGATTGTGCCGGCCGGTCTGACACTGGACATCCGCATTGAAAACGGCACCTTGAGCAGCAAATCGCTGCACAACCCCATCACCGCGCGCAGTCAGGGCGCCGACATCAAACTGAAATCGGACCGTTCGGTCGACTTGTTCAGTCAAAACGGCGACATTGATTTCACCCAGCTGGCGGGCACTGAGCCGCCCACAACCCGATTGCAATCCCACACCGGCACTGTGACGCACCGCTATTCCCTGGCGCAAGCGCCCAAAGTCGAAGTGCACACCGGCGGAATGGTCACCAGCAATTCCGTGGAATTGTTGCGCAGCAAAAACACGCAGGGACACCGCACACTGTTCAATCAGGAATCGCACTCAGCAGAAGTGCACATCAAAACGGACACGGGTTCGGTTGCCCTGGTGGCGATTGAGCACATCTAACACGTGATAAAAAGAGGTTTATTTTGAAAAAGGTCAACAATCCAATGAGAATGTGCCTGGCAACGGCGTTGTTGCTGTGGACACTGAGTGCGCTGTCGCAAAGCAGCGAATACACCGAAAACGGCGTGGAATTTGTCGGCGAAGCGGTCACCCCGGTGGTCGTCACAGTCAACATGCGCGCACTGGCTGAACCGCATTCGTGGCGCCCCGGCGATCCGATCCGGGAAATCCCGTTCCGCTACACCCGCCCGAAAGGCTGGCAGCGTCCACCCGAGGCGCCGCGTGGCTATGGCATGGACCCGCTGGCGCAGCGGCAGATGAATCTGGGTTCCTCATTGGGCGGCAGCATGTTCAGCAACACCATCGTCAACGTGGATGGTCTGGGCTTCACCGGTGTCAACCCGTCCGACACCAACGGCGATGTGGGCATTGATCACTACATCCAGTCGATCAACAACGGTTCATCGTCCGGCATCCTGATTTTGAACAAAGTCGACGGTACCGTGGCCGCCCAGTTTGTTCTCGACAGCATCGCCGCCGGTTCCGGCACCGGCTGCGGCGGCGGCACCGGCGATCCGGTGATCCTGTTTGACCAGTTTGCCGACAATGGCGTGGGCAACCCCAAAGGCCGCTGGGTGCTGACCGAATTCACCGGCAACTCCCTGTGCATCTACGTGTCACAAACACACGACCCGATCGGTCCGAACAACACCACCTGGTTTGTGTATGAATTCATCTCCCAAACCGGTGGCTTGCCGGATTACCCGAAATTCGGCGTATGGAACGACGCCTATTACGTCGGCGCCAATGAAAACAACCGCCAGTACGCGCTGGACCGCACCAACATGCTCCAGGGCAACACCACGCGGCCGTATCAGGTGGTTTCTACCGTGGGTCTGCCGGGCTTCAGCTTTCAGCACATGATGCCGGCGGACGCCGACGGTGAAGTGCTGCCACCGGCCGGTGCGCCGGGCATTTTCATGCGCCACCGCGACAGCGAATACCACGGCGCGCCGGGCGCCGACGATGTGCTGGAACTGTGGGAGTTTGACGTCGATTTTGACACCCCGGCGAACACCGTGATGAGCGGTCCTACCAACATTGTGGTGAGTGAATTCGACACCCACCTGGGCGGCACAAACTTTGGCGATCTGTCGGTGCCGCAGCCGACCGGCACCAACCTGTTTCCGCTGAAACAGCCGCTGATGTGGCGCGTGCAGCACCGCACCATCGACAACACCCAATACCTGGTCGGCAACATGGTCACCGATGTGGACGGCAACGACTACCACGGCGTGCGCTGGTGGGTGCTGGAGCGCCCGGCGGCGACCACCTCTGGTGGCTGGACGCTGAGCGATGAGGGCACCTACACCCTCAACGACGGCGTGCATCGCTGGATGGCCTCGGCGGCGATGGACGGCAGCGGCAATCTGGCGATTGGATACAACGTCTCTGACGACACCAGCGTGTTTCCCGGCATGCGCTACGCCGGCCGTCTGAGCACCGACCCGCCGGGCGTGTTGCCGCACGGTGAGAACCTGATCATCAGCGGCACCAGTTCCAACGGCTCATCCCGCTACGGCGATTATTCATCGCTGAATGTCGACCCGGTGGATGATTGCACCTTCTGGTACACCGCGCAATACAACCCGGCCAGCCAGTGGGACACCCGCGTGGCCTCGTTCCGCTTTGAACAGTGCGGCTGCCAGCTGTCTCTGGACGTGATCACTGTGAATTCAGCCGCTGTCACCGATGACAACGAAATCACCGTCAGCTGGAACGATTCACTGACCCCAGAGATCACCGAATACCGCGTGATGCGCTCCACCACCAGTGGTTCAGGCTACGCGTTGATCGACACCGTCAGTGACACCTCGCCGGGCGTCGCCGGGGGTGCTGGCTACACCTACATTGACAACGACGTGTCGGCCGGCACGGAATATTTCTACATCATCAAGGCCGGTGACGGCGGCGCCTGTGTGACCACCGATTCAAATGAAGTGAGCGCGGTGGCCACCGGTGTGTGCACACTGGCACCGGAATTCGCCGGCGTCAGCGCGGTGAACAACCAGGCCACACCGGGTTGTGCGATCGAGGTGAACTGGAATGGCGGTGCATCGCTGTGCCCCAACGGCGCGGGCGATTTGCGCTATTCCGTGTACCGCTCAACGGTCAGCGGGTTCACGCCGTCTCTGGCAAACCGCATTGCCACCGACATCAATGGTCTGGCCTATGTGGACGGCGATGCCTCACTGGTCTCCGACACCGATTATTACTACGTGGTCAGAGCCACCGATCTGGACAACGCGCTGGAAGAGGACAATCTGGTGGAAGATTCAACTTTCCCGACCGGTCCCATCACACCGCAGCCGTTCGATGACGATCTGGAAAGTTACACCAACATCGGCGATGCAGAAGCCGCTGGCTGGGATCACTTTGCCGACGTGGGTGCCGATGACTGGCGCATCGAGTCAGGCGATGATCACAGCACCGGCACGGGCAACGCCTTTGTCTCCACCGATGTGACCACGGCGTCTGACAAGTCGCTGGTGACCCGTCAATTTTCACCTTCGGCCACCACGGAACTGATCTTCTTCCACAAGCACGATTTTGAAATCGACACCGTGGCCTGGGACGGCGGCGTGCTGGAAATCACCGTTGATGGCGGCAGCAACTGGTCCGATCTGGGCGCGCAAATCACCCAGGGCGGCTACAACGTGACTCTGGACGGCAGCGGCGGCGCCAATCCGCTGGGCGCGGTGTCGGCCTGGGGCGGCTTGCAAAGCACCTTCACCGAAGTGCGGGTTGACCTCTCGCCGTTCAGCGGCCAGCTGGTGCAGCTGCGCTGGCGCATGGGCACCGACGCCTTCGTTGGCGGCGGCGAATGGAAGATTGATGACATTGAAATCACCGACTCCGGTTCATTCGGACAGTGCAATGTCATTGACCTGATCTTTGCCAACAGCTTCGACTGATCCACGCAGGCGTCAACAACGCCAAAAGAAACCGCCGCGCCTCAAGGCCGGCGGTTTTTTTTTGCCCCGGACAGCGCGCCGGTTCGCTCGACCCACGCGAGCGAATGAAAAGCCAGCAAAACCGCGCTTTTGCGCCCGTCTTTTCATGCGCGACCCCTGATCAAGGCCTCAGGATGGCCTTTGACAGGGATATGAATGCGCGCGGCACACGGAAGTGCCGCCATGGGTCGTCAGACCCATGCGAGCGAATGAAAAGTCAGCAAAACCACGCTTTTGCGCCCGTCTTTTCATGCGCGACCCCTGCTCAAGGCCTCAGGATGGCCTTTGACAGGGATATGAATGCGC
>JBNLBT010000139.1:0-7456 GCA_050303435.1 Marinicellaceae bacterium
TGAACGATGACATGCACGCCTGGAGCACGGCACAGAAAACCCGGCTGTTCAGCCTGGCAATCAGTCAGGGCAACTGGGAAGACGGACTGAAATCGCTGCCCTACACCGCCTTTGAAGAAACCGGCGATGCGCTGTTTGCCCTGGGGGCCGCGCAATACACCTTTGACCAGGGCGACCGCGATTCGGCGCTGAGCCGGGTGGACGCCGCGCAACCGGAAAGCGCCGCCGAGCAATTGCAACTGGCGCACTTGTTGCACGATTTGGGCCGCGATGCGGACGCGTCCGCGTGGCTGGAGAAAGTCGATGCCGATGCGCTGTACGACAAATTCGACTGGCTCAAATTGCACTTGACACTGGACGCCAACCACAGCATCTCCGAGGACACCCTGAGCTCACTGACCGGCCACTGGATGGCCGAACAGGCCATGCCTGCGTTGTTCAACCTGGCATTGGAACAGAATCCTGAAACGGCGCAAGCCATCTACAGCGCCTGGACCGCCGATGATTTCTGGCAGGACCCCTACAAAATCCGTAAATTCAAATTGTATTGGCGCACCGGCGTGTGGCAATGGGACATGCAGGACCTGCACGCCGCGCTGGGCTGGCTGGCCACCCTGGCGCTGATGTTTGTGGTGCCGCTGATCATCATCCTGCCGGTGCACTACCGCGGCCTGTATCGGCGCGTGCACAACAAGCCAGCGACAACTTCCATGACCGACTGGAACCTGCGTCACGCGCTGTTTCTCGGCGCCGCCTTTCTGGCGCTGGACATCCTCACATTGATGATCTTGCAACACGATTTGTTTCTGCAACTGTTTTTCAGCGACGTCGAATGGTCGCTTGAATCCCCGCCAGGCGAACTCTCGCGCCTGTATTTTATCGACGCGGCGCTGTTCGCCGCCTGCGCCTTGCTGGTGTTCAAACCGGGTCGCACGCTGTTCCAGACCTCGGTGCCCAACGCGCTGTTGTGTGTGGCCCAGGGCATCGGCGCGTTCTTCCTGTTCCGCCTGGTCATCGCCGCGGCCATGATCGGCTACAAAGCCATCACCCTGCAAGGCGCCACCAGCGATGTACAGCTGATCATCCAGGACATCGTCGCCACACACGGACTGCTCATCGCCTGCCTCGGCATCGGCCTGATCACCCCGATCCTGGAAGAATACCTGTTCCGCGGTGTGCTGCTGAACGCCTTCACCAAACACATCAAATTCGGCTGGGCCAACACCCTGCAAGCCGCCGTCTTTGCCCTGATCCACGACGTCGCCGGCTTCCTGTACCTGCACCACTTCCTCATCGCCCTGATCGCCGGCCACCTGGTCAAACTGCACAAAAACCTCTACAGCGCCATCGCCTTGCACGCCGCCAACAACACCCTGGCCGTGCTGGTGCTGGCCAGCGGCGGCGCGGCTTGAAGCTGGGCCGAAAAATCACTCAGATTGGACGCGCGGAGAATCGATGTGTTTTGTGAAAAACAACAGATAAACCACTGTGCCCAAAAGATAAATTGACGTCGCAATTAAAAAAACAACGCCAGCCAGCGGTCCGAAGTGTGTTCATGATCCCTGTATTCCAACAGCACTGTCTTGCGTTGCAACAGGTGAGGGAAAAAATTTTGCACGGCTTGCATGCACAGCATTTTCAACTCGGAGAATGGCACCACCCGCACCGGCGCATTGCGCAACACGCCCTGCCAAATGTGTTGATCCAACAACGCCGTCAGCAACCGTTCTTTCACTGCCGCGCGATTCAGTCCCCACAACCGGTGACGTTCTTCGACGTGCGTCGCAACCCATGCTCGCTCAGAAGTGCCGGCCACCGGAGACACCGCACAGGCATCAAATTGCACATAAAGCGGACCACGTCTACTCCCAGGTGGTGTAACAGTTTTTTCAGAATAGGCCATTTGTCTGTACAGCGTCTCACTGTTCAGCGATTCGACACCGATGTCTGCAATTCGAAAATCTCTGTGCTTGGGTTGCGCAAACACATCTGCCACATGGTCCACTTCTATCACACGATCCTGTGCAACCACCGCCGCATACAACACCGCCAGCGATGAAGCCCCCAGCGCACAAAACAGCACAAACCCCAAGGGAAAATTATACTCAGGATCAAACAACCCCACCGGCGGCACCCGCTGAATCCAAATCCAGATGAAAAACCCCGTTGCCACCAAAGGCACAGCCCCATTGAGCAAGGCATTGAAATCGTGCCAGCGAAAATTGACGTGCTCACGCAACCACCACAACAACGCCGCATACACCAAAAGGAACACCGCGCAGCGCCACAACAACGCGCCAAGCCAGCGCGCCCGTTCAGGATTGTACGGATGCCATTGCATGCATCAATCCGCCATGCATGCGCCGCGCACCTGGTGGTTGCAAGGATTCAGGACACAAGTCAATCCTCAATACTCATCTTCCGGTCTGGGCGGCCGGCGTACCCGTTTTTTCTTCTCAGGTTTGCGCAGAACCAGTGCCTGTGGAAAGTCTTCAATCGGCACACGATCCTGGCCGATGATCCACTGCCAGTGCGCGCCGCGGTCTTCGCTCATATAGACATTTGAATTCTCACACAAGGCGAATTGCCGCGTGTCACTGGAAACCGCCAGAGCCAGTTGGAAACAGGTGGGCGCAATCTCGCCGATCTGTTGCCATGTTGCCCCGTGGTCTGTGGAGATTTGCAACGGAGTCACAGGAAAGACCTTGGTTTTTCTGAATATTCGCAGCTTATCGTACTGTCTGGGAGAAATCATTGTCCCGTCGGTGAAGATGAAAGGCGGCGCTTGTGGCTCGTCGTATTTGATGCCTTTGGGCACCGTTTCATGCCAACTGCGACCACGATCCGCACTGTACAACACTGGATTTCTCATGCCACCGTCATCCGACCCCAGTAAAAGTCCATTGCCCAATGGCCACAAAGACACGATGTCCGATTCCTCCATGTGCCATTCCGCGTCTGCTTGTAAATTACGGACGTACATCTTTTTGTCGTAAAAAACCCGCAACACCCCCGTGTCAAAAACCACAGAAGGATCTGGGCGAACGCCCGACAAGAACCGCACCACACGATCAAGTTTCAACAACGGCGTGAAGGTTTTTTTCAATGCGTCGTATTCATGCAGTTCAAAATACTTGTCCTCTTCGAATTCGAGCAACACAAACACCTGCCCCGGCCCACCGGACATCAGACCGGCCACGCGCGCCTCTGGCCAGTCCAGAGCCACAGTCTGCCAGCGTTCAAACGGCGCGCGGGATTCCATCAACAAGCCCAGCGGCCCGGCAATCATCCAGTGCGCTTCGTCCACGGCCACAAAATCGGTAATTTCCCGCCAGGTGGGCGACTTATGTGACTGAACTGTACCACGCTTGACGTCGTAAGAAACCACCGCACCCAGTTTACCGGTGAACACCATCAAATCGTCGCTGACCCGGTGGCTGCCGGTCAACAAGGGCGAAGCCTGGGCTTGTCTCAACGCCTGATTGCGTTGCGCATCAAACGCATCCGCGTCCCAACTCAACGACTCCCTGGCTGCATATTTGGCAAACACTTTAGGTTTCAGCAAACGCGCCTGCGCCAGCACCGAGGCCTCGGGGTCGCGACTCAGGGCAAAATCCGGCAACTCATCGTCAAAGCGACTCATGAACTCAAATGGATGGTACACCAAGGTGCCCAGATCGGTGATGCGTCCCTGCTGCACCTTGAATTCTCCGATGATCGGTGTGATCAGCGCCCAGGCCGAATAGTGAAAATCGCCGGTGTTCAGATAGGCATTCAAAGCCCCGAGTTTATACTGCCCAGGTGGCACACTGCCGACAAAGATCACGCTGTTGTCGTGCACCGCCAGCGCACTCAGTGACATTAAATCGTCTTCCTTCACTTCATCGTCGTCGACATTGACCAGTGTCAGACGATCCCAGTTTTGCAACGGGCCGGCCAGCCGCACGCCGTTGCTCACCGCCTGAATAACCACCAGACCATGGTCCGCGTTGTGACGATAGGTGTACTCCCCCACATTGGTTTCCGGCAAGGACGAACAACCACCGATCAATAAAACAAACAGAAGCAAGAACAGGTTCTTTTCAAACATGACAATTCCAACCAAAAAATACAATGATCCATCAGCGGCCGCACGCGGCCCCGACCACCTCACAGATCAACGGAATGCAACAAGCAGGCAACTCTCAGAATCAGAACGACACAGCAACAGGCCCCTATGCCATTCCATTGAACAGACCTTGATTATACATGGAAACAGCCCGCTGAAAACCAAAGCGGCCGAAGCCTATACTCACACCCGGTGTCAAAACAGTAAAATGCCCGACACAGCCGGTTTGCTGAGGCGTGCAATTGCGCTATCATATTTCAATACACACACGCCAACACCCATGAGCATACCCGACTACCAAAGCATCATGCACCCGCTGCTGCACGCCATCGCCGACGGCAAGATCTACCACAATTCAGAACAGTTCGAGACGATGGCCGAACAATTCAATTTAAGCGATCAGGACAAGCAGACCAAGGACATGCAAATGAATAAAATACTGACATTGACCGCCCTGTGCCTGCTGCTGCTGTCCGGCTGCATCAGCACCAACAAAAACCTGCAGCAATACACCCACGGTGAGGACAAATTTCTGGTCATTTCAATGCTGCCCAACGACTACCATGTCTGGGTGCTCGGCGCCATCGGCGTGCCCGAAGTGCGCTTAAAATACAACAACATGGGCTGGGATCTAAATGAATCAATCAAACAGTACATGACGCAATACAACCCCAGAATCGTGGCACCCAAAGACACAGCCAAGGAACAGCAACTGATCGCAGACATGCACGCCGAATGGCCATTGAAATACAAAGACTACGCCGAGGAACTGCGCGCCATGGCCGAAGCCCAGAACTGCCAATACATCCTCTTGGTTCGCTCACTGCAAATCAGGGATGAATTGTATTCCACTGACAACCTGTTCAAAGGCGTGGGTTTCTCAAAACGGCAGTTTTTCAAGATCAAAAGCACCGACATGTTCGCCTCCGTGCGCATCGAACTGATAGACAAAGACAGCATGAAAAGACTGGGCGATCAACACATCTTAAGCCATGAAAATATTGAGGCCCTCCGCACCAAGAAAATCAATGAATTCCCCCCGGAAAAATTCATCCCCTACCGCGAAGACCTGCTCAGAGTCGTCACAAACGGCATCGAATCCATCCTGCAATTCTTTGAAATAGAACGTGAAAATAC
Organism: Marinicellaceae bacterium; assembly: GCA_050303435.1. Classification (GTDB taxonomy): domain Bacteria; phylum Pseudomonadota; class Gammaproteobacteria; order Xanthomonadales; family Marinicellaceae; genus JBNLBT01. Next base: position 5,246 of record JBNLBT010000139.1, read on the forward strand.
TGAGGCCGTGTATTGATGTAAACAAGCTGACTTGTGGAACAATTGCAGTCCCATATGCAATGTTTCTTGCCGTTTGATGTTCAAACCCGATCAATTGAATGACTTAATTTGAAAACACTGAACTTGCTTACATACATCACTGGCTGGAACTGAACGGCCCCAATGCCTCAACCCGTCTCAACACGTCTTCGGTCACGGCAATCAATTCACGCAACATGGATTCTGAAATTTCAAGACGGCCCTCGTATTCCGCTTTGTTGCGCACGTTGTGGCATTCGGACAGCACGCGCCACTGACGATATTCGAGACCCAGGGTGTGCTGTAAACACTGAAAAACCAGATAGCGCTGTTCGGTGCGATACCCATGCCAGCGCAATGCCGCCAAAGACAAAGCATGCGCTGCGCCGTAGGCCAGTGAAAATTGACCGTCCTCAGACAATTCCTGCCTTTGTGAATCCCGTAAACGGCGCCGAGCCGACTCCAACAATCCCTCAAACTCAAGCCGATCGGGCGGTTCCGCCTTTAACTGTTTAGTTTTTAATAAATTTTCCAATGTCATCTTCGCATCCTTTCACCCACATCTTGGGTTGATCCATTATCCGCGTCAAGAATCCGTGTCCTTGTTTTAATTTGGTGGTGAATTCCGAAAACTCATAAACAGTCGGATGGATGGGTCGCTGCAACGTCGCCTCAAGCGGCAACAAAACTTCCACCACATCGCTGAACTTCAAGCCCTCACCCACCAGCATCAAATCCAAATCGCTGGATTTTGAATCGGTGCCTTTGGCCAATGAACCATAAACAAAAGCCAGGTCTATGCGTTCATCCATGCCACTGAGTGCGCTTCGAAGCGCATCGGCCACACCAAAACTCTTGCGCACAATGCCCAGCAATTCAGAATAGACCGGGCAATCCGAATTCGCTTGGTAATGCCTTTGATTGCCTGCGGGTGACACAGTCAAAACACCGGCAGCAACCAGGCGCGCCAATTCACGCGTCACAGTGCCCCGCCCCATATCGACCCAACGCAAAATCTCGTTGGTGTAAAAACTCTCATCCGGCTTGGCATACAGCAAGCTCAATACCCGCTGTTGCGTCTTGGTAAATAAAGCATCGCCTATTGAAGTTTCCAACATGTTAAATCATCAAAAGTTCCCAATTAGGGTACTATAATCCCCATTTTGGGTATGATCAAGTTGTTTAATTATTATTTTGTCAATTAAAACACTCATGTCTCACTCACTTAGCGAATTTAAAGGAAATCTATACGGTTGTGGATATGTGAGTTCAGTGAAGTAAAATAGACTGACCAACACACACACAACACCCATGAGCATACCCGACTACCAAAGCATCATGCACCCGCTGTTGCACGCCATCGCCGACGGCCAGACCTACCACAATTCAGAATTGTTCGAGACGATGGCCGAACAATTCAATTTAAGCGATCAGGACAAACGCGTGCGCATCGCCAGCGGCGGGCAGTTGCTTTATCGCAACCGCATCGCCTGGGCGCGCACCTATTTGAGCAAAGCCGGTTTGCTGGACATCCCGTCGCGCGGCCAAAGCCGCATCACCGCACGCGGCACCGAAGCGGTTGAATCCGGGCAGACAATCAACCTGAAATACCTGAATCAATTCAGTGAGTTCCGAGACTTTTTTCGCCCAAAAAACAAACCCGAAGACAGCAAAGAAGATACCAACCAGCCGCACACCCCGGAAGAGCAGATGGCGCGGGCACACCGCGCCTACAACGACGCACTGAAAGCCGAACTGTTGGAAACCATCCGCAAAGCATCACCGGAATTCTTTGAAAAACTGGTGCTCGATCTGATGCTGGCCATGGGCTACGGCGGCTTCCGCGACGGCGCCGGATCGGTCACCCCATACGGCAACGACAACGGCATCGATGGCTTCATCAACGAAGACAAACTCGGCCTCGACACCGTCTACCTGCAAGCCAAACGCTGGCAAAACACCGTTCAAAGACCCGAAGTCGACAAATTCATCGGCGCCCTCACCCGCCTCAACGCCAGCAAAGGCGTGATGATCACCACCTCCGACTTCTCCACCGGCGCCGCCGAATGCGTCACCGGCCTCAACACCCGCATCGCCCTGATCAACGGCGATCAACTCGCCGAACTCATGATCGAACACCGCCTCGGTCTGTCCAATAAAAACACCTACACCATCCAAACCATCGACAGCGAT
>JBNLBT010000140.1:0-7103 GCA_050303435.1 Marinicellaceae bacterium
CATTCAGCGCCGCACAACGCTGCCAGTTGCGCGATCACAGTGGCACTGAGGCGGCCGGCTGGTTTGCCTCCACCTGGTTGCCCCTGGCGGGCATTGGCGCCTACATACCCGGCGGGCGCTTCCCCTTGATTTCCACCGCGTTGATGACGCTGGTGCCGGCCGAGCAGGCCGCTTGCCCGGTGCGCATCGCTTGTTCACCCAGCGTCGACCCGGCGCTGCTGGCCGCGGCTTCACTGGCCGGGGCCACCGGGTTTGTGCGTGTCGGCGGTGCGCAGGCCATCGCGGCGATGGCGTATGGAGCACTTGAGGGGCTGGCTGTGGACATGATTGTGGGGCCGGGCAACGCCTACGTGAACGCGGCCAAGGCGGCGGTGCAGGAACGCGTTAAAATCGACGCCCTGGCCGGTCCCAGTGAATTGCTGGTGTGGGCCGACGGCATGCAGCACCCCGAATGGGTGGTGCTGGACGCCATGGCGCAGGCCGAGCACGACCCCAACGCGGTGAGCCTGATCGTCGGCTCATCTCGGGCGGTGCTGGATGCCTGGTTGCGCTGCGCGGCCAAGGAACCGGGGGCCATGGCCCTGTGTCAATCCGGACAGATCAGGCTGCTGCAGGCCAGGGACCGTTCTGAGGCCATCGATTTCATCAACGCGCAGGCACCGGAACATCTGCTGGTGTGCGATGAAAACGCGCCACTGGACGCGCTGCACAATTACGGCTCACTGTTCATCGGAGAAAACTCGGCGGTGGCGTTCGGCGATTACTGCGCCGGCCCCAATCACACTTTGCCGACTGCCGGGTGTGCGCGTTTCAGCGGGGGCTTGAGCGTGGCGCAGTGCATGAAACTGGTCACCGCGCAAAAAATCAGCGCAGCCGGTCGTCGCTTGCTGGCGCCGGTGGCCAGTGCATTGGCCGCGGCCGAAGGGTTGGAAAATCACCGCCGCAGCGTCTTGATTCGCGATACAGATGATTAGAATTCCAGGCGCGCGCGGCACGCTTCAACCAAGGCCGGCCAGACAGACAGCGCCTGGCCCATGGGGGCAAACAGCGCCTGGATGGCTTCTCGGTGTTCGCTCAGGCGCCGGTGATCGGATTGCATCCGCGCCTGCTTGTGTTGGCAGATGCGCTGCACTTCGGCGTGCAACAGCGGCGTGTCACGGCTGAGTGTTTCTACGCGCAGCCAGTACCTCAATTCATGCGCGTGGTACTGCGCCAGCCAGTCGGCCACGCGGCGATTGGCTTGCGCCGCTTGCGCGCGCCCCAGCGATTGCATGTGCTCAGCCAGGCGCTGCAATTGTTCCTGCGGACCGCCCTCGGGTTCAATGTTGACCAGATCCTGCAGCAGCAGGCGCCAGGCCATGTGTGGATCGAAGGCCGCGCACTGCTGTGGCCCCAGCGGTTGCCAATAGCGCGGACTGTCGGGGCGGTGCGGCAGTGCCCAGCCAAAGCGATGCACCAGCGCGTCGCGATGCAGATGCTGGTGCATGGCTCCGAGGATCAGATCCTGGTTGCGGCCGCATGGCAGCGTCGGTGTCGGCAAGGAACTGGCGGCGAGGCCGCTGAGCGTGGTGTTGATGAACGGTAAATCGCGCCCGCACTGATCCCGCAGCGGGCCTTGCCAGCTCAATTGTTCCAGGGTGTCTTGGCCGTGGTTTTGCAAAAACCGTTCGCGCGATGCAAATGCGTCGTCCTGCGCAAAGAAGGCGTCCATGCGGCGCGCGTTGTGTGCGCCCACCGGGTTGTTCAGTGTCAGTCCAATGCGTTGTGCAGTGAGCGCCGTGCGGGCATCGGCGGCGGACAGTCCATACAGCGCCTCGGGTCGTGCCAGCGCCTGTCGGACCTGCGTCGGCCAGTCGCTGTTCAAGGCATCCAGATGGACTTGCAGCGGATTGAGATCCAGTTTTTCGGTGACGTCGTTCAGTTCAGTCCAATCGGCAAACGCGCGAAAATGTGGCCGAATCGCGGCAAACACCGGGGCCGTGGCGTCCTCGCTGTGACGCGCATCGCTGCAGTGCAGGGCGTGGGGTTGCAGCACCGCGTCGTCGTCCACCATCAACAGGTGGCGTTGCGCGCACAGCAATTGAATGAAATTTTTCGCACAGCCGCTGGTGATGCCTTCCGCGGGGTGGTGCAGTGGGTTCAACAAAAAATGCATGGCCTGGGACAATTTCGGCTGCTCACGCGCCACGGCCGTGACCCAGTCGGCGCAATCGCGGCGGTCGCGGTACAGCACGTGCACACCGGTTGCGCCTTGCCAGGCTTGCAACACGGCGCGGTTGCGGCGCAGGTTCTCGGGCGCACGGCTGTCGTCAATGAAAATGAAGGCATCGGCCGGGCGTGGTCCCTGCAGGTGCGCGCGTGCAGAATCGAGCAAACGTTCCAGCGCCTGCGGGCGGTCGCGGCTGTGCACGGCCAGGCACCAGGGCAGCGCTTTGGGTGCCGCGGCGCTGTGCGTCGGACTGGCTGCGTGCAGTGCGCGGTCGGCCGTTAACAGGCCGGTTTGCTGCAGCTGGTGCAGGGCCGAGGCGCAGGCGTGCTGCTGCGCGGGATTCAGGGCAAAACGCGCCGCGAGTTGCTTGATGTGCCCGGACAGACGGTTGAAGGTGGTGCATTGACTGAGCAGCCCCCAGGCGCCACTGTCCAACACACAGGCCGCGCCGTTTTCAGCGTGAGACAACAGCACCTGCGCGTCATTGATTGGCTGCGCACGGATCGAGTCCACGGCCCATAAAGTCTCAGCAGTCCCTTGCGCCGAGGCGTTGTGGCCGGTGTGCACGGAGGTGTTGCGCGCGTATTCCAGAGTGAATGATTCCATGAATGAGTCTCTTCAATGCCTTTGACGTTACACAATTAAACAGTTAAACCCCCAATCGGCGACATTATGCACAAAAATTGAGCGCTATTGTTCGGGCAATTTCTGGCAAAATCAGTCCAGGCCTTTGCCCAATGCCGAGGCGCACCAGGCGAGGCGGCTTTGGGTGGATTTTAAGGGTGCTTTGTGACAGCTCTGCGGTTATACTTGCCGCGGTTGTCCGCGCGTCACTGAAAATGTGCACGGGGACGTGCAAATCAATCCACACTGGATTCTCAATTGTCAAACGATGCCCTGGATAAAACCGGTTTGCTGACCGGCATTGCCACCTTTGTGTTCTGGGGCGTGGCGCCGATCTTTTTCAAATTTCTGCAAAGCGCGCCGGCGCCGGTGATCATTGCCCATCGGGTGATCTGGGGCTTTCTGTTTTTGCTGGTGTTTTTGCTGTTGCGCGACCGTGGGCAATTTTTGCGCACGCACCGGGTGGCCCTGAAGCAGGCGGCGCTGTTGCTGCTCAGTGGTTCACTGGTGGTCGGTAACTGGCTGATCTTTGTCTGGGCGGTGACGCACGATCGCATCATGGACACTTCACTGGGCTATTTCATCAACCCGCTGGTGAATGTGTTGCTCGGCCTGCTGTTCTTTGGTGACCGCCTGAGGCCGTATCAATGGCTGGCATTGGCCCTGGCTGCATCGGCCACGGTGTATCTGGGCGTGCAGATCGGCCAGGCGCCCTGGATTGCCTTGACGCTGGCGTTCAGTTTTGGCTTTTACGGTCTGTTGCGCAAGAAGCTGGAAGTGCGGCCGATGACCGGTTTGCTGTGGGAGACGCTGTTGTTGTTGCCGGTGGCGCTGGTGTATTTGCTGCTGTATGCACCGCTGTTTGAATTCAAGTATTCGCAGCAGGCCCTGTGGAGCCTGCTGGTGTTGTCCGGGCTGGTCACGATTTTGCCGCTGATTGGTTTCAATGTGGCGGCCAAGCGCCTGACCCTGAGCATCATGGGATTCCTGCAATACATTGCCCCCAGCATCAGTTTTGTGCTCGCCGTTTTGCTCTATGATGAACCCTTTGATGAGGTGCGCCGGGTGGCCTTTGCCGGCATCTGGCTGGCTTTGCTGATTTTGACGCTGACGCCGGTGTGGCGCAAATCGCTGTCACGCCGGAGCCGCTGAAGGCGCGCGTCACTGCGCGCTGCGTTGATAAGCCTCGAGTTGCAACTGATCTTGCGGGCGCCAGAAATCCCGCGCCATTTGCTTGGCCTGGTGCATCAGTGCCAGCGCCTGCACCGACTGCCCATGACTGAAATGCTGCGCCGCCTGATGGATCAGGGCCGGGTGGTGCATGTCCAGTTGCGCCATCAGTTGTTGCAACAAGGCCTGCGTTTCCACCCGCGCCGATGCCTCCGCACTGGCCAGCAATCGCCAGCCCGGTGCTGCCGCCGCGTCCACTTGACCCAGCGCCAAATACGCGTCCCGTGCCTGCTGCAGCAAGGCACGGCCGGTGGCATGCTCGCCGTGCAGTACATGCCATTCGCCCTGAATCTGCAGCCAGTGCGCCGCCTGGTCCGGTGTGAACGCGTTCTCGTCCGCATCGCGCAATTGATCAAGCCACGGTCTGGCCGCGTCCAGCGCGGCTTGCTGCAGGTGCAGATGGCTGTGCAACAGGGCCAGTTCTACTCGCCAGTACCCGGGCAACGTGGCGTCGTCCTGTGGCCATTCGTTGCGCAGGGCATTCAGCTGCTGTTGCGCGCTGTCCAGTCGCGCATACTGACTTTCATACAGCACGGCATCGCGGCGCGCCCTGAGTCGAATGTCGCGCAGTTCCTGGCGGTCGGTGGATTCGATCAATTCGGTCAACTGCAGCAGACCGCGCTCACGCCAACCGGCGGCCATCAATGCTTGGAATTGCACCAGTCGCGACTCAATGTACGTGTATTCATGTTGCGTTTGCAATGCTTGCATGGACAGCGCCTGCAGGCGTTGCAAGGCCGCCAATGGGCGACCCTGGATGATTTCCAGGTTGGCCAGGTTGGACTGGCAACTGAGCACACCGGCCTGGTGATCCAGTGCGGTGAATTGTGACAAGGCTTGAGTGAACAGTTCAGTGGCGCTTTGGGGTCGATTCAGCTGGGCGTTGAGTACGGCCAGATTGTGTGTCAGTTCGGCCACGCGCGAGGGCACCGGCTGAAATTCCAGCACCAGGGCCAGCTCGCGCTCAATCAACGCCAGCGTCTCTTCGTCCATGCGGTCTTGCAGTTGATGCAGAATGGTCAGTGTGGACAGGGCTTTCATCAGGTTGTGCATGTCGCCGTTGGCTTCGGCATCACCGATGGCCTGGTTGAGCAGGTTTTGAGCCGCATCGAATTCACCGTCGAGCATGCGCACATAGGCAGTGTTGCTGAGCAGGCGGATGCGTTCGCTGGTCGAAAGATTATTGACGCCGTTCAACATGTCGGTGATGCCGCGCGCCTTGTCCTGCTCGCCCAGCGCGGCATGCAATTCGGCCAAAGAAATCCAGGCCGGGTAAAAATGTTCGTCCTCGCGCACCGCCACTTGCATGAAATCCACCGCCTCAGTGAGGTGCATCTGTTGCACCGCCTGGAACGCGCGCAAAAAACTTTCCAGGGCGAATTCGCTGGTTTGCAGCCGCGCACGGTCAACCCCCGCCAATGCCTCGACGTTGAGATGACGCAAGGTCCACAGACGCACTTTCTCCAACAGCGCTGAAAGGCTGTCGGCGGTCAGTTGGGTTTTGGCCTGCACCGCATCGGCGTCGCGCAGCGCCACATCGGCCGTGAAACGGTCGTTGGTTTGCTTCAGGTGCAGCAGCAAGGCCCGGTCGGCGTGACCATCGCGGGTCCAGCGCACCGATTCAAGCTCCGGGTCATCGCCACTGAACCATTGTGGCAAGGGGGCCATGGCGTGCACGCGATTGTTTTGCTGCAGTTGCCCGGCCAGCCATTTCAATCCGCCGACATTGATCCAGTCTTCGCCCGCCTGCGAAGGCATCACCGCCAGGCGCACGGCTTGGGCCACCGGTTCGGTTTGCACGTCGGTTTTGTCGTTGACCGGATCGGTGGTCGGCTGCAGCCACATCAGCAACGGGACCGCCAGCAACACCAGCAGCAGGCCCATCACCCAGGCTGTGCGACGGTTCGGCAGGCCGAACGCATCGCCGGGGTGTTGGTCCAGCGGGCGCACTGCGGGCACCCACCTGTAGCCGACGCCACGCACCGTTTCAATCACGGCATCGCCGGCGGCTTCGGGCCCCAGTGCCTGGCGCAGTCGCGTGATCTGTTTCATCAGTGCCGCGTCGGTGACGATGCGGCGTCCCCACACCTGTTCAATCAGCCGGTCTTTTTCGACCACAGCGCCTTCGGCCTGCAGCAGCGTCCAGAGAATGTCGTACAACTGCTTGCTGAGTTTGACCTCAATGGTGTCACGAAACACCCGGCGTTCTTCGGGGATGATTCGAAAATGAAGGGATTGCCTGGCGGTTGCGTCCTGATTCACGGCTTTGATGCAGGCCGCGGGGGCCTTTGACTGCAAAATGTCCCGCCATTGTCTGGCAAATGTCCAGCGAAGTCAAACCACGCTGAATAGACTGGCGGTACGTTTATCACCGGAGGTTTTCCATGCAAAAACACCGCATTCACAGAGCGCGACTGTTGACCGGCTGTTTACTGGCCATCACCGGCGCCGCCACCGGCGGTTCCGATCCGCTGTATGAAATACGCAAACATCACCTGCCGGCCGGCGGCGGCACTTCGGATTCCGGCGGTTCTTCGCCCGCCTACGTTTTGCGAGGCAGCACAGGTCAATACATCATTGGTACGGCCGCCTCGCCCGCACCGGGCTCACCGCAGTACACATTGAATTCGGGGTTCTGGCAGCGCAACACCGATTTGATTTTCACGCACAATTTTTAGGAGGTCTTCATGCGCATTGATTTTAAATATAACTGGCTGATTTTCGCCTTGATCTTCTGTGCGTCGTTGCACACCACACGCAGTCAAGCGGTCGAATTCCACTATCAGGGGACTTTGCAGGTGGACGGCAGTCCGGCCAACGGCCTGTTTGATTTCATTGTCGGCGTGTACGATGGTGAGAGCACCGGGCTGTTGTGGCAAACCATCGCTGTTTCGGATGTTTTTGTCGAGGACGGGCTGATTGACACGCCGCTGGACATCGACGCCTTGTTCATTGACGAGAATGACCTGTGGCTGGAATTCTGGGTCAAACCCGACAGTGCGATGGCCTACAGCATGCTGCTGCCGCGCCAGCGCGTGGC
>JBNLBT010000141.1:0-6901 GCA_050303435.1 Marinicellaceae bacterium
GCGTTGAACGGTTGGCCGCGCAAGTCATCCAGCCGGCGACCGATGCGTTGTGCCGTGCGGGTGGCAGAGGCCTCAACCGCGATTGAACCGATGCGCCGCTGTTCTCCTGCGCCGGGGTTCTGGCGCGATTTGAATGCCGCCAAACGCTCGGGGTCAGCGGCAAAAGCGGCAATGGCTTCGCGCTGCTGAAGGGCGGATATTTCACCCAGTGCGATGGCTTCCACGCTGCGATCAAACTGCGCCGAATTGATGTCTTTGAGTGCCGGTCTGATCAACAAATCGTCTTTGCCCAAAGTCGCCAGCGCCGCGTCGGTCTGTTTCTGGATCAAAACGGAAAACACCTGTTGGGTGACCGCCAAGGGGTTATTCAGTGAGCCCTCATCCAGCAGCGGTGAGCCGACATCCACCACGATCAGGCGATCAGCCCCCATGCTGCGCGCCACAGCGATCGGCACATTGTCGGCCACACCACCGTCCACCAGAAGCCGTCCGTTGATGCGCACCGGTTGAAACACGCCCGGCACCGACATGCTGGCACGCACGGCGTTGACCAGATCGCCTTCGGCCAACACCACGGCCTCGCCACTGGCGATGTCGCAGGCCACCGCGCGAAAGGGGATCGGCAAATCATCGAAACGATCGCTTGCATCACTTTGTGCGGTCAAGTGGCGCAACAAAAGATTCAGGTGCTGGCCCTGCACCAGCCCTTGCGGTGTGCTGATGCGGCCGCGTCGGAAGCCGACCTCCAATCTCGAGGGCAGCGTGCGTTCATCGATTTTACGCTGCATGCTCTGCAGTTCACGGGGTGAGGCGTCGCTGAGTGCTTGATCCCACTCAATCCCGGCGAGAATGTTTTCCAGTTCATCGGCGCTGTAACCGCTGGCGTACAAGGCACCGATGATCGCTCCCATGCTGGTGCCGGCGATGAAATCCACCGCCACACCTTCGCGCTCAAGCACCTTGAGCACGCCCACATGCGCCGCGCCACGGGCACCGCCGCCGCCCAACACCAGACCAATGCGGGGCTTTTCAGCCGCTCGCAACGGTGCGCTGAGCGTCAAGCCCAAGCACAGCCACAGACACGTTGTTCTTATGATGCCACTGACCATGGCAGCCATCCTCTTTTTTGTGGGTGAGGCGTCCACACAGAGCCATCGCTTTGATGACCAGTCACGCCGCACGGCATGAAAACTCAGGTTGGTTGTCACACAGTGCACCCTTGATGCTAGAGAAAATGCGCGACATTGGCAAGTGAAAACTGCCGCACTGAAGGGGGGGTCAATGCTGCACTTGTCCGCACAAGGGTGATTTGCAGCACGTCGACATACAAGCGGCGATGATCCGGGCAGACACCTGAGACTGCCCGGTGGTGGTTTGAGGCGTGCGCTCAGTCCGTTGCTGGCACCATGCAGAAGGCGTTCAGTTTGTTGCCATCGAGGTCGCGAAAATAGCCGGCGTAAAAGCCGCTGCTGTTGTCCTCCGGGCGGAATCCAGGGTCGCCTTCATTGCTGCCGCCCAGTTCCAGTGCTTTGGCGTGCAAGGCATCGACCTGTTGCGGGGATTCCAGGTACAGAGCCACCATCACGCCGTTGCCCACCGTGGCCGCTTGCTTGTTGAACGGACGGCAGACACTCACGGACGGGGATTCCGGCGAGGCCGCCCAGGCCACGAAATAGCCTTCTTGCTCCATGAACCGGCCGATGCCGATGGAGCCGAACAGGGCGTCGTAAAACGCCACCGCTTTGTCCAGGTCGTTGCTGCCCAATGTCACGTAACCAATCATTCTTTTCTCTCCAAATCTTCTGTTGCGCGGGCGGGATGATCTGTGCACCCCGATCCGACTGAATGCCCGGCCGACGCGCGACCGGATCGCTGCGACCGGCTTGAACATGTCCGCGCCGATGCGCCGCCCACAGCGCACCGTGAGCAAAGCAAGTATAATGACAACCTACTGACAGCATGATGTCAGCAATGATGATCTATACTGAAATTTTTTGGCCGATCTTAGCCATGCAAACAACACAAACACCGGAGCGCGTCGCGTGAGGCGCGCCGATCGACTGATGCAAGTGGTGCATTTTTTGCGCCGCCAGCGCCAGGCGGTGACCGCGCAACGCATCGCCGAGAAGTTTTCGGTGTGTGCCCGCACCGTGTACCGCGACATCCAGGACCTGCTCAACGCCGGTGTGCCGATTTTCGGCGAGGCCGGCGTCGGCTACGTGATCGACAAAGGCTATCATCTGCCGCCTTTGATGTTTGATGCCGAGGAAATTGAAGCCCTGGCGCTGGGCATTGGCATGGTGCGCAGCTGGACTGATGAGGCCTTTGCCGCCAAAGCCGACAGCGCGTTTGAAAAAATTCAGGCGGCGCTGCCGGCCAACCGTCTGCACGAGTTGGAGCAGTTGAGCACCTTTTCCATGGCCAGCGCAGCCAAAGTGCCCTGGCGCATTGACTTTTCTGAATTCCGCGAATGCATCCGTCGACGCCGCTGCATCCGCTTTGACTACAGCGACCAGCACGGGGGCACCAGCCGGCGCACAGTGCGACCGCTGGCACTGGTGTTTTTCGGTCCGGTGTGGCTGCTGATTGCGTGGTGTGAACTGCGCCGTGATTTCCGCAATTTCAGACTGGACCGCATCGATAACGCGCGCATCAGCGGCGCGCAATTCAAGGACGAGGCGGACAAGAATCTGGCGGCCTTTGTGGCCACCCGCGATTGAGTGTCGCGGCCGTGTTTCATCGCTGCACATACCACTGCAGTGCATAACGATGATCGCTCAATTCACCGGCCTGCGACTGAAAGCTGCGCACCTCTCCGGTGGTGGAAAACACCGCGTGCCAATGACTCTGAGTTTCGGCGTCCAGTGCAAAGCGGGCGTTTTCAGAGTCCGGAATCTGGCGCACGATGCTGTGCGTCTGAGCCAGCACATCGTCTCCCAGCACGGTCAAAAACCCGGCGTCCATGGCGTGCCAGAAATCTGCACGCACAGGCCACACGATGCGCAGCGGTTGTCCGGCCAACACCGCCGCGCGCAACGCGGCTTTGTCGCCGGCCAGGGGCGCGCCGTTTGGGTCGTGATGGTACACCAGCTGCCAGGCCCGCCCAGAGGAGGCCGTTGTCTGCGCGCAGGCCTGCAACAACACACACGCGGCCACCAGCGCCCAACATTTGATCCTGTATTGCATCGCTTTCACCTGGTCTCCTGAATGTCTTGATCACCAAGCAGTGTGCCAGCTCAGGTCTTGGTCAGGGCGCGGATGGGATCAATGGCTGCATTGCCGTGATCGACAGCCGGTGTTCAAGGCACCGCGGGCGGTTGAATGGCCTTAAGTCTCGCAATAATTCAATCCCCCGGAGCGCTTTTGCCGTCGTGTTCCCGACAAATTTTTTCCGCTTCATGCGCGGTCAACGGCTGCTGCACCAGCGCGCAGAACAAGCCCCCATCGGCCTGCACGCGGTGATGCCGACAACTGGCGCAGACCCCGAAACTCTGCAATCCATTGGCGCGAATCAAGGCCTGCAGCAATTGCGACAGGGCCTCACCCAGTGACTTTTCTTGCGCCGCTGACAGGTTTTTTTTCAGTGCTCTGAACAGGCGCGTGGGCACCGCCGCCTGCAACACCGCTGCACCGTCCGCAGTCAATTGCAAATGCATGGAGCGTTTGTCATTGATGTCCGCGTGTTTGCTCAACAAGCCTTTGCGTTCCAGCACCTGAATGGTTTGCGACACGGTGCCTTTGGTCTGGCCCAGGTATTCACTCACCGCCTTGGGGGTGTCGCTGAAACGGTTGCACAGGGACAAATAGTGCAACACCTCCAGTTGCACCGGTTGCAAACCGTGGTTTTTGACCGCCGCGCGGGCATCGGCTTTCAGCAGTTCACTCAAACGTTCAATGCGATTGTAGATGTCATTTTCCATGGGTATATAGTATCGAGTAAAAACTTTCTTGACAAGCCGTTTGATGCGTTCTAAGCTATTCGGTATCGACTCGATACTTTAATTTACTTTACTTTTGGAGACAACTCATGAAGAAAGCCATTTACTATCACGCCGGTTGCCCGGTCTGCGTCGCCGCCGAACAACAACTGCTGGACACCCTGGATACACAACGCGTGGCGCTGCAAAAAATTGATTTGGGCCAATCCCCCGAAGCGCGCGTGCAAGCGCGGCAGGCCGGGGTTGAATCGGTGCCGGCCCTGTGCATCGACGGCGCGGTGTTTCACATCAATTTCGGCGCTTCACTGGCCGACCTGATGGGAGAAGGGGCATGAAAAACAGCGCCTTTGTATTCGCCGGCCTGGGTCTGCTTGCACAGGCACAGAGCGAGGCACACAGTCAACACAACGGAGGCATTCAGTCGGCCAAATCCGAAGGGGTGCTGGCGCCTTTTGACATTGTGCACAGCAAAATCACCACTCAGGGCCACATCGCCACCTTCCACATGGCGGTGTCCGGACGCGCAGGTCAGACGAAACCCGCCGCCAGCGGCCAATTGGGTGGCAGTGAAGTGTTTTCCTATGTGTGGCCGACCTCGCTGGACGCCCACACGGTCGGATTTGAACACAACGCCGGCATCTTGGCCTTGGCGGTGACTGCGCACCCCGATTTTGACGACACCCCGCTGTTCGATGAAAACGGCGACGGTCGACTCGACAACGATGGCAATCTGTGGCACAGCCACTGGGTGGTGTTGAAAGCCAATGATGCCTGTGGTGAGGGCGCTCTGGGCGTGGTTGACATTCCACAAGGCAGTCAGCCGCGATTGCCGAAAACCTGGCCGGGCCTGCCGATGCTCATTGACAGCCCGGGCTGGAACCCGGTGATGTCCGGGGACAGCGTGGAAGTGCGGGTGCCGTTTGACGACGCCGACGCACTGGCGCAGGTTCGATTCGACGGCGTCACCGCCGGCTTGCGGGTCAATCAGAGCGTGCACGCGCCGTTGTTGTGTGTGGTCAACGTGATGGACGTGGCCTCTGGAGATTTGTCCTTGCCGGGTCAGATCAACCAGTGAACCGGGCGGCGGCGATCCAACGGTTCGCCGCCGCGCCGCTTCAGGCGATGGTGCGCGCCACCAGCTCTCTTTGCGCGTCCAGATCGGATGGGCGCATGGCCTGAAACACATCGATGAAATCGGCCGCACCGATGTCATCTGCAGACAGGCCCAGCTTATGGATGATTTCGCTGCTGGAAATGATCCCGCGGATGTGGCCCTGGGCCGGGTCCACCACCAGACAATGCGGCCGCGCGTGAGATTTCAGCACCTGCAACACGTCGGCCACCGTGGCCTGCAACAAATCCGTGTAATCAATGGCCAGCAGCTCGGCTTTCGGTTTCATGAAATCGGCCACCGTCAGATCCGCCGCGGCGTGCCCTTGAGCCTGTTTTTGCACGATTTCCTGTTCATTCATTCGCCGCGTGCTGACCACACCAGCAAAGTGCCCGGCTTCATCGACCACAAATTTGAGGTGCACGTGCGCCAATTGCATCAGGCGAATGGCCTCGCGCGCGCCGGTGGTGATCGGCAGATCAAAGGGGTGGTATTCACAAAAATCCGTGAACACCTGCACGGCCGGAGAATGCAGGCCGGTGCCGTTGCTGTGGGGCGATGCGATGCGATCGATCTCGCCCAGTGAGTGTAATTCCAGTGTTTTCATGCTCATGCCTCTTGAATTCAGTCAATAAATGAACCCGGTTCAAAGCGGCGTTGCGGCCGCACCGGGCGGGTGTTTTTGAATTCAGGCGGCAGGCGGTCCGCGGATGCCGGCGTGCGGCAAGGGGGGCATTGCATGCGGGGAGACGGGCGTTTGCACCCAGCGCACCGAGGCCTGGGCTGGCAATATAAACAACAACGGCAAAGCCGGCAGGGCGTGTGACTCATGTTCGGGTTCCTGCGCACCGTCCCAGAGGCTGTCGATGGCCGTGTCATCGCCGGCCACCGCGTTGCTCAAAGGCATCAGCCCAAGGCACAAAAGACACAGCAGAAAAACAGCCCGTTTCATGCCTTCATTGGACCGCACGCTGAGCCTGCAGGTTCAATCGAAACGCGAACGCATGGGTTTGGCCCGTGCCTCAAAGGGGGGCAAATGCCAGTTCCGTTAAATCCGATGGCCTGTGCCAGACATAAACAATCGGCCCGATGATGTCGGCCCGATTGATCGGACCGAAGTGGCGTGAATCTCGACTGTGGTCGCGGTTGTCACCGAGAAAAAAATATTCATCCTGGGCCAATGTGAGCGCGGTATATTTATACCTAAATTCACGCCCTTTGCTGAGTTCAACGATGCGGTGCGGTGCGGTGCCCAAGTGTTCGGTCAGCACAAGGATGCCGCGGTCATCGAATTCAGAATCAACGGATCGCTGCAAAGGCTGGCCGTTGATGTGTGGCACCTTGTCTATGTATTCAAACCGGTCGCCCGGTCCGGCGATCAGTCGTTTGAAATAGATTTCCTGGCCCAGCCTGAATGCATAGGCTTTTCCGGGTTGCATCGGCGCCGCATGGCCGGCGTCCGGTTGCGTCCAGTGAAAACCCAATGCGCCGTAATGACCATGGCCCCATTTTTTCACCGTGATGATGTCATTCATCTGATAGTTTGGGAACATTGAACTGGAAGGCACCGTGTAAATATCGAACACAAACACCCGGGCAATCAGCATCGGCGCAACCCAGGCGATGGCAACAGCGACCAACCCGGCAGGTCTGGAATACCAGGGTCTGGGCAAGGGTCTGGGTCTGCGTGTGTGCAACCACAGAACATGGCCCAGGCCAATGGCCACCAACAAATACAGATACCAGTCGGCATCGAACATGAGCCCCAACAGCGCCACGCACAGCCACAAACAAAGATAACCCGCAGCCATCAACGGGCGGCCGATGTAGAGAAACGCCAGAGGCAATGTCA
>JBNLBT010000142.1:0-6670 GCA_050303435.1 Marinicellaceae bacterium
CCTGATCATTGAAAACATCACGCGACGGGATCAGGTCATTGCGTGGCTGGGACCACCTTCTGGAAAGCGGATTTATCCAATGATTGCTGATAAGTACGCATCCGTTGATTATTACACGTATTATCACAATAGATCTGGGTCGGTCATTTATACGTTTGACATCAAGCTGCTGCAACTGGTTGTTACGTATAATTTAGAGAACGTGGTCACTCACGTCTTCAAACGTGAGTATTCAACCCGTTGAAGAACGTCTCATCACTTCGAAAATGGCGACGTTTCAAGCAATGTCAGGGTGCGGATTTCCAGAGAATAATTGAAGGGCTGAATTGACATTGGTTGCGGTGAGGTCATCGCGAGTCATCTATTTATAGGTCATGTTGTGATCGTAACCTGGTCGATGCCCTGAAATGGGAACCTTCAAGGACAGCACGCTGCCCTTGAAGGGTCCATTGATGTGCGGCATGTCAAAAGGCCTCAAAGCCGCCTGTAAACAGAATGTCGTTGATTTCCACTGCGCCGATGTCGCAGCGGACGGTGCCGTCGGCGTCGCCGTCGAACGGCCGGGTGAAGCCGCGCTGGTCGAGATCGTCGCACAGCCCGGCATCGTTGGCGTCGATCACCGGGCTGTCGGCCAGCGGTCGGTGCGTGGGGGTGAACCCGCCGTTGTCCTGCAGTGGGCCGAGTTTGGCCTCGGCGACTGTGGTGTGGTTGCTGGCGAATACATTGCAGCTGCCGTCGCTGTCGAGATTGCCGATGTTGTCCGACTCGGCACTGATGTCGGTGAATTCGCAGTCCGCGAAGCTGTTGTGGGCGATGATGCTGTTGCTGATGAATATTTTCTGCTGGTCGGTGTTTGTCATCAGTCCGTTGCTGTTGTTGTTGATGACTGTTGAATCTGCGATGCTCAAGTTGGTCTGGCCGCCATTGTTGTTGTCAATCGCTGCGCCGTTGGATTGTATAGTGCTGGTGTTGCCAGAAAAGGTGCTGGCAAACACCGTGCCGCCCAAAAGGGTAAACAGGCCTGCGCCATTCTTGGCAGTGTTGTCATGAAAGGTAGACCGGTTCACGATGTTCAAATCGCTGCGCATAAAGACGCCGCCGCCTTTAAATGTGGCCGTGTTGTTGTTCACATTGACTTGATCCAAAATGAGTTGACCTGCGTTGGAAAACACCCCACCGCCGTCGACGCTGCTGGAACAATTGTGCACCACAGTGTTTTGAATCGTTGTGTGTTCCAGTGTCATGATGCAGCCGCCGCGATCATTGTTGATTGTCGAGGCGCCATTACCACGGGTGAATGTCAATCCGCGGATGAAGACCGTCCGAATTGTGCTGAACTCGTCGCTGATGGTCAGCACGCGACTGGCTTCATTGCCATCCAGGGTCAACAGATGGGCGCCGGGGCCGTCCAGTTCCATGTCGGCTGTGATGTGCAGTTCACCCGCCTGCAGCACGATGGTTTGCGGCGTGGAAAATACATTTGGGTCGAACTCGACCCTTGAGCCTGGAGTGCCATTGGCCGATTCGATGGCCTCGCGCAAGGTCACGGCGCCCGGCGCCGGATCCGTTGGATCGGCGGTGGAATTGACGGTGAAAACGCCTCCGGCCTGTGCCGGGGCCGTGCACAACAGGCCGATCAGCGCCGCTGCGGTGAATCGAGGTGTCTTGGGGCGCAGATGGGCGCCCTGTGTTTGCAGAAATTTCATGTTCCCCTCCCTCGCTTTTAAATGGACGGTGCCGCATCGCCTTGATCTCAAATGACCAGATGTTGCCTTGGCCGTTTGACCCCCTTCAAGCCACTGCACTGGGTGCGAGTGTGATGCGGTGCTTCAATCAGGGCCCATTTAATCAGAGCACGCGTGCATTGTCTTGAGGCCGCGGCCCCAGAAAAAATCGGCTTTGGATCACAACAATCGATGCAAAGGCGCGCCATCGGGACATGTGTCCCAGATTGTGGTTGCGCATGTTGACGCCGCCGGCTGTTGGATCCGGCGGTGTTGTTGGTCAGGTTCTGTTCCGCAGCAGTTCGCCCTCCAATGAGAACTCACTGCCGTCGATGTTGCCGCTTCCAGGGCAAGGGCTGCCATTGACACTTGCAGAGAAATGCAGGGGTGAGCGTCGGATATGGCGTTTTTTCAAACGATGGATCAGGCTTGATTGAATGCGTGTTGAATGGAGTCGGTCAGTCGGTTCAGCCAGCCGGGCGATTGACTTTTTTTGAAAGCCAGCACCATGTTTTCTGCATTGCTGTGCTCGCAATCAACAACATTCACTGTGCTGAGTCCAAATTGCTCTGCACAAAATTCCGGAACATAGGCCAGCGCCGTGCCCCTTTGAATCAATGAAATCAAGGTGCTGAAATCATCGCATCTGAAACGGATGGTTCTTGGTATTTTGTCATCGCGCCAGCCATCTGACCCGAGGCCCATTTTGATGCCGCAAAAAGGTGAAACGCTCGGGCAGGCAAACGGATATGTCCTGAGTTGTTCACTGTCAAGGCAACCGTCGGGGTGCGCGTTAAACAAAGGATGACTGGCTGACGCGAGCACTTTAAAAACTGTCTTTCCAAGGCTGATCAGGTGGATGTCGTCGTTGTTGACAGAAGCGTTCGTCTGACCCGTCAGCAAAGACAGATGCACGGTTCCATCCTGCAAAAGGCGCATGGCATCGCCTTCCCATTCATTTTTTAGCTCCAAGGCATAAAGATCGGTCGGCAGACTGTTTGTCAGTAAAGGCAGGAAATGCTGCAGTAGAACAGAAGGCCCGGCCACCTTGACTTTAATCGCGTCATTCACGCTGCCGAATGCACTGATGGCCTGTTCAGATTCACGGACAATGTGTTCTGCGTATTTGCGAAAACGCTCTCCCTGATGATTCAAGGCAATGTTTCGTCCTTGTCGATGGAATAATTGTGTATTCAATCGCGACTCAAGGCGTTTAATTGTCTTGGATAATGCGCCGGGTGTTTTATTTAATTCCTGGGATGCTATTTGCAAATTGTTGTGTTGTGCCACGACCAAAAAGCAGATCAAATCATTGGTTTCCATGGGAAAATAAGTGCTTAATTTCCATCAAATCATATCTCATTTGGAAATGATTGTAGATAACAATTCGATTTTTTAATCTCTGTCTGCCCCTCACAATGCGCTTTTCACAGGAGTTTTACGATGCAGTATCAACAAAAACAGTGGTTGTACGTTGAACGCCCAAGCCATCGGGTTGGCGGTGAGCACTATCGGTTGGTGGACACTGTGATTGATGCAGATTTGGCCAAAAACGAGGTCTTGATTGAAGCGCAATACATCTCCGTCGATCCTTATATGAGGATACAACAATCCGCCAGTCCAACCTGGGATGAACCTCACCCGTTGAATGCAGTTCAAGGTGCAATGGTTGTGTCTCGGGTCAAGGAATCCAGCCACGCTGAATTCAGCGTGGGAGACTGGGTTTCGGCGTACACGGGATGGCAAAAATATGCCCTGGTTCATGGCAGTGAGTTGGAAAAATTGGATCCACACTCAGTGGATGTAACCAACGCGCTTGGTGTGTTGGGCATGCCTGGAAGAACCGCCTGGTTTGGATTGATGGAGGCGGGTGCCCCGCAAGCAGGTGATGTGGTTGTGGTTTCGGGTGCGGCGGGGGCTGTGGGTTCGTTGGTGACCCAGTTTGCGGTGAAATGTGGTTGCAAAGTCATTGCATTGGCAGGCAGCGATGCAAAATGTCAGTGGCTGTCAAGCCTCGGTGCGCATGCGTCTTTGAATTATCATGACTTTCCAGATGCCTCTTCCTTGCGCGACAAGTTGTTGGCATTGGGGGGCGTGGATGTCTACTTTGACAACGTGGGTGGTGTGATCAGTGATGCGGTGGTCTATAGTCTGAATCTGCGAGCCCGAATTGTGGTCTGCGGGCAAATATCACAGTACAGTGGCCACCTGGACAATCCAGAATTGGGCCCCCGATTCTTGCATCAGCTGCTGTATAAAAGAGCCAGAATTCAGGGGATACTGGCCAGGGATTATGCGCACAGGATGGATGAAATGGTGGCGCGAGTGAGGCCTTGGATACAATCTGGAGAGATCCAGTTTGAGACCACGATTTTTGAAGGGTTTGAAAAGTTGCCCGAGACATTGGCCGGCTTGTTTGAAGGGAAAAATACAGGCAAGGCCATTGTTAAAGTATGACTTTGCCGATGTTCGCCGGATTGGTTTATACGGATCCAATGCCCGTCTGTTTTCGACCTGCGCTTGTGTTGCGCTATTCAGTTTAATCAGCCCCGGTTCTGGTGCGCCGGGGCCTTGTGTCATGGATTCACCAGCGCAGCAAATCAATCGAACTGATTCATGGTGTTGTCGGCGCCGCCGGCTTTCAGGGCGGCGTCGCCGGAGAAGTATTCTTTGTGGTCGTCGCCGATGTTGGAGCCGGCCATGTCCTGGTGTTTGACGCAGGCCAGCGATTCGCGGATCTCCTTGCGCTGCACGCCGGTCACGTAGGCCAGCATGCCGTCTTCGCCGTAATAGCCTTTGGCCAGCTGGTCGGTGGACAAGGCGGCGGTGTGGTAGGTGGGCAGGGTGATCAGGTGGTGAAAGACGCCGGCCAGACGCGAGGCATCGCGCTGGAAATCGCGGATCATTTGATCGGCCTTGTGGCCCAGCGGGGTGTCATCGTACTGCGCATCCATCAGTTGCTCGCGTGCATAGGCGCTGAGGTCTTCACCGGCGGCGGACAGCGCATCAAACGCCTGCTGGCGGAAATTCAGGGTCCAGTTGAACGACGGCGAGTTGTTGTACACCAGCTTGGCGTTGGGCACGGCCGCGCGAATGCGTTGGACCATGCCGCCGATCTGGCCGATGTGCGGCGTGGCGGTTTCAATCCACAGCAGATCGGCGCCGTTTTGCAGGCTGGTGATGCAATCCAGCACGCAGCGGTCTTCGCCGCTGCCGGACTTGAACTGGAACAGGCCGCTGGCCAGGCGCTTGGGTCGCACCAGACGGCCGTTTTGTTTGATCACCACGTCACCGTTGTGCAAATTCTCCGCGGTGATGTCTTCGCAATCCAGAAAGGCGTTGTATTGATCACCCAGGTCGCCGGGTTGTTGCGTCACGGCGATTTGTTTGGTCAGGCCGGCGCCCAGCGAGTCGGTGCGCGCCACGATCACGCCGTCGTCCACACCCAGTTCCAGAAAGGCGTAGCGCACGGCGCGGATTTTGGCCAGGAAATCGGCGTGCGGCACGGTGACTTTGCCGTCCTGATGGCCGCATTGTTTTTCATCCGACACCTGGTTTTCAATTTGAATCGCGCAGGCACCGGCTTCAATCATTTTTTTCGCCAGCAGGTAGGTGGCTTCTTCGTTGCCAAAGCCGGCGTCGATGTCGGCGATGATGGGCACCACGTGGGTCTGGAAATTGTCGATGGCTTCCTGGGTTCTTTGCACTTTGAGTTCATCGCCGCTGGCGCGCGCGGCATCCAGGTCCTTGAACAGACCACGCAGTTCGCGCGCGTCGGCCTGTTTGAGAAAGTCGTACAGTTCTTTGATCAGCGCCGGCACGCTGGTTTTTTCATGCATGGACTGATCGGGCAGGGGACCGAATTCGGAGCGCAGCGCGGCGATCATCCAGCCGGACAAGTACAGATAGCGTTTGTCGGTGGTGCCGTGGTGTTTTTTCACCGCGATCATCTTCTGCTGACCGATGAAGCCGTGCCAGCAACCCAGTGACTGCGTGTAATTGGATGCGTCCTGATCGTAATCCTGCATGTCCTTGCGCACGATGGCGGCGGTGTATCGGGCAATGTCCAAACCGGTTTTAAAACGGTTTTGCAGTTTCATGCGCGCCACGTACTCGGGGTTGATGGCCGCCCAGTGAGACTGGCGCTGTTTGATGAGTCCGTCGGCTGATTGCACTTCTGATTGGTAATTTGACATGGTTGTTAAAAGTCCAAAGGGTCGGTCACCCTCGGCAACCGAATGAAAAAAAACACGCCGGTAACGCAAACGCTCGAAAAATGTGTTCGTGAATATTACGAGCAAATTCACGGCTTTTAAACACTTTTATGCTAATTTATCGGGAAAATAATTTTTATAATACTTTCGTCGATTTTTTCGGCAAATTAGAGTTTTTAGTCTAAAAAGCTGTTATAAGATCAAAAGATTCCGCCTCAAAATTCACCCAGCCAAAGGCCAAAAAATGACGCAATACATCCCGCTTTCAACCCTCAAAGTCGATCAACAGCTGGCAGAGTTCATTCAACGGGAGGTGTTGCCAGAATTGCACATTGAGCCGGATGAATTCTGGGATGCCATGGCCCGTCTGATCGACGAGTTGGCGCCGCTGAACAAACAGCTTTTGGAGCGCCGGGACGCGTTGCAGGCCGATCTGGACGCCTGGAATGCGGCGCACCGGGATGATTTCGATCAGCGCGCCTACGTGCAACACCTCAAGGACATCGGCTATTTGCTGGAAGAAGGCGAAGATTTCACTATCGGCACCCGTGGAGTCGATGAAGAGATTTCACGCCAGGCCGGTCCACAACTGGTGGTGCCGACGTCCAATGCGCGTTTTGCCCTGAACGCCACCAACGCCCGCTGGGGCAGCCTGTACGACGCCTTGTATGGCACCGACGCCATCCCCGAAACCGAAGGCGCGCAACAAACCGCCGAATACAACCCGGTGCG
>JBNLBT010000143.1:0-6635 GCA_050303435.1 Marinicellaceae bacterium
AGCAGCTCAAACACCGCCGATTGCACGCGGCGGTCGTGAATACGGATGGAGCCGCCGCCCAACTCAACGCCGTTGATCACCATGTCATAGCCTTTCGAAAGCGCATCTCCGGGGGCCTGGCGCAAACGGATTTCGTCGCAGGCCGGGGCGGTGAACGGGTGATGCAATGCGTCCCAGCGCTGCTCATCGCTGTTGTATTCGAACATCGGGAAATCCACCACCCACAAGGGCCGCCAGGCGTCTTCAACCCAATCCAGGTCGCGACCGATCTTGAGTCGCAATTCACCCATGTACTGACTCACCACGGCGTGTGCACCGGCGCCGAAAAAGATCAGATCGCCGTCCTGTGATTCGGTCAGTTCAAGAATTTTCTTCAGCGCGTCGTCGCTGAGGTATTTGACGATCGGTGATTGCAGGCCGTCGCGTCCCTGGGCCGAATCGTTGACCTTGATCCAGGCCAGGCCCTTGGCGCCGTAGCGCGCGACGTAGGGTTCATAGTCATCAATCTGCTTGCGCGTCAGACGCGCGCCGCCGGCAATTTTCAGTGCCGTGACCCGCCCGTCCGGGTCGTTGGCGGGAATGGAGAACACTTTGAATTCTTCGTTCTTCACCGCCTCGGCGATGTCGATCAGCTCCAGGTCGATGCGCAGATCGGGTTTGTCCGAACCGAAGCGCCGCATGGCTTCAGCATAGGGCATGCGCGGGAACGGATCGGGCAGTTGCACGTCGATCACCTGCGCGAAGGTTTCACGGATCAATTGCTCGGCCATCTGCAGCACGTCTTCCTGTTCCACAAAGGCCATCTCGATGTCCAGCTGGGTGAATTCCGGCTGGCGGTCGGCGCGCAAATCTTCATCGCGAAAACAGCGGGCAATCTGGTAATAGCGGTCCATGCCGGACATCATCAGCAACTGTTTGAACAGTTGCGGGGATTGCGGCAGGGCGTAAAACTTGTTCGGATGCATGCGACTGGGCACCAGAAAATCGCGTGCGCCTTCCGGGGTGGCGCGGGTCAGCACCGGCGTTTCGATGTCGAGGAAATCGCGTTGGTGCAAGTGATTGCGCAGCGCCTGGGTCAGGCGTGAACGCAGCCGCAGGTTGTGTTGCATTTGTGCGCGGCGCAAGTCCAGATAGCGGTACTGCAGGCGAATGCCTTCGCCGGGTTGTTCATCCAGCATGAACGGCAGGGCTTTGGACGGATTGAGAATTTCGTATTTGTCGACCACCACTTCAATTTGTCCGGTGGCGAGTTTGTCATTGGTCTGACCTTGCGGCCGCTTGCGCACATGGCCGGTGACGTGCAGGCAGTACTCGTAGCGCGCGGAATCGGCGATCTTGAAGGCTTCGGCGTTGTCCGGTTCAACCACCACTTGCAGCAGGCCGGTGTGGTCCCGCAAATCGATGAATATCACCCCGCCGTGATCGCGTCTGTTGGCGACCCAGCCACACACTTCCACTTGTTGATCCAGGTGCTTTTCTGTGACCTGTCCGCAAAATTCGTTGCGCATATTGCCTGTACCCGTTTGCATGTATTGAAAAAAGCCCACCATTTTAACTTAATTCAAAGCCCGGACAAAACATTTAAATCACTTGCCGGGCAATATTGATGTGCCCGTGTGAAGCCAGCGCCGCAGGCCTTGAACGCGGCACGGGGGGTGTCCTTTGCATGGCCTCTGACCGCGCGCCTGGCTTGTGCGGAATTGCGCATCAGGCAATGGTATACTGTGAGCCGCTGCCAGAACTCAAACCTTTTGCATGAACGACAAGACCGAGCCACATCGCGCCGCCTGGCGCAAACGACTGTTTGAAGTCATCTACCACGCCGATTCGCCGGCCGGCAAGTGGTTCGATGTGATCCTGATCGTGTTCATTCTGCTCAGTGTGCTGACGGTGATACTGGATTCGGTGGCGCAGTTGCACATCCGCTACGGCCGCTGGCTGTACGCAGCGGAATGGTTCTTCACCGCGGTGTTCACCGTTGAATACGTGCTGCGATTGATTTCCACGCGCACGCCGGTGCGCTACATGCTGTCGTTTTTCGGCGTGATTGATCTGCTGTCGATCATACCCACCTATCTGGCGTTGTTTTATGCCCAGGCGCATCACCTGCTGATCATCCGCATCCTGCGCATCCTGCGCATTTTCAGGGTGTTGAAGCTGGTGCGGTACTCCGACCAGGCGCAATTGCTCAAAGCCGCGGTGGTCGCCAGCAAGCATAAAATTGTGGTGTTTTTCTTTTTTGTGTTCACCATTCTGGTGATTTTCGGTGCCTTGATGTATCTGGTGGAAGGACCGCAAAACGGCTTCACCAATATCCCCGTGGGCATCTACTGGTCGATCGTGACACTGACCACTGTGGGATACGGTGACATCGCGCCGCACACCGTCACCGGCCGGGTGATCTCATCGATGATCATGCTGATCGGTTATTCCATCATTGCGGTGCCGACCGGCATCTTCACTGCGGAGTTGAACACCACGATCAAAAAAATCCGCCGCAAAACCAGCCGTGTGTGTGAAGCCTGCGGTCTGCGCGGACACACCGAAAATGCCACCTATTGCCGAAATTGCGGCGAAAAATTGTGATCTGGCTCACACTGACCCCGGGGATTGATTAAGTTTGTGTTCAAACACTTGGTTTTATACTGTGCAGCAGTTAAATTAGAACACATGTCCCATATTCCGGGGGAGAGCGCAAGATGAAAAAGAAATTCGGACACTATGAGGTGGTTTCAGAGCTCGGCAAGGGCGGCATGGGCGTGGTGTATAAAGCCTTTGAGCCGACCCTCAACCGCTACGTGGCCATCAAAGCCCTGGGCGATCACCTGCTCGGCGACAAGGACCTGATCGAGCGTTTCACCCGCGAAGCCAAAAGCATGGCTGCCCTGAGTCACCCCAACGTGATACAGGTGTACTACATCGGCATGGAAGGCGAACAACCGTATTTTTCCATGGAATTCATCAAAGGCGTTTCGCTGGATGCGCTGTTGCGCGGCAACAAGGTCTTCAGCGTGCCGCACGCCCGCGAGATTTTGCGTCAGGCCTGCGCCGGGCTGGAAGTGGCGCATCAGGCGGGTTTGGTGCACCGCGACATCAAGCCGGCCAATCTGATGATGGCCGAGGACGGCACCGTCAAGGTGGTTGATTTCGGCATTGCGCGAACCCGTGAATACGGCGACAAACTGACCAACACCGGCGAATTCGTCGGCACGCCAGGGTATTTGTCCCCGGAAGTGTGCACCGGCGTGGACGTCGATGCGCGCTCGGACATTTTTGCCTTGGGCATCGTGTTTTATGAAATGCTGGCCGGTAAAGTGCCGTTTGAAAATGAATCGCCGCTGGGGCTGATGCTGGAAGTGGTGCAGTCGGACATTCCGGACATCCGCGAGTTGAACCGCAAGGTGGACCGCAAGACCAGCTACATTTTGCAGAAAATGATCGCCAAGAACCCGCAGGAGCGGTTTCAGAGCTGTCAGGAAATCATCGACCAGCTGGGGCCTTCAACGGTGCCGTTGAGCATCGACGACATTCGCCAGCAGGCGGTCAGCGTTAAAGTGAAAAGCAAAACCCGCATCAGTGAAATTGACACCCTGCCTTCGGCGGCGGCGGTGACCAAGAATTCTATGGTCGCCGTGCACAGCAAGAAATCCGTTGGCGGCAAGAAATGGTTGTCGCTGGCGGCGGCGCTGCTGGTGGTGTCCGCCGGCGTGTTTGGTTACGTGCAGGGCTATTTACCGATTCCGCAAAGCATGGTTGGGGAGCAGCCGGAGCTGGCCGGTAATGACTCCGGCAGCGGCCAGGATGGCGCGCTGCAAATGGCCTCGCTGTCCGCTGGCGTCACGCCTCCGGGCAATGCTTCCGGCAGCACCACCGACTCAGGCGGTCTGTTGAACACGCTCAGTGGTGTGTTGGGATCGGATTCAAACAGCGACCCGGCGACGGATGCCGGGCAGGGCACTCAGGCGCAAAACAACGACGCCCTCGCCACGCAAACCGCAGCGATCACACGCGGCGCCAGTGATCCGGGCAGCAACGACAACGGCGCGCTGCAAAACGGCCAGATTGTTAATGACCCCGGACACGACCCGGAACAGCTGGTGGTGGATCGCACCGTGGCGCACGTCGACACGCAGGCGATGAGCAAACAGGGCGTGGAGTCGCGACCCGTTGCACGCAAGGCGCCGGTGCTGGACAAAGGCGTGGCAGTGATTGCGTTCGGTGACCCGGCGGTGGCACACCCGATTGAGAAAATTCTTGAAGCCGAACTGAAAGGCAACAACATCAAAGTCCTGAATGAGCAGTTCATTCCCGGCATGGGCCGGATGATGTCCGAAGGCGTGGATCTGGCGCGTCTGCGTGAAACCCTGATGCAGCACGGCGGCTCGGCGATGGTGATTGCGCACGTCAACCACATCGGTGAACAGGAACTGAACTACTACGGCCGCACCAGCCAGTTGATCAATGCGCAGCTGGACATCGACAGTTTTGATTTGTTGAGCGGCGATTCACTGGGCAGCGGCTATGGCGCCAAACTCAGTTACACCGCATTGAACGCCACCGAACAGGCCGAGATGGCTGTGATGGGCTATATGGATGAATTGAAAAGCACCTTGCGCGGTCGCTGATCTCAGCCGCGCCCGAAGCGACGCCAAACCGCTGCCTTGCGCAGCGGTTTTTTTGTGCGCAGCATGCATGCCCTGTTGCGCGTTGGCGCGGATTTCGCCATGGTCAAATGACGGTGCAGACAGTATAATGCCCTGTTTGATTGAACGACAATACCGCACGCATGGACAAATCCACGCTGAATTTCCAAGACCTGATTCTGAAATTGCAGAATTACTGGGCCGAACAGGGCTGCGTCATCATCCAGCCACTGGACATGGAGGTGGGCGCAGGCACCTTTCATCCCGCCACGTTTTTGCGCGCCATCGGGCCAGAGCCCTGGCGCAGTGCCTACGTGCAGCCGTGCCGCCGCCCGACCGACGGCCGCTACGGCGAGAACCCCAACCGCCTGCAGCACTACTATCAGTTTCAGGTGGTGCTCAAGCCGTCCCCGGATGACATCCAGTCGCTGTATCTGGATTCACTCAAAGCCCTGGGCATAGATCCCCTGGTGCACGACATCCGCTTCATTGAAGACAACTGGGAGTCGCCCACACTGGGCGCCTGGGGCCTGGGTTGGGAAGTGTGGCTGAATGGCATGGAAATCACCCAGTTCACCTATTTTCAGCAAGTCGGCGGGTTGGAATGCCGCCCGGTCATGGGTGAAATCACCTACGGCCTGGAGCGTCTGGCGATGTACCTGCAAGGCGTGGATTCAGTCTACGATTTGCTGTGGGTGGATGCCCCGCACGGCCCGGTCAGCTACGGCGATGTGTTTCATCAGAACGAAGTCGAACAATCGACTTACAATTTCGAGCAGGCCAACGTTGAGGCACTGTTCAAAGGCTTTGATGAAGCGGAGCGCGCCTGTCTGGCCCTGATTGACAACAGCCTGCCCCTGCCGGCATACGAGAAAGTGCTGAAGGCATCGCACCTGTTCAACCTGCTGGATGCGCGCAAGGCGATCAGTGTGACCGAGCGCCAGCAGTTCATCCTCAGGGTCCGCGGCATGGCCAGGAAAGTGGCCGAAATGTATTATCAATCGCGTGAAAAGCTGGGTTTCCCCGGCTGTTCGGAGGGCCGTTGACATGACGGATGTTTTGTTTGAACTGGGTTGTGAAGAATTGCCGCCACTGGCCTTGTACGACCTGGCCGACGCCTTGTTCAACGGCGTGTGCGATGCCCTCAGGGCGCAAGAGATTGAATTTGATGCCAACGCTTCACGCGCGTATGCGACGCCGCGACGCCTGGCGTTTGCCTTGCGCAACATCAGCGACCGCCAGCCTGATCGGGTGGTGGAGAAACGCGGTCCGTCGGTGGACGTGGCCTTCGATGCGTCGGGACAGCCAAAACCGGCGGCGCTGGGTTTTGCCCGCTCGCTCGGTGTTGAGGTGTCCGACCTGGGACGCCTGAAAACCGACAAGGGCGAATGGCTGGCCCTGACCGTCACAGAACACGGACAGTCGATTGAGGAATGCCTGCCACCCATCATCGCGGAAGCCATTCGGCGTCTGCCGATTCCCCGGCCGATGCGCTGGGCGGACCACGCGCATCAGTTCATCCGGCCAGTGCACTGGCTGGTACTGCTCAAGGACCGCGAGGTGATGCCGATGCAGTTGTTCGGCCTGAACGCCGAACGCACTTCGCGTGGTCACCGTTTTCATCACCCGCAGCCGGTGCAACTGGCCAGCGCACAGGACTATGAAGCGGCACTGGAAGCGGCGCATGTGCGGGTGTGTCCACAAAAACGTCGGGACATCATTCGTCAACAGACCACCGCACTGGGTGAGACGCTGGGCGGAGAGGCCCTGATTGAAGAGGCGTTGTTGAACGAAGTGTCGGCCATCGTCGAATGGCCGGTGGCACTGGCCGGCGCCTTTGACAGCGATTTCCTGGATGTGCCTGATGAGGCATTGATTTCCTCTGTTCCAGATAATAGGTCTTCAGAATTCTTGGCAAGTAATTCTACGCTATTACTGGTATCATCAACCATCAATTGAATATCTCCAAGTATTTGTTGTATGAAAACAAAG
>JBNLBT010000144.1:0-6448 GCA_050303435.1 Marinicellaceae bacterium
TAGCCTTCGGCGTGAATGTAGGAAATCTCCTTGAGCTTCAGTGCGCCCTCCAGCGCAATCGGGTAATGCCGCCCGCGGCCAAGGAACAGCGCGTGGTCGCGACGCACGATGCGTTCGGCCACCGCGGCGATTTTTTCATCCAGCAACAGCGCCTGGTTGATGATGCCTGGCAGGGTGCGCAATTGCGTCAGCAGCGCCGCGCGTCGATCGCGCGGACTGTTGCGCACTTCGGCCAGCTTCAGCGTCAACAGCGCCAGCACCGACAACTGCGTGGTCAGGGCCTTGGTCGAGGCCACACCAATCTCCGGTCCGGCGCGGGTCAGCAGACAGTAATCGCTTTCGCGGTCCAGTGTCGAATTGGCCACGTTGCACACCGCCAGACGCAGCAAATAACCGGCCTCACCGGCGTAGCGCAGCGCCGCCAGTGAATCGGCGGTCTCACCGGATTGCGAAATGGTCAGAAACAGGGTGTGCTCGGGCACAACGGGGTTGCGGTAGCGGTACTCGCTGGCAATTTCCACCTGCGTTGGCACCCGCGAGATGGCTTCCAGCCAGTATTTGGCCACCAGACCGGCGTGGAACGAGGTGCCGCAGGCGACGATGTGGATCTGCCGCGTGTGCGTCAGCGCGTCCAGCAGGCGTGGATCAAGGAAATCGCCGATCACCGAATCCTCGCCCAGGCGGCCTTCCAGGGTGTTGGCCACCGCGGTCGGCTGCTCATGAATTTCTTTCAGCATGTAGTGGCGATAGCCGTCTTTGCTCAAGGCCTCGGCGTTCATTTCCACGGTTTTTAATTCGCGCTCAACCGGGCGGTCATCGGCGTCAAAAATGCGGCATTCGCTGCGCGTGATCTCCACCAGATCGCCGTCTTCCAGGTAATGAAACTGGTTGGTCTCGGCGATCAGCGCCTGCACGTCCGAGGCAATGAAATTTTCTCCCTTGCCCAGGCCCACCACCAGCGGACTGCCCTTGCGCGCAGCGACGATGCGGTCTGGATCGGCGGTGCTGCTGATGGCCACCGCGTAGGCGCCGTCCAGTGAGCGGATGGCCTTGTGGCAGGCGGCGGAAAAACTCAGCCCCTGCTGTTGATGATAATGGATCAGGTGCACCAGGGTTTCGGTGTCGGTGTCGGATTTGAATTGATAGCCGGCCTCAATCAGTTGCTGTTTCAGCGGCCGGTAGTTTTCAATGATGCCGTTGTGCACCACGGCAATGGTGTTGGCCGAGTCGTGTGGATGGGCGTTGTTGGTGGTGGGTTCACCGTGGGTGGCCCAGCGCGTGTGGCCGATGCCGGCGTGGCCTTGCACCGGCTGCGCCTGCAGCTGTTCACTCAAGCGCGCCAGTTTGCCGGCGCGTTTGCGGATCTCGATGCCATCTGAGCCGTTGATGGCGATGCCGGCGCTGTCGTAGCCGCGGTATTCCAGGGTCATCAGGCCGTGCATGATCACGCCCACAATGTCTCGATCGGCGGTTGCCGCCACGATTCCACACATGTTTTTTTAGCTTCTCTTTTTCGGTCGCTGCCAGTCGGGCACAGACTTTTGCCGGCTGCGTGACAGCGTCAGTTGTTCTTCCGGGGCGTCGTGACTGATCGTCGAGCCGGCGCCGATGGTGGCGTTCCTGCCAATCACCACCGGGGCGATCAGCTGGGTGTCGGAACCGATGAAGGCGCCGTCGCCGATTTCGGTGGTGAACTTGTTCACCCCGTCGTAGTTGCAGGTGATGGTGCCGGCGCCGATGTTGACGTTGGCACCGATTTCAGCGTCGCCCAGATAGCTCAGGTGCGAAGCCTTGCTGTTGGGACCGAGGCGGGCCTTTTTGGTTTCCACAAAATTGCCGATTTTGCATCCGGCCGACAATTCGGTGCCTGGCCTGAGGCGGGCAAATGGGCCGATGTCGCAGGCCCCGGTGGTCACCACGCCTTCCAGCACGCAGTGCGGCGCCACACGTGTGCCGGCGGCCAGATCGCAGTCACGCAACACCGAATGGGCGCCGATTAAGACGCCGTCACCCAGGCGATTGACGCCGTCAAACACCGCGCCGGTGTCGATCTCCACATCGCGCCCGCAGCGCAGATCGCCGCGCACGCGCGTGTTCGCCGGGTGGTGCAGACGCACACCGTTGCGCATCAATGCCCCGAGCACGCGGCGTTGCCAGATGTCTTCCAGTTCAGCCAGTTGCAGCATGTCATTGGCGCCCTTGACCGAATCGGACTCGGGCAGGCAGCGCGCGGTGAAGGCGCGCCCTTCGGCGGCGGCCAGCGCCACCGCATCGGTGAGGTACAATTCGCCCTGGCTGTTGTCCGGGCGGATCGCCGCCAGCCAGCGTTTCAGGTCGGCCGCGCGGGTCGCGAGCATGCCGGAATTGATTTCATGGATTGTGCGCTGCTGCGCGTTGCAATCGCGGTGTTCAACGATCTCGGCCACGCAAGCGCCGTCGCGCACAATGCGTCCGTATCCACTCGGGTCGGCCAGTTCGGCGGTGAACACGCTGTGTTCATCGAATCCGTCCAGATCGTCAGGCCGCACCAGCGGCGCATCGCCGTACAACACCAGCACCTGCGCGTCGTCCGGCACACCGGCCAGCGCCACCGCCACCGCGTGCCCGGTGCCGTTCTGTTCGGCCTGCAGCACCCACTGCACCGGCGCTGAGCCCAGGGCTTCACGCAGCGCATCACCGCAGTGACCGTAGACCAAATGAATCTGCGCAGGGTTCAGGGCCTGTGCGGTGGCCAGCACGTGCTCGATCATCGGCACACCGCCAAGGCGATGCAACACCTTCGGCAGTGACGATTTCATGCGGGTGCCGGCGCCGGCGGCCAACACAATGATGTGCAATTCTTTTTTCATCAATCTGTTCAATCGCGTGCCCTGTGGGCACCAGGCGTCATTGTACTACCGACCCGCCGACAGGTAAATGCCTGCCGCTTGCATCGAGCGGCGCAATGCCTGCACCGGTCTGCGCGCCGTCTGTTCAGCTTGTTGTGGACCCATGAAGCGTCCGAACCCCCTGTCTTCCAATGAATGCCTGTCGCGTGCATTCACATTGTGTGGTTTACGCCATCACGCTCAACCTGGCACTCACACGCTGCGAAAGCGGAACGCGTACAGCAATACGAAAAAACCGCCGCACAGCGACAACATGCCCAGCACCGCGGTGAGGCCGTTTTGAATGTATTCCTCGCGCACATCGACTTGACGGAAATGCCGGCGGCCATCGGTGATGTTCATGACGAAATGATCGCCGCGGTTGACCGGCGATTCGAAATACACGCGATCAAAACGGTTTTTGTTGTTGCGCAGGCGCTCGGCCGCTTCTTCCGAGGTTTCGCGGAATTCTTCGATGGGTTCGGTTTGGAATTGCAGCAGACTCTCACCGGCGCGAATCACGCCGTCGGATTGATAAATGTACACCTGGCCACTGAACAACACCCGCAGATTGGCGGCCAACACCAGTCCGATGCCGATGACAATCAGCATGGCACCGCCGATGAACAGGCGCCTGTGTCGGTTTTCCGCAGCGCGGCGAATGGCCGCGTATTCCGCCGCCACTTCGGGCACATGCGACAGATGCGCTGCGATCCAGGCGTGATCCAATGAAGCGATCAGCCCCATGGCATCCGTTTGCAACGCGCCGGCCACGCGCGCAATGATGTCGTAGGACGGCGTGGCCTTGTCGTTTTCCAGTTTCGACAGATACGATTGTTCGATGCCGGCGCGCTCGGCCAGTTGCGGCTGGGTCAGCCCCTGTTCGGTGCGCAACTGTTTGATTTTTTCACCCAGTGTCATGCTTGTGGCTCTCCTGTGAATGGTTTGCAGCCATTCTTGCGGAGAATTTCAGGAATAAAAAGCGGAATATTTCCCCCTATCCGGGAATATTTGGAATATTCACCGCGGCGCGGCGATTCATTCAATGCTGGCTTCGGTGCACACCGTGACATCGACGTTGTCCCACTTCTGACACACGTTTTCACACCACGGGTTGAACACCCGGCCGGTGGTGTGGGCGGCCATCAGCATTTCAAATTTGCGGTGCCCGTAGTTGTTGTTTTCCAACAGCAACACAAACGCTTTGTCGGTGTTGGCGCAACGCGCCTTGGTGATTGGCCCATTGGTCTGCACCAGGGCATAGCCGTCAAACAGACGGATGCGGTCAATGCGGGTGGCGTTGCCCAGCCAGCCGGCCTGGGCCAGGGTGGGCAGCACCAGTGCAACGTATAAAATCAAGCGGTGTTTCATGCAACAGTCTCCATGCCATGTGAAAAAACCGGCCCCTGAGAATATCAAGCCGGCATCCGCCATGATAGCGACTGTCGGGGCCACAGGCAAGCGCCTCAGCGCGAGTCAAACACCGCACGCAGGCCGGCAAGAAAACGCGCCTGGCCGCCGCGGGCCGGATGACGGACGTAAACAATGTCGCGGCCAGTGCAGACTTCTTTCAGCGCCTGTTCGCCGCAGCGTCCCACGCCGATGCAGCGATCGGGTCGATGCATTTGGATCACTGCCTGCAGGTGTTCAAGCCCGGCGCGCAACTCTGCGGCGTTGGGTTTGCGGTTGGATTCCGGTCGTCCGCGCAGGTGCGGATGAAACGGCACCGCGTTCCACAGCAGCGGTGTGATTTTCAGTGCCTCGAGGCCATCCCACACCGCGCGAGCCGACGTTTCATTGCGGGTTTCCTGCACGACAACCTGGCCACGCAATCGCCGCATCAGCGGGTGCGCAGAATCCTCAATCACCGCCCCACAGGTGAACGGAATGCCGGTCAGGCGACAGCCGGCGTGGCCCGGCGCTTCACCCACCAGCAACACCCGCTCACCGCGCTGTTGCGCCATGTGCTGCAAGTACAATGTGAGATTGTCGCGCAGGGCCGCGGCGGTGTAGGGGTTGTGTAAAGTCGCCGTGCTGCGACAACGGGACAGGCGGAGCACAAAGGCCTCAATCTCATCGGCGTGCACGGCGGGCCTGTTTGATCATCTGCGCCAGACCCCGCACTTTGATGCCGGGCATGGTCATCACCGTGTGGCCAAATTCTGAAACCACCGCCGCGTCCGCGCCGGCCGCCAGCAGGGCCTGGACAATTTCACGGTCGCCCTTTCTGACCGCCACATGCAAGGGCGTCTCGCCCATGTCGCCCATGGCATTGACATCGGCACCGGCTTCGATCAGCAGGCGCACTGCGGCGCGATCGTTGCGCCACACCATCACATGCAACGCCGTGTCGCCATCCACGCAGTGGCTGTCAATCCGCACCGGCGCGTTGCCCAACTGATCGGGAAAGAGGGTGTCTGAAGTCTCGGCCAGAACATCGGCCAGCGTTCTTTTGCCGGGTTTTTCATCGCGCATGCGAAGGATTATAAAACCTGTGGCAACAAATTGAACCATTCAATGTGTTGTTTGCCCCCCCATTGGCATCAACAGTAAACACATCGACTGATTGGGAGATATCCATGCGAGTTAAAATCATCATTCCTGGCATTGCGGCATCCATGTTGTTTTGTGCCCAATTACACGCTGCCATCCATTGCGTGGGCAGCAGCGCCGAGCTGGAAAGCGCATTTTTACAGGCCAAAAACAATGGGCAAAGCGACGTATTCAAGATCAAAACCGGCAGCTACACCGGCAGCGATGTCAACGGGTTTAAATTTAACAATGTGGACGGGCAAAACGTGACCATTTCTGGCGGCTGGCTTGACCTCAGCAACATCTCCTGCGGCTTGCAGAACAAAGACCCACTGTCCACGCAGTTCGATGGCCAGGGACTCAAGCCGAACCTGCGCATTGACATGGAAGACAGCGGCGATTTGTACGTGCACAACCTGTCCTTCATCAACGGCGCCATCTCGCAGGGCGGCGACCGCGGCGTGGGATTGCGCCTGGATGCCAATGGTAATTACCTCGGTGAAACCCTGATTGATCGTGTCTTTTTCATCAACAACAACACCAATCTGGGCGCCGCCCTGATCACAGGTTTCACCGATGATCTGACGGTGCGCAATTGCGTTTTTGACGGCAATCACTCCAACTCCTCGACCGGCAACATCAACATCTTAGGGCCCAAATCGGCGTTTTATTTCATCAATAACACGGTGGTCAACAACACACATTCTTCAGGTCTCAACGATCCAACGGGCGGCATGTACGTGTATGTCAAACAGGACACCAACCTCTTCATCGCCAATAATGCATTCTGGAACAACGAGGATTTGGATTTAGAACTGTTAGAAATTGATGGTGGAAACGGCACCGGCGTCCGCCAACTGTTCAACAACGACATTCAATCTTACGTGGGTGATTTGGATGTGATCGCAGGCAACATCAATCTCGACCCGCAATTCGGACCCGGTCCGATGAATTACACCCACGAATGGTCCTCGCCGCTGTACAACGCCGGATTGCCGATGCCCGAGCCGGTGCCCAATCCTGTGTTCCCACAGAACTGGGATCACGGC
>JBNLBT010000145.1:0-6420 GCA_050303435.1 Marinicellaceae bacterium
CCGGCGGTTACGACTACAACCACGACGTCAATAACCCGGGGCATTCTCTTGAGCTCGGCTACGGCCGGGTCAATCTGCTGGCCGCACTGTTGCTGTCGGACAGCGTCGCCGGTCCGGGCTTTCCGATCATTTTCAAGAACGGCTTTGAAGGCGACGTCATCTTTGCCCACGGTTTTGCTTGATCGATCCGACGCTGTAGCTCAGGGGTCCAAACGCTGCAACCACACCGGCCACGGCGCACTGAATCGAAGTCTGCAATGCATGGCTTGAATTCAGTGCGATTGGCACCATTTCGATTCAATGATTCGAATTAAACGTGCTTTGATGCTGGTTTGTGCCCTGACGGCATTGGCCGCCTGCGATGAACGGCCGCAGTCCCGCGTCGCCGCCCCGGATTCCTCAGGTGCCTCACAAGCGGCCAGTGGCCCCCTCATTCTGGCCCTGGGCGATTCACTGACCGAAGGACTGGGCGTGCCGCAGGCACAGAATTACCCCAGTCAACTGGAACGACTGTTGCATGAAAACGGCCTCCCCCGGTACCGCGTGATCAACGCGGGCCTGAGCGGTGAAACCACCACGGGGTTGAAAAACCGCCTGAACTGGGTGATGCAGCAACAGCCCAAATGGGTGATCCTAACCACCGGCGCCAACGACGCCATGCGCGGCATCCCGTTGGCTGAGATTGAAAAAAACCTCAGCCAGATCATCACCGACATCCAACAACGCGGCGCCCGCGTGGTGCTCGGCGGCATGCAGATTTATCGCAACCTCGGCGAGGAGTATGTGCAGGGGTTCAACGCACTGTATCCTCGACTGGCGCAACAACACGACGTGCCATTGATTCCGTTTTTTCTTGACGGCGTGGCGGCGATGCCCGAATTGAACAACGCCGATGGCATACACCCCAACGCCGATGGTTACACGCACATCGTGGAACACAACATCTGGCCCATTTTGCACCCTTTGCTGAAACCATAAACATGCCTGAAAAAATCCTGCTCAGCGCGCGCGCGCTGAATAAATCATTCCAGCTCAACAAGCGCCGCATCCCGGTGTTGAAAGACGTCGAAGTGGATGTCAGGGCCGGTGAATTTGTCGCCATCATGGGGCGTTCCGGTTCCGGCAAATCCACCCTGCTGAGCCTGTTGGCCGGCCTGGACAGCCCCGACAGCGGCCAGGTGATGCTGGGTGAAGCGGAGATTTCGGCCATGAATGAGGAACAGTTGGCGCGCATCCGGCGGGAACGCATCGGCTTTGTGTTTCAGTCGTTTCATTTAATCCCGACCCTGACGGTGCGTGAAAACATCCGCTTCCCGTTACAACTGGCCGGCCAAAACGATGAAAAGCGCATCGACGATTTACTTGAGCGCACCGGCCTGAGCGAACGCGCCGATTCGATGCCCAATCAGTTGTCCGGCGGTGAAAAACAGCGCACCGCGATGGCGCGCGCGCTGGTGATACAACCGGACATCCTGTTCGCCGATGAGCCCACCGGCAATCTGGATGAAGACAACGCCGAACAGGTGATGGCCCTGCTG
The DNA here is from genome assembly GCA_050303435.1 of Marinicellaceae bacterium. Lineage (GTDB taxonomy): Bacteria > Pseudomonadota > Gammaproteobacteria > Xanthomonadales > Marinicellaceae > JBNLBT01. The sequence continues at coordinate 1,539 of JBNLBT010000145.1, forward strand.
ATCGATTTGCAACAGCGCTACCACACCGCGCTGGTGATCGTCACCCACGATCCTGACATTGCCGAACGCGCCGATCGGCTGATCACCCTGGTGAATGGAGAAATCGCTTGAGCCCAACCCTGCGCATCGCTTGGCGGGAATGGCTGTCGCGGCGCATCTTTCCGTTGTTGTTTGTGCTGTCACTGGTGGTTTCACTGTCCGCCTATCTGGTGCTCGACAGCCTGCAGTCAGAAATCAACATCTACATTGAAAACAATCAGAAAGAAATCGCCGGGGGCGACATTCTGGTGGAATCCAGGGCGCCGTTTACGCAAGCCATCGATGCCCGCATTGAACAATTGCCTGCAGCACAACGCGCCTCAATTCAAAGCTTCAGTGCCATCGCCCGCGCGCAAGAACGCACGCAGTTGATCCGCGTCAAGGCGGTGTCAGCGGCCTACCCGCTGTACGGCCAGCTGAAGCTGGCATCCGGCCGATCCGCCGAGGCCGCCTGGCCGCACGGTTCGGTGCTGGTTGAAGACACCTTGCTGCTGTCGCTCGGCATTGAGCCGGGTGCACGCATTCACATCGGCGAGGCGCAATTCATCGTCGCCGACGTGCTGAACGGCGAACCGGACCGGCCATTGAGCGGTTTTGGCTTTGGTTCCCGTGTGATGATGCACAGCGACGATCTGGACGCCACGGGACTGCTGGGACAGAAGAGCCGGGTCAATTACCGCTGGAAAATCGCCACCCCGGCGGTGCAGCAGGACGCGCTGCTGAATGAACTGCGTGAGCTGGCGGCCGACGACCGGGTGACCGTGCGCAGCGCCGCAGGCGGCGACAATGTGATCAATGCCCTGAGCGGCAATTTTCTGCGTTTTTTAAAAATTCTGGTGATCGCCGTGATCGTGCTTTCCGGCGTCGGTCTGATGAGCGTCTTGCGTGCGTTTCTGAATGAACAACACGACGTGATTGCCATCCGTCGCACGCTCGGCGAGTCGTTGCGCGCAGTGATGAATTCTTACCGCCTGATCCTGCTCGGCACCGCGGTGTGCGCGGTGGCTCTGGCCTGGGCCACCGCGAGCGTCTTTCTGGCCTGGAGCGGCGACGTGTTTGCAGCCATCCTGCCGCCGGACATTGAACTGTCGGTGGCGCTGCTCAGCGTGTTCAGAATCACGGTGATCGCCGCTTTAACCACCTTGATTGTCGCCGGACTGAGCCTGCACCGTTTGCGCGCGGTGAAGCCGGTGGCGGTGTTGCACAAACACCCGATGGTCACAACCGATCGACCGAAACTGTGGGTGCTGATCGGCGCTGTTGGTCTCGCTGTTTTGCTCTACATCGAGCTGCAGAACGCGTGGATGAGTGCGCAATTGTTCATCGCCATTGCCCTGCTGTGGGGGGTGTTCAGGGGGCTGTCCTCGCTGCTCATGCGCGGGCTGCGTTCACTGGCCCCGCGTCACTGGCTGACGCGTCTGGCGGTGCAGAACATTTTCAGAAAAAACAACCATTCGACGCTGTTCATGTCCACGCTGTCAATGACCGTCATGATGCTGTCGCTGATCGTGTTGCTGGACCACGTGATGCAGAAACAGTTGATCAGTTCTTACCCGGAGAACGCGCCCAATCTGTTCTTTCTCGACATCCAGGCCGAGCAGATGTCGCGGGTGGATGAACTCGTTGGCGCGCCGGTCAAATACTATCCGGTGGTGCGCGCCCGCATTCACAGCATCAACGGCGTCACCGCCGCTGAACTGAAACCGCAGCTGGGTTTCGGCGACGACGTCACGCGGGTGTTCAATTTGAGCTACGGCACCGAATTGCCGGACACTGAAAATTTCATTGCCAACGTCAACGCCGGCGAACTGTTCGAGGGCGATGCCGACACACAGCCACACCCGATGTCCATGCTCGCCAGCGCCGCGGAATACATGCAGGTCGATTTGGGCGATGTGTTTGAGTTCGACGTGCAGGGCGTGCGCCTGAGTGCGCGCATCACCAGCATACGCAAACGCAAGGAACGCGGCCCCAGCCCGTTCTTTTATTTCATTTTTCCGCCCAGTGTACTGGCCGAAGCACCGCAGATCCGCTTTGCCACCACCCGCGTTGAGGACAGCCGCCGGGCCGCCGTGCAGACCGCCGTGGCGCGCGAATTTCCTGGCATCACGCCCATCGACGCCACCCAGATAGCGGCCCGCATCAAGACCTTTGTGGATCAGTTGAAGGTGCTGATTCAGTTGTTCACCGGGTTGAGTCTGTTTGCCGCCGGGCTGATTTTTGCCGCTTCGCTGTTGTCCACCTCGCAGGACCGTTTGCGCGAAAGCCAGTATTACCGGCTGATGGGCATGCGCCGCGGCGACATCACGCGCTTGAGCGCGCTGGAATTTAACGCCCTGGGGCTGCTGGCCTGTGTTCTGGGCATCGCCAGCGCCACCGCTGCCACCGCGCTGATCTGCCACTTCTGGCTGAACATTGAATTCGTGTTCCCCTGGGGCCAGGCGCTGAGTGCCTTGTTGGGCATGGCCGGGCTGATGTGCGGCGTGGCCTGGGCTTACAGCCGCCACATCATGGCGCACCGACCGGTGGATTTTCTGCGCCATCAACAGTGACCAGGGACCTGGTCTCCTTCACTGGATCAGCACCGCACACACGCTGCACATGCGCCATCACCGCGCGATTGAATGTCTCTGGATGGCTGATCGGACCCAAATGCCCCACCCCTTGCAAGGCCACCGATCGGGCATGACGCAGGGATCTTTGCAAACCGGCGCACAGTGATCGCATGCTGGGCCGTGTGCAGGTGCCGTGCACCAGCGTCACCGGCATCGACAAGGCCCGATAATCGCTGCGTGCATCGGCCAACATTTCAAGCAAACCAAATTCCAGGGCCACTTTGGGCATGCTGCTGATCACGGCACGGCGCAACGCCCGCGGTGCACAGGTCCAGCGCATGCGCCCGATCCAGTGCCCCATGTAACGTGTCGCGGCTTTCTGTGCGCGCCCTTGTGCCACCAGATGGCGCACTTCGCTGGCCAGTGTCAGTGATTCGCTCCACCAGTCCAATCGTTGCCATTGACGATGCAGATGACACACCACTGGCTCATAGACCAGCAGCGATGCCACACGCTCGGGCCATCTTCGCGCCAATTCAAGCGCCAACAACCCGCCGTAAGAATGACCGATGATGTGCAGCGGCTGATGGAACCGTGCGATGCGTTGTGACAAACAACGAATGTCCACATCGGGCGTCGCTGTCAACGTGTCCGATGCGGACCACTGACTGGCTCCGTAGCCAAACAGATCCGGTGCATCAATGCGGCCTTCGCCGGCCAGCCAAGGCGTCAATGTGCGCCACTGTCGGTGCGAAGAACTGGAGGCGTGCAACAGCAGGAATTGATGTTCGGCCGCAGTGTTTTCCCGCCCTGGCCTGAACATCCGCTGGTGCGTGAATTGGGCATTCATGCAGCGTCTCTACTGCCCAAAGCGCCCAAACAGCGGGCACTGAACAGCCACAACAGTGCGGCCATCAGCCCCAGCATCCACAGGCCATTGACCGGCACCACAACCGCTTCGCCGCCACCGGCCACCTGCGCCAGCACCTGAATGAAATCGGCGTTGTTGTCCAGATCCGGATCGGCGTCATCCACGGTGCGCACCTGTGCAGTCACCGTGTGCACCGCGCCGCTGCCGTCGTTCACCGTCAACAAGGCGCCGATCACCGTCTGCTGACCGCTGGGAAATGCACCCAGATCACAGCGCAGTGTGGCCGCGTCGCAGTCAAACAGATTCACCGCGGCCGGATCCAGCGCAACAACCACGCCCGGGTCGCCCGACGGCAGCCACTGCACGCGGGGGTTGAGCGCGTCGCTCGGGCCGTGGTTGGTGACCACCAGCTCAAACAACTGGATTTCACCCGGTGGCACCTGCACGGGCACATCGCTGTCGGCCTGCATGCGCAATTGCAGATCCACCACCGGCACCGCCTGCAGGGTAAACTCACTGAGGTTGTCCAACGGGTTGTTGTCGGCGCCGTCGAAACTCACTTCTGCCTGCACGGTTGCCGGCGCGCGGCTGGCCGGGTCCAGCAACAACTCGAAGGTTTGCAGGCGCTCTTCGCCACCGGCCAGATCCGGGTCACCGACCGCGCAGGTCATCACCTGTCCGGTGAACTGGCAGTTCGGCGGTGCGCTGAGCAGGATGTTGGCAGAAAAATTCAGGGTGACCAGGGCATTCGGCGCACTGGCGGTGTCTGAATTGAAGGCGCGCATCTGAAACTGCAAAACCGCACCCGGCGTGGCCTGTGACAATGGCGTCAGTTCAACGCCAACATCGCTGACCAGTGTGCCGGCACGAACGCTCAATGCGCAGGTCAATGAAAAAAACAACACGAGTAACTTCATTTCAATTCTCCCGGGCGTTGCCACGCCCTGACTGAGATAAAAAAATGACCCGACGGGGCGAAAAGAGGAGGTAGAAAAACACCCCGCCGAATCATATTGAGTCATTTAAAGGGCCGGATCGAAGCCGTTGCGGTGGATCAGATCCGGCAGCACCACCTCGTCGTAGCCGAGGTCCACATCGCCGATGAACGCCGGCACATTGGGGAAATCCGAACCGCGGACATCGCCCTGCTGATCTTCTTCAAACGGCTGGTATTGCGCGGTGTTGCAGTAATCAATGGCCAGCGATTCAGTCGACGGCTGATACAGGCCCAGAGGCGGTCGGATCAGCGCGGTGTCGCTGACGAGAAACCCGCGCGCACCGGCAAAACTCTGGTCACCGGCGCCCGGGGCGCGGTTGACCAACAGACAGTCCGGACTGATGTCCATGCTCTGGGCGCGGCCGTTGTACTTGAATACGGCGTCGGACGGATCGTGATCGATCACGCTGTTGTACAACT
>JBNLBT010000146.1:0-6200 GCA_050303435.1 Marinicellaceae bacterium
ATTAGTGTCCCTCACGGGCACGCATCGGCACTCAATAGCTGCTATGCTGTGTCTGTGTATGTCTCTGAGTGTGGTGATGCACTGGGCTCAGGGCGCAGGCGGATCAATTGCAGCGTGCCGTGTTCAGCGCTTAAAATGCAGCTTTGGGCATGCATCAGTTCATCGCGCTTTTGACAGTTGACTTGAGCCGCTCAGACCATTGAAGCGTTGCCCGTGTTGGTCCTGCAACACAACGGTTTCACGAATCGATGGCCTGGCCAAGTCAATGGGGTGTGACGGAAAGAGAGACTGGATCATTGACTGCGTTTTGCGTCACTGGCATCAGTATTCTGTGCATTTAAAAAAACTCTGCTTCTATGGATGTGTAAAGATGAAAAAAACCCTATTCTTGTTGTTGCTCAATGCAACATGTTTTGTTTCCGCTGAGGACCGTTTTTGGATCGCCGATTCCACGGGCCTTGTCCCTGCAGACCAGGGCCTGTTGTTCACGCTTGAATCCGAGGCGCTGCAATGGCACATGGATCAGTCCTTGCGTGCATCCGGGGTCATGCGCCTGAGCCTGCCGCGGCCCGACGGTCAGGTCGCGGTGTTCAATGTCTCACCGTATCCTGTGATGGCGCCGGAACTGGCGGCCAAATACCCGCAGATTCAGCCTTTTTACGGCTTCAATGAAGACCTGCCTGGACAAAAGATCTATCTGGATGTGTCGCAGCACGGTCTGCACGCCATGATCCGGGGTGCAGGGGAGAACTGGTGGATTGATCCGCTGGCTGTGGGCGATGCCGTCAAACACCGCAGTTACTACCGCCACCAGCTGGCGCGTGAAGCGCCCTCGGACTGGACCTGCGGCGTCGATGGCGAGACCGCCGATTCCGTGCACCCGCCACACACCCGCGGTGCCTTGCCGAGCAATCAGGGGGTGCTGAAAACCTATCGTTTGGCCGTGGCGGCCACCGGTGAATACACCACCTTTCATTCCACCGGCCCCGCCAACGTGGCCGACGGCCTGGCGGCCGTGGTCACTGCCATGGTTCGGGTCAACGGCATCTATGAGAATGATCTGGCCATTCGCATGGTGTTGGTGGCCGACAACGACCTGGTGATTTACACCAACGGTGCCACCGATCCGTACACCAACAACAGCGGTGGCGCCATGTTGACACAAAATCAGATCAATCTGGACGCCGTGATCGGCGACGCCGATTACGACATCGGGCATGTGTTCAGCACCGGCGGCGGCGGCATCGCCAATTTAAACTCACCCTGCAACACCGGCTTCAAGGCGCGCGGCGTCACCGGCTTGTCGTCGCCGACCGGCGATGTGTTCTGGGTGGATTATGTGTCCCACGAAATGGGCCACCAATGGGGCGCGCCGCACACATTCAACTCGGTCGCCGGCGCCTGTAACGGCAACCGCACGGGCGCTGAAGCCTTTGAGCCGGGCAGCGGCAGCACCATCATGGCCTACGCCGGCATCTGTGGCAGCGACAACCTGCAAAGCAATTCCGATGATTACTTCCACACCGCCTCGCTGGAACGCATCGTCAATTACAGCAACGGCCAGGGGGCCTGTTTCGTCGGCAGCAACACCGACAACATCGCGCCCAGCGTTGACGCAGGTTTCGATCATGTGATCCCCTTGAACACGCCCTTTGAATTGTGTGCCAGCGGCTTCGACGTCGACACATCCGCCGCACAACTCACCTACGCGTGGGAACAGCACGACCTGGGCCCGGCCGGTTCACCCAATTCGCCCAGCGGCAACGCCCCGCTCTTTCGCTCCTTTCAACCCGTGAATGATCCCTGCCGCACCTTTCCGCAAAAAAGTGATTTGTTGAACAACACGCAAACGATTGGAGAAATCCTGCCCAGCTATGGCCGCGATTTGAATTTCCGCGTGACCCTGCGGGACAACGAAGTGGGCGGTGGCGCTTTCAACACCGATGAATTGGACATTCAGGTGGACGGCAACGGCGGCCCGTTTGTATTGCTGGCGCCGAATGGCGGCGAGTTCATCGCCGCCGGTGACCCGGTGTCGGTGCAATGGAATGTGGGATCAACCGATCAGGCGCCGGTGAATTGTGCATCGGTTGATGTGTGGCTGTCCTTGGATGGCGGCAATTCGTTCAATGTCTTGTGGACAGCGGCCACCCCCAACGACGGCAGCGAGATGCTCAACATGCTGAACATCGACAGCGCTGCTGTGCGCGTCAAAGTGCAGTGCAGCGGCAACGTGTTTTTTGACATCTCCAACAGCACTCTGCAAGTGAACGGCAGCGACCTGATATTTGCCAACGGCTTTGACTGACGGCGCGCGGGCGTGGCAAACCTCACCTGCGTGAGGCCACGCCCCTGCCAATGCATGGTCACGATCGCTGCGATCGCTTGATTCCGCGCACCAATTTTGCAGTTGGCCGGCCCATGGACCCGCGACGTTTGCAATTGCAGCGCATTCATCTCAATGTCATCCCGCTGGCGTGAGCTTGAAACGTCGTATGCCTGAGTACTCAATGACACGCTTTGGCTGCCGCGCCGTTGCACCGCCGGCGGGTTGTGTACTATGATCGGCGGCATGAAGGCTTTGACGCACAACAACGCATTGGTGTTGCCCGGGGGCGGGGCGCGCGGGGCGTATCAGGTCGGGGTGGTCAAGGCGATCGCAGAATTGCTGCCGGATTACCCCAACGCGGTGCCGATTTTCTGTGGCACGTCGGCCGGTTCGATCAACGCCGCGGTGCTGGCGACGCACGCCGATGATTTGAGCCACGGGGTGCGGCGGCTGGCGCATTTCTGGGAAAACCTGCGCTGCGAACAGGTGTTCAAAACCGGCTTCTGGACCGTGTCGGGCACGCTGATCCGCAGCTTGTTGTCCTTGCTGCTGGGGCGCTTCGGTGTGCACCCCCCTCGCTATTTGCTGGACAACGCGCCGCTGGGCCAGTTGCTTGAGCGCGAGGTGCGTTTTGATCGGCTGGATGCGTTGATAGATCAGGGGTTTTTGCGCGCCCTGTCAATCACCGCTTCGGCCTACACCACCGCCGATGCGCACAGTTTCTATCAGGGTCACCCCTTGATCAACGAATGGGCGCGCTACCGCCGCAAGGGCGTGGCCACGCGCATGCAAACGGCGCATTTGCTGGCCTCAGCGGCGTTGCCGTTTCTGTTTCCGGCGCAGCGCATCGGACCGCAGTTTTTCGGCGACGGCGGCCTGCGCATGATCGCGCCGTTGAGCCCGGCGATTCACCTCGGCGCCGACCGCTTGCTGATCATTGGCACGCGCGATGAAAAACCGATTCCCGAACCGGCCGAGCCGACGCCCTATCCGTCGCTGGGCGAACTGGCCGGTTACCTGCTGGACACCATCTTCATGGACACCACGCAAGCCGATCTGTCGCGCCTGCGACGCATCAACAAGACCTTGTCGCTGCTGCCGCCGGATGCGCGGCAGAATTCCTCGCTGAAGCGCATCGATTACCTGGAAATTGTGCCCAGTGAAGACGTGCGTGACATCACCCGCGATTACGCCGGGGAAATCCCCTGGTCGGTGCGCAATCTGCTGAAAATGATCGGTGGCTGGGGGCGCGACTGGCGGCTGCCCAGCTACCTGCTGTTTGAGTCGGCCTACACCCGCGCATTGATCGAACTGGGCCACCGCGACGGGCTGGCGCGCGGCGAGGAAATCGTGAATTTTCTGCTCGCCGGTGAGGCCCCGGCGCGACCGGCCTGATGGCGGCCAGCGCGGGCGCTGTGTAAAATGCGCCGCCGGCGTGGTGTATTGCCGGCACACATAGTAAAATACCGCGTTTAAGCCAACAGCCACGGGCCTTCACATGTTTGATACAACGCGCGGACTTGCGCAAACCGATCCGGACATTTACGCCGCCATCCAGGCCGAAGACAAGCGCCAGGAAGACCACATTGAACTGATCGCCTCGGAAAATTACGCCTCGCCGGCGGTGATGCAGGCGCAGGGCAGCCAGATGACCAACAAGTACGCCGAAGGCTACCCCGGCCGCCGCTACTACGGCGGCTGCGAACACGTGGACGTCGCCGAGCGCCTGGCCATTGAGCGCGTCAAGCAGCTGTTCGGCGCCGATTACGCCAACGTGCAACCGCACTCCGGCTCGCAGGCCAACCAGGCGGTGTACATGGCGCTGTTGCAACCGGGCGACACCATCCTCGGCATGTCGCTGGCGCACGGCGGGCACCTGACCCACGGCGCCAAGGTCAACCTGTCCGGCAAACTCTACAACGCGGTGCAGTATGGCATCGACGACGTCACCGGCGAGATTGATTTTGCCCAGGTGCGCGAATTGGCACTGCAACACCGGCCAAAAATGATCATCGGCGGTTTTTCCGCCTATTCGAAGAAAATCGACTGGCAGAAATTCCGCGACATCGCCGACGAGATCGGCGCCTGGTTTGTCGTTGACATGGCCCACGTGGCCGGCCTGGTGGCCGCCGGGCTGTACCCCTCGCCGGTGCAGATCGCCGACGTGACCACCTCCACCACGCACAAAACCCTGCGCGGTCCGCGCGGCGGCATCATCCTGGCCAAGGCCAACCCAGAGGTGGAAAAGAAACTCAATTCGCTGGTGTTTCCCGGCATCCAGGGCGGTCCGCTGATGCACGTGATTGCGGCCAAGGCGGTGGCCTTCGGCGAAGCCCTCAAACCCGAATTCAAAAGCTATCAGCAGGGCGTGGTTGACAACGCCGCGGCGATGGCCGGGGTGTTCATAGAACGCGGCTACAAAGTCGTCTCCGGCGGCACCGAGAACCACCTGTTCCTGGTCGATCTGATCAAACAGGGCATCACCGGCAAAGACGCCGAAGCACGCCTCGGTGAGGCGCACATCACGGTCAACAAAAACGCCGTGCCCAACGACCCGGCCTCGCCGTTCGTCACCAGCGGTCTGCGCCTGGGCACGCCGGCGTGCACCACGCGCGGATTCGGCGTGAGTGAAATCACCGAGCTGGCGCACTGGATCTGCGACGTGCTGGACGACATGGACAACGACGTGGTGATCGAGCGCGTGCGCGGGCAGGTCACCGCGCTGTGCGGACGATTTCCCGTGTACGGCTCTTGAACCAGGGACAGCGCATGAACGAAACAAACCGCCCGGGAAAACCCAAACGCATGGCCGAACCTTTGGCCGCCAAACACCGCGCGCGCAAGCGCCTGATCCAGGCCCTGTACCAGACGCATTACAACCACATGCGCGCCAGCGAAGTGATCGAGCAGTTTTTGCTGGAGCAGGATTTCAGTAAAGTGGATGTGGATTTCTTCAAACACGCGCTGAACACCGTGGAAAAACGGCGCGAGGAATTCCAGGCCGTGATCGACGCCCACCTGGGGCGCAACAAGGCCGACATGGGCGCGGTGGAGAACGCCATTCTGCTGCTCGCGGTGTATGAACTGGCCGAGCACCTGGAAACCCCGTTCAAGGTGGTGATCAATGAAGCGGTGCTGCTGGCGCGCGATTTCGGCGGCGAGGGCTCACACACCTTCATCAACGGGCTGTTGCATCAGGTGTGCAAGCAGTTGCGCGATTTTGAATCGCCCTGAAGTCCATCCCACCGACGAATTTTCGCTGATCGAAGCAATCCGACGGCGCCTGCCGTCGCAGCACGCCGATCTGTGCACCGGCATCGGCGACGACGCGGCGGTGCTGAAAAATCCCAGCGACCCCGAATGCCGCAGCGTGGTGTGCACCGACACGCTGGTGGCCGGACGGCATTTCCACCGCAAAGACGCGCCCGCCGACATCGGTCACAAAGCGCTGGCGGTGAACCTGTCGGATCTGGCGGCGATGGGCGCGCGGCCGCGCTGGTGCCTGTTGAATCTGACCCTGCCCTCACTCGATTGCGACTGGATCGATGGCTTGCTGGACGGTTTCCACGACCTGCTGGTGGCGCACGGTGTGACGGTGATCGGCGGCGACACCACGGCCGGGCCGCTGTGCCTGAGCGTGACGCTGATCGGCGAAGCGCGCACCGATGAACTGATGCACCGCCGCGGCGCGAAGACGGGCGACCTGGTGGCCATCAGCGGCCCGCTCGGCGGCGCCGCCTACGAGAAGGGCATGTGTGCCAAGTGCCACGGCGACGATGGTCGAGGGACCGAGCGCGGGCCCGATCTCACCGACGGCCAGTGGCAGCACGGGGACGGCAGCACGGAGGGGATCCTCGAGGTCTTGCGCAAC
>JBNLBT010000147.1:0-6156 GCA_050303435.1 Marinicellaceae bacterium
CAATGTGCGTTGCGGTGGTGGCGGTGCCCAGCGGCAATTTCGGCAACCTCACCGCCGGGCTGCTGGCCGCGCGGCTGGGCGCGCCGATCCGTCGCTTCATCGCCGCCACCAACCTCAACGACACGGTGCCGCGCTTCCTGCTGGAAGGCCGCTGGCAACCGCAGCCAACGCAGGAAACCGCCTCCAACGCCATGGACGTGTCGGCGCCGAACAACTGGCCACGGGTGATGCACCTGTTCAACAACGACCGCGCGGCGGTGTTGAACTGTGTGCGCGGCGCACGCAAAACGGATGAGGAGACCTTCACCGAAATGCGCCAACTCGCGCGCTCCGGATACCTGGCCGAACCACACGGCGCGGTGGCCTGCGCGGCGCTGCGAGACCATCTAAAGGGCGATGAAACCGGCGTGTTTCTGGCCACCGCGCACCCGGCCAAATTCATCGAGACCGTGCAAGACGTGCTGGCGCGTGAAATCGAAATCCCCGAGGCACTCAGACGCTGCGCCGACGCGCCACTGCTGTCGCGACGGGTGACCAATGACCTGAGCGCGTTCAGGCAAATCTTGCTAAAATAAAACCGATCAAATTCGTTTTCAGGGGAGACACATGGCCAACACCATTCAATTGAAAAAAATCATTCCGTTCATCGTCATTATTCTGCTGATCATCTTCGGCTCAAAGTTCTGGAAGAGCGTGCCGGCCGGACACGTGGCGGTGGCCACATTGTTCGGCAAGGTGCAGGACACCAGTTACACCGAGGGGTTGCACATCCCGGTGAACCCGCTGTATTCCTGGCATGAATACGACGTGCGCGAAAAAACCCACAAGGAACAGGCGCGTGTGCCTTCACAGGACCAGTTGCAGACCACCATCGACGTGTCGGTGCAGTACCGTCTGAACGCCCTGCTGGCAGCAAAAATACTGCAGGAAACCGGCTCCATCGAAAAAGTGCTGGAAGTGCAGCTGGTGCCCAAATTGCGCTCCCTGCTGCGTGAACAGGGCAAATCCATCCGCCGTGCCGAGGATTTCTTCCTCGAGGAAACCCAGGAACAATTGCAGGACACCCTGCTGGTCGGCATGCAGGAATACCTCTCGCCCAAGGGCATCGAAGTCTCGGCCGTGCTGATCCGCGACATCTCCCTGCCGCCGTTCATCACCAAGGCCATTGAAGCCAAGAAAGAACGCGAACAGGAAGTGGAAAAACAAAAAGCCGAGCTGGAGCGTTTCCGCACCGAGCAGCAGCAGAAAATCGCCGCCGCCGAAGCCGAACGCCGCGCCGCCGAGGAAGAGGCGCAGAAACGCCGCGTACTGGCCGACGCGCAGGCCTATGAAATTGAAAAAATCAACACCGCCATCGGCAACAACCCAAACTACGTCAAACTGATGTCGCTGGAAGCCCTCAAGGCGATTTCCAAAGACCCGGCCAGCAAGATCTATTTCATCGACAGCGATTCTCCGCAACCGCTGCCGTTGATGCACATGGCCGACAAGTGACACCCGACAGCAAAAACCAGCGGCGGGGGCGTTTCAGCCCCCGTCCCACCCGTGCATGAACCCCACAGAAAAACAGGCGCTCGATCCGGCCTATCTGACCTTGCTGCTGCGCATCAACTGGGTGGTGTGCACGCTGGCCTCGGCGGTATTGAGCGTGCCGTATTTTGTCGTGACTGACCAGCCGTATTGGCTCGTGCTGGCGATCTTCGCGGGCTTCTGGGCGGTGCTGGTGTGGCTCACGCGACGCTACACCCGCGCCTGGTTTGCGCGTCACCGGCACTGGCTGACCGAGCTGGGCCTGTATATTGAGCGCGGCGTGTTCTGGCGCACCACGGTGCTGGTGCCGCGCAACCGCCTGCAGCACATCGACATCACCCACGGCCCGCTGGAACGCCGCGCGGGGCTGGCCAAACTGGTGCTGCACACCGCCGGCACGCGCAACGCGTCGGTCACTGTGCCCGGTTTACGTGAGGACGACGCGGTGTCTTTGCGCGCCGAGCTGCTGGAAACGGTCGACGACGACGCGGTGTGACCTTGAGCCAGGACGCCCTGCAAAGCCCCGCACAAAAACTGGCCCCCATCTCGCCGCTGTTCATCTTGTTTCACACCGTGGGCAAACTGCTATTGCCAGCCCTGCTCGGCGTGTTCGGCACCTCGGGTCGTGCAGAAGACGCGGTGGTGGTGGTGTTTGGCTCGGTGGTGGCGCTGGCGACGCTGTTTCAATACCGGTTCTACCGCTATTGGCTGGAAGCCGACCGGCTGGTGGTCAAACAGGGCATATTGTTCAAGTCCCTGCGGCAGATTCCCTACACGCGCATCCAGAATCTGAATGTGGTGAAAAATCCACTGCACAAGTTTTTCAAGGTCGCCACCCTGCAGGTGGAATCGGCCTCCGGCAGCAAGCCCGAAGCGGTGATCCGCGTGATGGGCCTTGAACAGGTGGAAAATCTGCGCGCGCGGGTGCAGCAGGCGCGCGACGATGGCGGCGATGCTCTGCCCACAGCCGATGCGGATGCAACCCCCGCAGCCAATGACTTTTCTCTCAGCGACGCCGAAGTGGCCAAGTACGGATTCATCTCACACCGCGCGCTGGTGCCGGTCGGTGTGATCTTTTCCATCGTCATGAACAACGACACCTGGCGCTCCGCCCTGTCCAATCGCATCAATGCCCTGTTGAGCACTCTGGATGTGGCACATTTCAGTCTGCTGCAGTGGCTGATCTATGGCGCGGTGATGCTGCTGGGCGCTCTGCTGGCCATCTGGGCGGTGTCCATTGCCATGGCTTTTTTACAGCTGCGCGGTTTCACTCTGCGCCGACTGGCGCAAAAAATACACGTTGACATGGGTTTGCTGACCACCCATTCAGCCACCGTGCCTTTGCACCGCATTCAATTGATCCGTTTCAACGCGTCGCCCCTGCATCGCTGGCTCAAGCGCACCACGGTGACCATGGAAACCGCCGGCGCGGTGGCGCACAATCAGGGCTTCACCATGCACTGGATCGCGCCTTTGGCCGAGCCGCAGGCGGCGCAGGCACTGGTCAGAAAACTGCTGCCGGAAATTGATCTGGCCACCACCGCCTGGCAACCGGTGCAATGGCGCGGCTGGCGTCGGCTGGCCAAACGCAACGGCGTCATTCTGGCCATCCTGACCGCCCTCAGTGGACCTTTCATCGGTCATTGGGCGTGGCTGGCGATGCCGCTGGCTGCATTAATCCTGTGGCACGCACGCGCCTTTGTGTGCGGCGCCGCGCACGCCAGCAGCGCGGATTACATCGCCTACCGCAGCGGCGTGCTGTTCCGCCACATCAGCGTGGTGCGTCTGAACAAAGTACAAACCGTCAGCCTGCACAGCAGCCCCTTCGACCGCCGCCACCGCATGGCGCGACTGTCGGTGGACACCGCCGGCAGCCAGCTCAACAAACACCGCGTGCACATCCCCTATCTGGACGCAAAAGACGCGCAACAGATGCACCAATGGATCGCCGAACACGTCAGACACATGCGCTTCGTCTGGTGAGCCTGTCTGGCGAGCCGCTCAACGCGCGCCCATGATCACCGTGTGCACCACCTGCCAGCCGGCATTTCTCGGCGCGCCGCGGTCGGCATCGGTGTACAAATGCAGCACCGCCGCATCGCCACCCAGCAGGCGCGTTGACACGCGCTTCAAATGCTCCATCTCCTGCTGTGAAACGGCCGCATCGAATTGCGGGAAAAAGCGCTCACGCAGAAACCCTCCCAACGCCTCACGGCTTTGAAAAATGCGCGCGCAGGCGTTGATCCATTCACTGTCCGCGCTGTGTAATTGCATCAGTGCCTCAACGTCCTGAGCGGCCCAGGCGCGCTTGTCGGATTGCAGGAAGGCATCGATTTCGGCCAGCACTCCGGCTTCGAGTGCACCGTGCACACGATGTGCCGGCACCTGACGACGCTCTTGCGCCTGCGAATGGGTGGGCAGCGTGCTCAACAGAACAGTCAAACACCCGGCCAGAACCAGATCAATTCGTTTCTTGAGACGTGTACTCCGTACAGTTGTGAATGGCCTGGCACTGCAGCGGTGCGCAGGCAGTGGATGCAAGCGAATGTCTGAATGGGTCGGCTTTATGTCTGTGTGGACATCAATGGTGAAGGTATACTGGCCCAATGAACACGACACATCACACGCCATTGGACGCCGCATTCATCGTCACCGACGGGTTTCACCCGCTGGATCTGTTTGGCCCTCTGTCGGCCTGGGTGCAGGCGGCGCAGTGCGTCGGACAGACATTTCGCTATAACATTCTGTCGCTCAAGCAAACACAGGTGACCTCCGACACCGGCGTGGCCATCCTGGCCGACGCCGTGCTGGAGAGGCCAGTGATGGCGCGCCAGGTGATTCTGCCCGGCGGCATAGGTCCACGCAGCACGCAGCTGAACGCGGCACTAAAATCCACTTTGAATGCCATGTGCAGCCAGGCGCAGCGGGTGGCCAGTGTGTGCACCGGCACGTTCCTGTTGGCGCAACTGGACTGCGCGCGCGGGCGTCATGTGACGACTCACTGGAAACACACCGAGGAACTCAAGCGACGCCACCCCGACCTGCAGGTGCAGGCCGAACGGCTGTACATCAACGACCACGGACTGTGGTCCAGCGGCGGTGTGACCGCCGGTGTAGACATGAGTCTGGCAATGATCAAAACCGATTACGGCAGCGCGGTGGCCGCTGAAGTGGCGCGCGAACTGCTGGTGTTCCTGCACCGGCCCGGCAACCAGAACCAGTTCTCCAGACCGTTGCAAGTGCAGTCCTTCAATGACCAGCGCCTGGCCGGTTTGCTGCAATGGATACAGAACAACCTGCACCGGCGCTTCACGCTGGACGATCTTGCCGCGCAGGCCAACTACAGCGCGCGGCACTTAAGCCGCCTTTTTCACCACGCCTTCCGCTGCACTCCGAGCGCATTGATAGAACAATTGCGCATGGACCGCGCGCGGGTTCTGCTGGCCGAAGGCAACAGCCGCATCGGCGCCATCGCCGGCGCGCTCGGCTACAGTCACAGCGACAGTTTTCGCCGCGCCTTTGAAAAACACTACGGCCTGTCCCCGCAAGCGTACCGGCAATGCGCCGGTCATGACGTTGCCAAAGCCTGAATCAATGCTTCCCCGCATCGTGCGGCCCCGCTTCAGCAACGCCCGCAGCGTCCGACAATTGACGCGCCAGCAAGCCCCACACAAACATGCGCAAGCCGGCCAACAGTGCCACCGTCAGCACCACCAGCCACGCCGCGTTCCACACAATCGCGCCCCAGCCGGCGCCCAGCAACACCGCCGCCTCCAACAGATAAATCAGGCTCACCCCCAGGCGGGATATGCGCAGGCGCGCCCCACACCGCCGGCAATTCAGGGTGCCACCGACAGAATCGGACAAGGCCTCCAGCGGCGAAACGCCCCTGCCCTTACACGCCCGACAGCGCATCGGCACCCCCGCGTGTGCAAAACTCACAAAATAAAAAATCAGAACACCCCAGCATGATCAGGCCTCTCCAGTGACAATGTGTGCATACCCACTTCAATGGAGTCACCCCATGCGGCCAAAGTTCACACAAGTTCAGGTTTTTTCGTAGTTGAGATTGAAACGTTCCGAGTGAATTATTAATTAACTCTATTTGCTATTAAGATTTGGGCAGAGAGAAACAATTTTTTCTTTACTTGGAACGGGCAATTACCAATTGGGTTTTTTCATTGACTCAGTTGGACTAAGATACTGGAATGAATAAAGAAAACAGTAAAGCTCAGTCTGAATTGGAAGTATTTAAAGATTTCTTAAATGCTGTTCCTATGTCTGTTATTGATCAAAGCATTCGTAACGGAAATGCGAATGAGAAGGAACCAGACATTATATGCCAGGATCTAGACGGTCGCATTCTTGGTTATGAACTAACTGAGGCATGTTCAGAAGACTGGCAACGAGAATTTAAAAATTTTGATCCCACTTCCAATAAACCACTCTGTTTTTTCCATGATGAGGAGACTATTAATACTGTTGAAAAAAAGTTGATGAAATCGTATTGTTCAGATTATCCAATTGATTTGATTATATATTCAAGAAAAATGACTTCACTGAGTTTTGATGACTTGAAATCTGAGATTGAGACAGCAGTCGATAATCATCGCAATATGAATAAAA
>JBNLBT010000148.1:0-6069 GCA_050303435.1 Marinicellaceae bacterium
ACCTTCATGTTCGGCCAGCCCTTTGACCGCGTCCGCCCGGAACGCATCGTGTTCAGCCGCAACCGGCTGTTCCAGAACGGCCGGTCGGGCGATCCCGAGGGCCATTGCCAATTCACCCAGACGCTGGAGATTCTGCCGCCGATCGACCGCTGTGAACGCGACCAAATCATCCGCATGACCTATGGCTACAATGAGAACTTTGGACTGTCCACGGGCATCGCTTACAACCGGGACGCGCGCGTGACCGTCTCCATTGAGACTGAAACGGGGCGCATCGACTCGATCCGCCTGAACGACATTTCCTTGCTGGATCGCTTCTACAGAAAAGGCTTTGTGGTCACAGAACACGACTTGAGAAAGCCCGGCGCATTCATCATCGGCCTGAACCCGACGCAACACCGCCTGCACACTTTTTTCTTTTATCGCGACGACGAAGACGAACTTGAACGCTGGCAAAAACGCTTCAACATCACTCCAGAAAGCGTGGCCCTGGTGGTGGCACACAAACGGCATCCGGACGGCGAGTCCCCCCTGCAAGGACTGGCACAGACCATGGACCGGACTGCATGCCATGAAGCCACCCTGTGCAGCATCGGGTTGAGCCTGCCAACCGTGCACGTCAAAACGGCGGATGAGGGCGATTTCACCCGGATTGAATTCAATCTAAACTGACTGGACCGGTGCAACAGTCTGTGTGCCAAGTGCACGGAGGCCGCGCCAGTCAGCGCGTCATTGGCCGCGCCCTGCACGGCGCCGCGGGCGCGCCGACAAAAACACAATATTCACCCTTGAAAAATACAATTGTGCTATCATTTACCGACGTAATCATTACTATAAAAAAAGAGAAAAAAAATGTCTAAAGGACAAACATTGCAAGATCCATTTTTGAACGCATTGCGTAAAGAAAGAGTGCCCGTATCGGTGTTTCTGATGAACGGCATCAAACTGCAAGGCACGGTTGAATCATTTGATCAATTCGTGATTGTGCTGAACAACACCACCAATCAACTGGTTTACAAACACGCCATCTCCACCATCGTACCGGCGCGCAACATCAGCACCTTCAAAATCCAACAGGAGATGGAAAAATAATCGCCGCACCGATGCATCGCCCCCTGCCCCATGTTTGAACGATCCAGGAAAGGAGACCGGGCGGTTTTGGTGTGTCCGCAAATCAATCAACAAACCGACCTCGAAGCCATTGAAGAATTCACCGAGCTGGCCCGCTCCGCGGGCGCTGAAATTCTTGACGTGATGCCTCTGAGTCGTTCACGCGTGGACGCCAAATACTACATTGGTTCTGGCAAAGCCGATGAAATCAGTGCCTGCGTGCAGGCGCACGAAGCCGACCTGGTTTTGGTTGATGCCCCCCTGTCGCCGGTGCAGGAACGCAACCTGGAAAAAAAAATCCAGGCGCGCGTGCTGGACCGGCGCGCCCTGATTCTCGACATTTTCGCCCAGCGCGCGCAATCCTACGAAGGCAAATTGCAAGTGGAACTGGCGCAATTGCGCCACCTGTCCACACGGCTGGTGCGCGGCTGGACTCACCTGGAAAGACAGAAAGGTGGCATCGGTTTGCGCGGCCCCGGCGAAACGCAGCTGGAAACCGACCGGCGCCTGCTCGGCGTGCGGGTCAAATCCCTGCGCCGCAAATTGGACAAGGTGCTGACCCAGCGTCAGCAGGGCCGACGGCAGCGACAGCGCACCGGCATCAAAACCATCGCGCTGGTGGGTTACACCAACGCCGGTAAATCCACCCTGTTCAACCGGCTCACCGACGCCGAAGTGTATTCTGCCGACCAGCTGTTTGCCACCTTGGACCCGACGGTGCGGCAAATGCACAATGGCCTGAAGCAACAGGCCGTCATCAGTGACACGGTGGGTTTCGTGCGCGACATTCCGCATGAACTGATCGCTGCCTTTCGCGCCACGCTGCAGGAGGCCGTGGACGCCGATCTGCTGCTGCACGTGGTTGACAGCAGCAACCCGGAGCACCGGCTGCACATGCGCGAAGTGACGCAGGTGCTGGAAGAAATCGGCGCCGTCGACATCCCGCTGATCGAGGTGTTCAATAAAATCGATGTGAATGATTTGCCGGCACGCGCGGTGGCCCACAACGGACTCACTGAGCAGGTGTGGTTATCGGCCCACAGCGGCGAAGGCCTGGATTTATTGACCCGGGCCATTGAAGATCGCTTCAATCGGTCCCATGTTGGCATGCAGGTGAATCTGCCATTGGACATGGGTCAACTGCGTGCACTGTTCTATCAGCTTGAAGGGGTGCGCGCTGAAACCTTCGATGATGCCAATGGCTGGCAACTTGAGGTAGAATTGGCAGCGGAAAAATGGCAGCAGCTGGCCAAACGACCCGATCACCTGGGCGCATTTGTCGGCCGGTTGATGGTTGCGCAACAAAAGCAAACAACAGAACACGCGACCCCCGTTCTCAATTGATCGGCGGTCAACACAGCAAAACGGAGATATATATGGCCTGGAATGAACCCGGCGGAGACAAGAAACCGGACAACCCCTTCGGCTCGGGCGGCAACAAGCCACCCGATCTGGATAAAATCATGTCCGATTTCATCAACAAGATCAAAGGTGCTCTGGGCATGGGCGGCTCAGGCGGCCAAAGCGGCGGGAGCGCCGGACCGGCGCTGTTCATTCTGATATTCCTGGGCATCGCCGTGCTGTGGAGTTCCATGTATCGACTGGATGAACCGGAACGCGGCGTGGTGTTGTTGTTCGGCAAATACCACCGCACGCTGAATCCGGGTCTGAACTTCACCTGGCCGCGCCCTTTCGCCACCGTGCACCGGGTCAACGTCACCAAAGTGCGGCAGGAGAACAACTCCAAGGAAATCATGCTGACTTCGGACAAGAATCTGGTGGAAATCAACTACTCGATTCAATACCGCGTCAGTGAAGCGCGCGTGCGCGATTTTCTGTTCAAGCTGGAAAACCCGCAAAACACCGTGCGTCAGGCCGCTGAAAGCGCCATGCGCCAGGTCGCAGGCACCAGCACCCTGGACCACATCATCAATGAAAACCGCATCGACGTGATGCTGTCGGTGCGCAATGAATTGCAATCCATGCTGGACGATTACCAGTCCGGCATCGAAGTGCTGCAGGTCAACATCACCGAGGTGCACCCACCCAACCGCGTGAAAGAAGCCTTCAACGACGTGGTGAAAGCCCGCGAAGACCAGAAGACCTACATCAACCAGGCCAACGAATACGCCAAGGGCAAAATCCCTGAGGCCGAAGGTCGGGTGCTGAAAATCATTCAGGACGCCGAAGCCTATTACGAATCGGTGCTGGCGCGGGCGCGCGGTGAATCCAAACGCTTCGATCTGTTGCGCAGCGAATACGAAATGGCCCCGCAAGTCACCCGCCAACGCTTGTATCTGGAAAGCATGGAACGCATTTTGTCCAACACCAATAAAGTGGTGGTGGACTCAGAAGCCGGCAACAGCATGATGTATCTGCCACTGGACCAGTTGCTGAAAAACTCGCACCGCAACAACCAGCCGATTGATCTGGGCACCACCTATGTGATCCCCGAAACCAACAGCCCATCAACGGACGCCAACGCACGCCGTGGCCGTCAGGGCAGAGGAAACTGAACATGAGCAAACTGACTCCACTGCTGATTATCCTGGTGATTGGACTGCTGCTCGGCAGCCTGTTTGTGTTCACCGTGGACGAAAAAGAAACCGCGATCAAATTCAAATTCGGTGAAATCGTGCAGGCCGGATACGAACCGGGACTGCACTGGCGCATTCCGGTGATTCACACCATCAAGAAATTCAACACGCGCATCCAGACACTGGACAACAACCCGGAACCGGTGCTGAACACCGACAATGAATACCTGATGGTTGACTATTTTGTGAAATGGAAGATCAAAAGCGTGCGCGAATTCTACATCACCAACGAAGGGTCATTGGAACGCGCCAGCGCCAACCTCAACGGCGTCATGAAGAACGCCTTGCTGCAGGAATTTTCCAAGCGCACGCTGGAGCAGGTGATCACCACCCAGCGGATAGAGCTGATGGACAATCTGCAGGCACAAACCAAAGAAATCGCCGAAAACTACGGCATGGAAATTGTTGATGTGCGCATCAAGCAAATCAACCTGGCCGACGCGGTGAGCAATTCGGTGTACGACCGCATGCGTTCAGAACGCAGCGCGGAAGCCGCTGAACACCGTTCCAATGGCCGCAAGGAAGCCATCAACATTGAGGCCAACACCGACAAACAGATCAGCATCATGCTGGCCGAAGCCGAAGAACGTTCCGCCATCATCCGCGGCAACGGCGACGCCGAAGCGGCCCGCCTGTACGCTGAGAGCTACAACAAAAACCCGGAGTTTTATGCGTTTTACCGCTCATTGCAGGCGTATGTGAACAGCTTCGCCAGCAGCAACGGCAACATGATGGTGCTGGACCCGAAATCGGAATTTTTTAAGTATTTCAATGACCGGCTGAACAGCAATTGATGGAACACCCCTGGCTGGCCGCGCTGGCATTGATGCTTGTGTTTGAAGGGCTGATGCCCACCGTGGCGCCGCAACTCTGGCGTCAAGTGCTTGTATACCTGTCGAATTTAAATGACCAGCGCCTGCGCACATTGGGTCTGGTCATGCTGATTTCCGGCGGGCTGTTATTTTACGGATTGAAACCATGAAAAATCTGGTGGTGCTTGGCACCCAGTGGGGCGATGAAGGCAAAGGCAAGATCGTGGACCTGCTGACCCGCGACGCCGATGCTGTGGTGCGTTATCAGGGCGGTCACAACGCCGGTCATACGCTGATCATCAACGGTCAGAAAACCGTCTTGCACCTGGTGCCCTCGGGCATTCTGCGCGAAGGCGTTCGCTGCTACATTGGCAATGGCGTGGTGATCGAACCGGGCGCGCTGATTCGCGAAATCGATGCGCTGGAAGCCAGCGGCGTGCAGGTGCAATCGCGCCTGGGCATCAGCAACAACGCGCCACTGATCTTGCCCCATCACGTGCGTCTGGACCAGCTCAGAGAAGAAAAAAAAGGCGACCGCGCCATCGGCACCACCGGCCGCGGCATCGGCCCGGCCTACGAAGACAAGGTGGCGCGCCGTTGCATTCGCGTGGCCGACCTGTTCGATCGCGAGGCCTTGGCCGATCAACTGAGCAAAGTGCTGGAATACCACAATTTCGTCATCACACAATACCACGGCGCCGAAGCCCTCGAGTTTGACGCCATTTTCGCCGATTGCCTGAAACACGCCGAACGATTGCGGCCCATGGTCTGCGACGTCACCGCCGCTTTGCACGAACACCGCGCGCAGGGACACAACATCCTGCTGGAAGGTGCCCAGGGCACTTTGCTGGACATTGACCACGGCACCTACCCCTTCGTCACTTCATCCAACACCACCGCCGGCAGCGCCGCCAGTGGCAGCGGTCTGGGCGTCACCGACATCGACGCGGTGCTGGGCATCACCAAAGCCTACACCACCCGCGTTGGCAGCGGCCCGTTTCCCACCGAACTGTTTGATGAGGACGGTCGCATGCTGGCAAAAAACGGCGTGGAATTTGGCGCCACCACCGGTCGCCCCCGCCGCTGTGGCTGGCTCGATCTTGTGGCCCTGAAACGCGCCGTGCAAATCAACGGCGTCACCGGACTGTGCATCACCAAACTGGACGTGCTCGACAGCTTTGCACAGATTCAGGTGTGCACCGCCTACAGCAATGGCGTTTACCCGTCCACGCACAGCGAGTGGGCCGCCGCCCAACCGATTTACCAAACGCTGGCTGGCTGGCAAAGCAGCACGCGCGGCATCACCCGCCTGCAGGATCTGCCGCAAACTGCGCGGGATTTCATTGCCTTGATTCGCGACCACGTGGGCGTGCCGATCGACATCGTTTCGACCGGACCGGAACGTGAAGAAAATGTTGTTTTGAATAACCCGCTGGAAAGAAACTGAGCAGAATTCAGGCCGGCACGCCCAGCTTTTTCAGCGCCATCTTGCGCTTCAATGTCGACAGGTGATCAAGAAACACCACCCCGTTGAGGTGATCGATCTCATG
>JBNLBT010000149.1:0-5631 GCA_050303435.1 Marinicellaceae bacterium
GCCCGCTCATCCAGCAAGGCCTGCGACTTGAAGCGCGATTCCCAGAAGTGTCCTTTGACGTTGTCTTCGGCATTGGCACGCAGGGCAATGTCCTGATTCAACAGCTTCATGAACCACGACAAATCCATCAGTCTTGCCCGATACCCCTCAGCCATAACCGAGACCGCATTGCGTTCAAAAGCGCTCAACGCCTCCCCATCAACAAAGCGCTGGCACAACAAAGGCAAAGCACACAACGAGCCCCAATGATGCAACACCCGTTTCACCGACCACTCGGAAGTGTCGCCCACCTTCAACACCAGATGATAATGATTCGACATCACCACGTAGGCGCACACATCCACAGCAAACACCCCAGCGAGAAACTTCACCCGATCTACAATCCAGCCGCGCCGGTGTTCAAAGGATTGACCGGAAAATCGATCAAAGCCACAAAGAAATGAACGCCTTACACAGCGCGAAACCACGTGATAGTAAGGTGTATCAACCAAAGAAACCAACTGCTTCCGTGCTACGGTCATGAGGAACTTCCTGTAAAACGTCCATCATAGCAGGCTATACTTAAACAAACCAGCATGATCTCGCTGGTCGCAAGGTAAGGATTCTATTGAGTGTTACTGGGTATCTGACATTGATGCGCAGTCAGTGCCGGTGGGCCATTGACTTCATTGCTGCCACCAACGCTGTGTTGCGGATGCATGGTTTGGCTTGTCACTGAGTGTGAATCGATTGTGGAACCACCGATTCACACTCCGCGACAAAATTAGGTGCCCAGTCGGCACTGATGACAGTGCCGACCAACAGTTGAACATCAAGCAACCTGCCGCACGCCTCTGCGATGCACCGCCCACCCCATCAACAGAGACAACAGCAACAAACCGAACATCGACAGCCCAGGCACTGGCACTGCGCCTACGATGATGCCTCGCACTGAGGCGTTGTTGGCATTTTGCGGATCGTCTGATATCTGACTGACGACACTGGCCTGCGTGTAAATCGTGCCGGTTGTATTGGCTTCAACATCAATGAGCAGATCAACAACCTGATCCAAAGCGACATCGCCCAGAGCACAGTTCACCACGCCGTTGAGGTGAGCACAGCTGCCAAGCGTGGTGCTGGCCTGGATGAAATCCAGACCCTCGGCCAAATTCACAGTCACGACGCTGTCCAAGGCCACTTCAGGCCCCAGATTGGTGACCTGCAATGTGTAACTCAACACTTCGCCATAAATCAGGCCTTCCGGTGCAACACCCATGATCAGCACCAGATCGGCGCCTTCATCGTCGTTGAGAATTGTGCCCTGGCCTTGCGCATCGTTCAACGATGCATTGACCGGCGTGCTGAGCTCCACAGTGAACGTTTCGTCGCCCTCAATCAGAAAATCACCGATCACATCAACGGATACAACGCCATTCAGCGATGTGGCCGGGATGTTCAGCGCACCGGAGGTGTCGACAAAATCCACGCCGGCGCTGGCACTGCCGGAGGCGGTCTGATAATTGACTGAAATATCTTCCGAGCTGCCGTTGCTCAGTGACACGGTGAAAGTCAACGCGCTGTTGCCGCTGTCGCCTTCAACGATTGAAACATCATCGACTGAAAGGCTGGGTTGACCGTCGTCGTTTTGGATGGTTCCTGCACCGGTGGCATCGTTCAACAACGCGTTGGTGGGATTGCTCAGTTGCACAGTGAAGGTTTCATCGCTTTCAAATACCTCATCACCCAGCACATCGACCGCGAGGCTTTGAGAGACCACGTTCGGATTGAATGTCAAGGTGCCGGAGGTGTCGACGTAATCCTCACCCGGCGTGGCGCTGCCCGGGGTCAAGGCATAATCCACCGTGATGGTGCCCGCAAAAGTCTGCGACAAGGTCACTGTGAATACCAGCGCCGAAGTGCCGGCATTGCCTTCGACCTGACTGACGTCATTGACGCTGATTTCGATCGGCTGCTGCACGCCGAAATCGGCCCCGGTATTGACTTCACCTGCGGCCAAAACGAGGGCGTAATCCGCGGGCGTGGTGACGGTGTAATTGGCTGGCACCGTGGACAAATCCAGGCGCACAGAGTAGCTGCCGGCGGGCAAACCGGTGAATGCGTAGGCGCCCGCGCCATCGGACACATCGACCGGCTCGCCGGCGTCCAGCGCACCGTTGAGGTTGAGGTCCAAAAACACCGCAATGCCTGCTTGCCCAGCTTCCCCGGCGTCCTGAATACCGTCACCATTGAGGTCATTCCAGACGAAATCACCAATGAACGCATTTTGCTGTTGCAAACCAAAATCCGCGTTGTTGAAATCCTCGCCGGCTGCCAGCGTTACCGACACCGGGTCTGCGGTGGTTTGCACAAAACCGGCCGGCCTGGTCGCCACGTCCAGTTTGACCGAATACACACCGGCGGGCAGATTGGTCAACTGATAGGCGCCCGAGCCATCACTCAGATCTGCGATTTCTCCGCCATCAAATACGCCGTTCAGATTGGCATCGAGAAACACCCGCACGCCACTCAAGCCCGGTTCGCCGGCATCTTGCACACCGTCACCATCCAGATCGTTCCAGACAAAATCCCCAATGAACGCGTCTTGCTGCTGGAAACCAAAATCAACGTCGCTACGGAGCTCGCCCGTGTTCAGCGTCAAAGCCGTCGGATCGTTTGCCGTTGTCAACACCCAACCGGCGGGCACACTCGCGCCATTCACTGCAACTTGATAACTGCCTAAGAGCAGCGAACCGAACTGATACGCGCCGGTGCCGTCCGAGATCGCTGTGGCTTCTCCGCCATCCAACACGCCGTTGAGGTTGTCATCCAGATACAATTGCACGCCCGACAAACCCGGTTCACCGCCGTCCTGCACGCCGTTGCCGTTCAGATCGTTCCACACCCGATCGCCGATTCTGGCCGGGTTTTCAATGCGCAACGAAAACGTGCCGCTGTTTTCACAAGTGGTGGGCGTCGACACCGTGTAGGTGACGATGTAATTGCCCACCGCGCTGGTCGACAGATCGATTTGCCCGGTGGCCGCGTTGATCGAAAGACCGCCCGGTGAGGCACTGAACGTGCCGCCGGGCGTGCCGGTG
Organism: Marinicellaceae bacterium; assembly: GCA_050303435.1. Taxonomy (GTDB): domain Bacteria; phylum Pseudomonadota; class Gammaproteobacteria; order Xanthomonadales; family Marinicellaceae; genus JBNLBT01. The sequence continues at coordinate 3,078 of JBNLBT010000149.1, forward strand.
ATGTTGGCCACCGGATCGTTCGGTTCATCGATAAAGTACAGGTTTTGCGAGTAACTGAACGCCGCATCCGGCCCTTGCATGCGCGGAATCAAGAACACATCGAGATTTCTTGAATAGACACTTTGAATGCTCTCAAAACCAAAACCGGTGGTGCGAATAAAATTGGAATTATCGCCCTCGCCTTGCGGCGGTGTGCAATGGCCACACGACGTCACAACCGACAGTTGATCCAAACCGTCTACTGGGAAGAATTCAATGCCCACATGAAAAGAATTTGTACTGGGCACCGGTGATGTTGGCATGTCGATGACATGGGTTGAAACAAAGTTGCCAGAAGCCACACCCAGGGCTGTGGGCGACAATAAGGCTGAGGCACCGATCAAAGCACCGGGCAGACCTGAACCGTTGTCATCGTAAATGCCCACCTGAAAGCGCAGCGAATCATCCGGGTCGCTCAACTGCCCCAGCCCAATCCGCACTGAAACCACCGGCAATCCCGGATTCGGTGTCACATGCCGTTCAAAAACCGCCTTGGGATCGCTGGGACTATTGGAGTTCGTCGGATCCGGCACACCAGTTAATTTGCCGGCATCGAGATTATAAACAAAAATATCCGGTGGCGGTGTCGTCCACTGACCGTCCAAAAAACAGGAATCCTGCGCACGCGCTGACGCAAAGAAGCCCAACAACAAGATCAAAAACAATGAATGAAACAAATTCAACGAATCAGAAAAAAAACCACGAGAGCCTGAGCGGCCAACTAAAAGAGACGCAAGCATACATTCCCCACAACATTCAAAATTGTACGGTTAAAATATAAGATATTCCATGAAACCCATTTCCCGGCGTGAAGTATATCAGCACCAGAGCCAATTGTCTCAATCGGCATGCCGCATCTACGACTAAAGCAGTACGCAATCGTGGGAAAAAAATTTTTATCCGTGTTTAAAAACCATTTGAAGCATCAAAGGGCTGAACGAAAGCATGCGAAAGCAAGGACAGGTACTGGAATGCTGATATATACAATTCACACTTTGTCCAGAATCAACATCACCGCCCAAGACGCCAACAGGATGATGTAGATGACATTGATCCAAATGATCATGGCAACCCAGTCGTCGACGCTTCTGTCGTTCAGTGGTTTGTGCGGTTTTTCGAATTGCAGTTTGAATGCGCTGGCAAAGGAAATGCGGTTTTCAGTGCCCTCGCCGTGATGGTTTTGCAGGTGTTTGTAAATGCGCAGGCGCAGCCAGCCTTCGATCAGGAACAGGCCGATGGCGACGATGATGAGCTTGAGTTGCATGAACAGGTCCAGGATTTAGTTTTGCCATTTTAGCCTTTGAAGGCCATGAATTTCACTCGAATGATCCCTGTTCTGATTTTTTCAGATCAAACCGGTGTCCCAGTTTGGCAATAGTCCACCAGTTTTTGCGCGGCCTGAGCAATGCCCGTGTGTGGGTCGTTCGCGAGTTTTTGATAACTGGATTCACCGCTGAGGATGTTTTGCTTGAGTGTTGCGTCTCTTTGCGCACCGTATCTGCAGGCGCCGATGAATTGCAGCAGTTCCAGTTTGAGTGGGTGGCCTACGGCTTCAATGCCATCAATGGGCTCGTGTTCGATCATGTGCAGGGCACACAGCACCACGGCCGGTGTGCAGGTGTAGGTGGTGTATTGATGCACGGCTGAACTGAACAGGAAATCGCCCCAGGCATCATCGCGTTTGTCTTCATCGTCACCCATCAGATCAAACAGGCATTGTGGCGCGTTGGCTGCGTTGCCGTAGGCGTGTTGCAGCTCAGCCCAGGGGAATTGATGGAAGTAATGTTCTTTGGGGTGGTTCATGGTTCGGTATTTTATCGCAGTCACTGATGCGCATGAAAACTGATTGCGTTAATGCACAAAGGGCTTCGGGTACTCAATAGTGCACGCGCTCTGTCTTTTTATTGACTGAATTTTCCTATATTAATACCTCAATTTCCCCGATGACATCGATGTCATTGCTTAATTTGATGAGAGATTTGATCACATTGATCACTGGTGTATGTCCGTTGTGTTTTTTTCGAAGAAATATTTTTAATGAGGGTGAATATATGGGGCCTTGGAAGCTGAATTGTTCTAGACAACAAAACAAGTGGATTTTACAGATGACTCTGGCCTTGCTTGTGGCATTGCCGTGTGCATCACATGCATCCATCGGTGATGAAGTTGGGCGATTTCTCGGCGATGCTTCAGCTGGTATTGCCGATGAATTCATGCGTGTAGTCGCTGCAGCCGAAAATGCAGCCAGGGCCGTGATTGGAGAAGCAGACAAGGCCACTCAAGCGCGTTTGAATCAAGTTGAAGGCATTGTCAAATCCACAATCCATGACATCGATAACTTGGCGGATAAACATGAGGATAAAGTGGACCGCATTCTTAGAGATCGCATTTCTCAAATTCAGACACTCGAGAAAGCATTTTTTGCCGACATCAATCAAGCCATACGCAATCTGGAATGCACCATCGGCAGAAACCTTAAAGACGATTTGAATGTGGCTTTGGGTGGCTTTGGGCG
>JBNLBT010000150.1:0-5586 GCA_050303435.1 Marinicellaceae bacterium
CAGCATGGAACCTTTCATGGCCACAAATCCCAGCACTGTGGTGATCAGCAGCAAGATCAAACCCACCGCCAGCGCGGCGCCCCGTTGTTTTTGAATGCATTGAATCGATTTCATAAGGTGTAACTCCGAATCGGCACCACCGCTTTGAATTCACGGCGGTACATGCGCTCACCGTCCAAACCGCTCACCAGCCCACCTTGCGGGTTCTGTGGGCTCAGGCCGTCGGGTGAATAGACATACACTTCATTGTCCGCCATGGATGCGTCCTCAACGGTGTTGAGCAACAAATGCACCTCAATGGCAAACACCGAACGCCACAGGCAACCGTCGTCGTTGGACACCGACACGCCCGGGTACAGCGGGGTGGTGGGCGGCCGGATGCAACCGAGGTTGCCGTCCACCCGTCCGTCGCGGTCCAGATCGCCACCGCCGCTGAAATTGTGCACCTGATCGGCGGTCAGACGCGCCACGCGTCCGGTCTGCAGTTGCACCATGTAGAAAAAGTCCAGCCGTTCCACGCCCTGCACCATTTCCTGCACCGCGCCGTTTTCACTGCGAAACAGCGAGGACACTTTGCGCCCGCCGGTGGCCGTGCCGGGTTCCAGCGCGTCGTCCTGGATGCCGACGAAATAGGTGATGTTGTGCAAATCACTGCCCAACAAATACACCGCGGCGTCGGAGGCCGGTTTGATCGCGCTCATGCCATTGGCGGTGGTGACGCTGTTGCCTGAATAGGTGGCGGTGTCAACGATGGCACGCTCGCAATCGGCAACCAACACCGCACCCGACCCGCTTACATCCAGCGGCGTGGCGGTGGTGATCTGATTGCCCACCACTTCAGTGATGGCATGGCCGCCTGAGAGATAACGCACAGTCAACACGTCGGTCATGGCCGCGCGGTTGCCGTGTGCACTGCCGACGTTCGGCATGGCGATCAGCAGATCGGCGCCGGGCGTTGCATCGCCGAGTTGTGGATCGCAATCGGCGCTGCCACATTCATGGCCCTGAATGAAAAAGCGCGGATCCAGCATGAATCGCTGACCCGGCCCGACCGGCAGGTCGCCCAATTGATCGTCGTCGTTGGAATCCAGCAGCACGTCGTCGCGGTTTGGAAATCCATTGGTGAACGTGACCCCGTCGTTGACCAGCCAGGTGGAGAGATTGTAGCCCTGGTTCCAGTTAATGGTGAAACTGCTGGGCATCGCCACAGAGGCGCAATGCACGCGCCCGGCCAGTTCCAGATCGCGTTTAATGCGTTCAATGGCAAAACGGCCGTTTTCCTGGATTCTTGACAGGCCTTCCTGGGTCCGGCCCATTTGGCTTGAATTGCTGAAAACGGTGATCAATCCCAGCAGAATCAGCAGGCCGAGAAACATCGACACCATCAGTTCAACCAGCGAAAAACCACCCTCTGTTCGATGGCGCGCGTTCATGGTTGCACCAACAGTTGCACACGTTGTGTGGTTTCAGAGGATTGCGCATCGGCCTCACTCCAGACGATGCTGATTTCGCAGACACCGTCGTACGGTGGCGAAGGAAACCAGATCGACGGCAGATCCGCCGGGATCAATCCGGCCGGCAGCTCGCTGTTGGCCTGACACTGGATTTCGCCTTGCGCGTTGGGCAAAGTGCGGTCGATCATGAAGGCCCATTGCTGCATGTCAAAAGCCGCCAGCTGCGCGTAATCGCACGGTTCACCCAGGGAGCATTCCAGGCTGCCAGTGACGGCAACGCCGGTGTAGGCGTCCTGCCACAATCCGGTTGGGTTGATGCGCATGCGATCGGCCATGTTGTCAGCCAGCACATTGGCTTGCGTGCGCATGTAGCCGTTGTGGTTGGTCTTGATGGACACGGTCATCATGCCGGCAATGCCGAGCAAACCAAAGCTGAACACCAAAATCGAGATCATCACTTCAATCAGCGAAAAACCCCGCAGCCGGTGTTTGCGTGCACGCCGGGGTTTCATAAGGTGTAACTCCGCAGCATGCCGGAGGGCATGATGCGAATGGATTTGTTGTAGTCGCGCAAGCCGCCGTTGCCGATTTTCATCAACTGCGTGTCGCCGATCAGCGTGCCCATGCGACCGTAGGTGATGTGGTTGTTCTCACCGGAGAGGCTCACTTGCATGCCGTCTTCCAGCGGATCCTGGCGAAACAGTTCGACGTCGTCGCCATTCTGCTGGCCGTTGCGGTCCATGTCGGTGAACACCACCCAGCCGTCTTCCCAGCGGCCGTCTTCCGGGCTGATGCTCACTGATACACCGCGCCGGATGGCTTCGGCGCGCGCCAGGGTCATCGCATACACCAGTTCATTGGTGTTGTTGCGCATCATCTGCCGCAGTTTAAAATCGTGATAATTGGGCAAGCCCCAGGTGGCCAAAATCGAAACCACGAACAAACCAATCATCAATTCAATGACAGTAAAACCTTTGTTTTTCATCCCCAATACCCCCATGTGTTGTGCGTAATGGCCGATGGTGCGGCCTGGTACATCTCTTGGTTGAGTCAAACGGGTCTCGCGACCCGGGTCAAATGCCCTGGATGGTTGCAGCAAACTGCGGTGGTCTGGTGGCTCAAATATGGATCGGTCAAATCGTCAATTTGTGTTGTTATGCCCTTAACCCCCTGTTGCCCTGGCCTGTTTCCCGGCCCTTTTTCCATCTGGCAGGGTTAACATAAACTTAAAAAAAGACGGAAGCAAACAAACTGAGAAACATATCACACTTTTTTACATTTGCATGTGGTATACAATCTGTTAAAGCACGCGTGCTTTTAAGTCTGGGATACATGCGCTGACGGGTCAGTGGCTGAGCATTCATTCTTCGACTTACCCACACAATAATTATAACAATCAATGACTTGCAGACAGTCACCCGATTCCGACAAGCGTCTTTGGCCCGCCCATGACTGCTGAGTCCAGCGGGGTGTGTTCTTGGGTATTCCGGCTTTTGATCGCCGTCGCAGCGATCACCGTACATGACATAAAAAGAGAGAGGAGACACCATGAAAACGAAGCCGCTTCGTCGCGTTCGCGCATTCGCGCTTGCATTGATCATCAGTTGCGCATCCACCGCTCAGGACATCCGCTTCACCGGCCCCGCTGAAGACATTGATCGCTGGGCTCCACAGGCCACACTGCTGGTCGAATACCCGACATTCAATCTGTACAGCCTGCCGGCGACAACCTTTGACCAGCTGCCGACGGCGCATCGAAATCGCGTTCACAGCGTCAGTGACGTAATTGAATTCTCCGCTCACCCGCATGACCTGGCGCGCGGCAACCAGGACATCCCGGCGCTTTACCGGCAGACCGATGAGAACCTCAGCGGACTGTATCTGGTGCAGTTCATCGGCCCGATCAAACAAACCTGGCTGGAGGATTTAAAGCGCAGCGGTCTGAAACCCGTGCACTACATTCGCAACAACAGTCAACTGGTCTACGCCGATCAAGGCCTGAGTGATTTTTTCAATCGACGCGAGCGCGCCCACGTCCTGCGGGGCCTGCCAATGCACCCATGGTTTAAGATGGATGAAGCGCTGCGGCACAAAATGGAAAACCCGGCCCTGCAACAGGACAGCCTGCGGGTCACCATCCAACTGGCGGCGGCCGGAGCCGATCTGGGCACAGCAGCCTTCATTCACCGCATCACTGAACAGGTCATTTCGCCATGGAATGAACTGTTGGGCTTCCGCACCACCACGGTGCGCACCCGCATAGAGAACCTGCCCGAATTGCTGCAACGCGGGGACGTGTATTCGGTGCTTGAATACCACGACCGCGAACTGTTCGATGAAGTGCAGGCGCAAATTGTGGCCGGCAATTTGAATGGGGCACTGAGTGGCCCGGTCGGCACCGGCTATCTGCCCTGGCTGGACGCGCTCGGTTTCAGCCAGAATCCACTGGACTACCCCATCGTCGACATCGTTGACGATGGCATTGGCAACGGCAGCACAGTGCTGGGCGCCGGGGACGTCACCCTGACCGTGCTCGGCAACAACCTGGTGTCGCGTTTGAACCACGTCGTCTCCTGCCACGCCGGCACCGGTTCTGGCCAGGGCACCGACGGCCACGGTCACATCAACATCAACATCACCGGCGGCTACGATCAACGCGCCGGATTCCCGTTTCGTGACCCCAATGGCTATCAGCGCGGTCAAGGCATCAACCCCTACGGCCGACTGGCCGGTACGCGCATTTTCGCCCCCGGGTTCAACCTGGGTTCCTGCGGTGGCACCGACACCGGACTGATCTTGTCACAGCAAAACAACGGCTCATTGATCTCCAGCAATTCCTGGGGCTGTGGCGCCTGCGCCGGGACCTACGACGCGTCCTCACAGGCGTTTGACGTGGGCGTGCGCGACGCCGATCTGGGCCAGGCCGGCAATCAGCAAATGATCATGCTGTTTGCGGCCGGCAACGACGGTTCCGGTGCCGGCACCGTGGGATCACCGGGCAACGGCAAGAACATGATCACTGTGGGCGCTTCGGAAAACCAGCGCCCCACCGATGAAGACGGCAATTGGACCGACGGCTGCCTGGTCGGCCCCGGCGGCGCCAACAACGCCATGGAAGTGATCGGTTTTTCTTCCCGCGGGCCGGCCCCAGGGGGGCGCACCAAACCCGAAGTGATCGCGCCGGGCACACACATTCAGGGCACCGCCAGCACCAACGGCGCTTATAACGGCTCGGGCGTGTGTGACCAGTTCAGGCCCTCGGGACAGACCGATTTCGCCGCCTCTTCCGGCACCAGCCATTCCACCCCGGCACTGGCCGGCACCGCTTCGCTGTATTATTGGTGGCTGCAAAACACCCACGGCATCGCCACCCCCACGCCTTCGCTGATGAAAGCCTACATGATCGCTCATCCGACCTACCTGACCGGCGTCTCTGCCAACGACAACCTGCCGAGCAACAATCAGGGTTTTGGCATGCCGGACATGGACACCGCCTTCGATAACACCGCGCGGGTCATTGTGAACGAAACCACGGTGTTCGACAACACCGGTGAAGCCTTTGTCTGGAGCGGCGCAGTGGCCGACAACACCCGCCCCGTGCGCATTGTCATGACCTACACCGACGCACCCGGCGCGGTCGGCACCAGCCCTGAAGTCAACAACCTCAACCTGTCCGCCGTGGTCGATGGCAACAATTACCTCGGCAATGTGTTCGTCAATCAGTTCAGTGTCACCGGCGGCAGCGCCGATGCCGACAACAATTACGAAGCCATCTTCCTGCCGGCCGGCACCAGCGGCAGCATCGATCTGACTGTGCTGGCGGCCAACATTGCCGGCAACGGCATACCCAACAGCGGCGATGGCACCGACCAGGATTTCTCACTGGTGTGCTACAACTGCACCAACACCCCGGATTTTAGCCTCGATGCCAACCCGGACAGCGTCGCGGTGTGCACCAACGCACCGGCCGTGGCCGCGCCACCGGTCAGCATCGACAGCGCATCCATTGCCGCTTTCAGCAACCCGATCACCCTGGGTTTTCTGCCCCTGCCGGCGGGCGTCAGCGGCGTCTTCACGGTCAATCCACTGACCCCGGGCAACAGCAGTGTGCTGAACCTCACCGCGCAGGACT
>JBNLBT010000151.1:0-5583 GCA_050303435.1 Marinicellaceae bacterium
TGCCACCGGTGAGAACCAGGCCTTGTAGGGTGACTGCATTACCGGGGCCAAAAATTTGCACGGCGCGGTCCAGGCCGTTGGCGTCAATGACCGGCAAGCGGTCAAAACGCCCGGTCCACTCTGCCGCATCCACCGCCCGGATGGTGAGGTTACCGACGACGTCCAAATCGCCGTCGGCGTCTGTGTCGCTGCCGGCCGATGCGAGGGTCAGTGTGTACGTTGTCTGCATGGCCAATTCAATCACTTCATCGCCAGGCCAGGCATTGGATTCCATCACCGCCGCTCTGAGTGAGCAGGCGCCGGAGCCATCCTGACACAGGCCATCGCCCGGTGAGGCATCGACGCTGTCCAGGGTGGTGTTGACGGTGAAGGTGTCACACTGTGCTGAGAGGGTCCACAACAGGGCCGCTGCGATCAGGATTTTTTTGCGCATTTGTTTTCCTTTGCTGATTTGAATTACACCAGAGTACGTAAACCCTCAAAAAAACCTGACCTGACAAGTGAATTAATTTCCCCGCACATCAACTTGCAGCCCGCAAGGCCACGTCAACGCTCATTTGAGGCCTGCCGGTGCAGGCATTTATTCCGAGGCGGCTTGTGTGTTGGTGTCGGCAGCCAGACGCACCGGCACCGGCACGGCGCACACATCGATGTGGTTGTGTGCATGCACGAACCATTCACCGCGCCGGTTTTTGCGCGCCATCATCAATGCACGAAATGCATCGCTGTTGGTTTTCATGACTTGCAGTGGGCGGCGTTCTTCGGGCGGCAGGTCGCTGCCCACGCGAATGCGCACGATGCGGTTGCTGCTGCCCACCGTCTGCGCGCCACTCAATGCGCTAGAGCGATCCAGTTTTTGCAGCACATCCATGCCATCCAGCACGCGGCCGAAAACGGTGGTGTTGCGGTCCAGGTAACGCTGCGCGTGGCCGATCACCACATACAGTTCAGTGCCGCCGGAGTCGCTTTCATTGGCGCGACCCATGCCCAGTGCGCCGTAGCAATGCACCGCCCAGGTTTGCGCGCCATCGCGGGTTCGCGCAGCGGCAAAGCCATCGACAAAGCCGACGCTGTCGGCGTAGCCATCGGCGGCATCCAAAGGCACAAAATCCACCGGGTGCTGTGCAGTGTCGCGGGTGAATTCGGCGGCAATGGTGACTTGACCGGTCTTGACCTGCGGCGGGGCATCGCCTTGCGGACCGCCCTGCGCCACAAAGCCATCGATGACGCGATAAAAAGAGGTGTTGTCAAACACCCCGTCGCGCACCAGCTTGCGGGTGTTGTCCACGTGCAGCGGGGCCAGCTGTGGCGCCAGTTCGAGCACCACCGTGCCACCGGGCAATTGCACATACAGGGTGTTCTCTGGTGCCGGTGTGCGCCAGTCCTGTGCCGTTGATTGCGCGACGATCTCACCCGGTGTGCGGTGTTTGACTGCTTCCTGTTGCGCCGTGAGCGGTTCGCTCAATGCCGTCAATAAAACTATAATTGTTAATATTTTCAATAAGATGTTCATGTATTTTCAAGTCGAATGTAGAAATTAATATTTTACAGCCACAGTTTCATGCCTTCGTGACTGGCTGCAAACCCCAGGTCGCGATAAAAGCGAATGGCCTCAGGGCGGCGTTTGTCGCTGCTCAATTGCACCACGCCGCAGCCCGCGTTGCGGGCCTGCTCAATGGCCCATTCAAACAACACATGTCCAAGGCCTTTGCCGCGTTCGCTGCGTGCGATGCGCACCCCTTCAATCTGACAGCGCAACAGGCCGCGTTGAGTCAGACTGGGCAGCCAGGTCAATTGCAGCATGCCGCACACGGTCTCGCCACGGCGCATCACCACGAGCCGGTGGCTGGGGTCCGATTGGATGGCTTTAAAGGCTTTGAGGTACGCTGGATCAATCACTTCAGATGGAGTTTCCCGGGCGCTGCCGAGCACGTCATCGGCCAGCAGTTGAATCAATGCAGGCAAATCATGTTCGCAGGCGTCGGTGAATTGCATGGTTGACACAGCGCGTCTCCTTCGAATGGGCTCAAACAATGCCATCATATCGCATGTGCAGCCCGTGGCTCAATGCGACGTTTCATCCAGCGACGCCTGCGCCCGCATGTGTGCTCTCGAACCGATGGCTCACGCCGGTCAATAATGGTAAAAACATAAGCCTTACAGATCAATGAGATACAGGGGAGTGGGCAATTTCGTGTGCTGTAGTGTCCATTGAAATGGGCCGATTTTGACCGGCCTTTTATCTCAATCAATTGCAGATCAATTTTACAATGCGGCCGTTTCATTCATTTGGCGCTTGGGCGTCAATCACAACAGGAGATACACATGCAAAAACAATCGATTCAATGGGCCGCGATGTTGTGGCTGTTTCTTTGGCTGCCGGGCGTGGGCGCTCAGGATGTGGCGACCAACATCACCGAAGCCGGTGCGGTGGTGGTGACCTTCACTGGCCGGGACTGCATTTCCAATCGGGAAGGCTGGGACGATCAGCCGTACGAGGTCAAATACAAAAAGGCCGGCACTGTCGGTTGGGATGAAGTGTTCTACGTTGGTGCGACCGCGCCGCTGGGTGTGGTCATTGGCGGCGTTGACGATTTTGACCAGGGTGTGGAATACATCGTCAAGGTGCGTTACTATGGTTTGCGCGAAGACTGCCGCGGGGTGTTCACCCACATCCGCACCATCGGCACCACCTCATTCATATACGACCACCAGGAAGTCGTCATCACCGACGATCATGTGCGCATTCAGCACATCCAGAGCGGCAAATGTCTGTACACCCACACACCGGGTGGATTGGCGGCCACCCGCGCGCACAATTTCACCTGCTGGGCCGACCCAGGCATGGCATTCGAACTTTTGCCGCAAGCCGGTGCGGACATATATCGCTTGCGCTACGCGGCCACCGGCTTGTGTTTGCGACCGGTGTCCATGGGCGATGGCGATCAGGTCGGCGTGACGTCGTGTGGCAGTTCTTCCAGTGATTTTCAACTGGTGCCGGTGTTTGGCGATCAGTTTCGTCTGCGCAGCCTGTATTCAAATAAATGCCTGTATGGAACCAATGTGGACGGCGGTTTGGTGCATCAATGGACCTGTTGGGATGATCCAGGCATGCGTTTCAGATTCGAAGAATATTGAAGTGAAAGGTGAGATGCGCAAAGGGCGCCCGTGGACCGGGCGCCCTTTGCGGCGGGTGTTACATGTTTTCAGTGGTGCATTTTTGCGCCACGGCGAGCGCGTCCTTCTGGATTTGCTCGGTGTTGCCGGCTTTGGTGTTTTCCAGCACGGCTGCATAGTCGGTGTTGTTGACTGTGCACTTGCATATCTTCATGGCTTTTTCGCGTTGATCGGCTGGGACTTGCTGCATTTGCGTGTCGCAGGCATTCAAAGCGAATTCTTTCAACTGCTCAGCGTCCTGCGCAGAAGCCGTGCCGGCGATCAGGCCAGCGATCATAAAAATGGTTTTCTTCATAATTTTTGATCATTTTGAAAAGAGTCGCCACTGTATGCAGAAAAGCCAAATTAAAATTTGAACCGCGTCACAAAAAAACCGCTCATTGGCCTCAATTTCCGGGTTTTAACTGAATATTAATGAAAAAAATGCGTGCGTCGGTTCGAGACAACAGTGCGTTGTGAGGGGACTGTGGGAGTCTGAAAATGGCGTCTTAAATGCGAGAGACAAAAAAAAATGGCCGGCCGCTCATCTCTCGTCACGCGGCCGGCCTGAAGGCCGTTAAACCTCAGCTCTATGTCGGGGATTTAACGTTTCCACACACTTCCTAAGTTGCTGTGGTTAGAGCAAAAATTTATTTTTCGAGAGATGTTTTTGGGTGTTTTTTTGTGCAAATTTATTATTTTTTTATCTACTTCTTGCACATGTATTTAGTTTCACATATCATCCTGTTATAATCTATAACTAAATTTAGCTATAAATCATTTGCCATGCATGTCAAGCACAACAATCTGGTCAATCTGATCCACAACGAGCTGGAAGACGGTTTCTATCAGGGATTGGCACAAATATTTCATGCATTGAGCATCAACGGCAGCTTTCACGCCGACCGCATGTGCTGGGAATACATTAAATACCTGTACGACAACGTCACACAAAAAAAATCCGAGTTGATTCTGAAAAGCGGGTATTCCAAACATGTGGTCAAACAGCACCGTGATTTGTTGCTCAACCAGGGGAGGGAAAAGAAAAACACCAAAAACAACAAACCGAACATTTTTAAAGATTTCCTGCAGTCATTGAAAGACCTGGCCAGCCAGTACCCGGACAACGCGTTTCCGCTGTACGGCCCGGCCTCATTCACCGCATGTTTCAATGACTCCAATCTGAACGATTCATCCTATACATCCAAATCGGTGTTGGAAGCGCTGGAAGAGGCCGGTTGCATACGCAAATCCGGTCAAAAAGTGACTTTTATCAGTTCGGTACCCAACAGTTTGAAATCCAAAGACGATCTGATCAGGCAATTGTCGAATCTCATGTTGCGTTACACCACAACGCAGATCAATAACAAGGACGCAGAGAGTGAAGACGAGGAATTGTACGAAATGGCCATTGCCAGCCATCAGATCCCCTTTGAGGATCAAGCCAAGGTATTGAAGGAACTGAAATCACATTTCAGGCTAGCAACCGCGGAAGGACTCCGCATTCTTGAACGGTATGAAAACCCGCGGCTCGACACCGCGCGCGACATCGGGTTTCACACCTTTTTATTCAACTCCAACTCACCGAAGAGGAATGACCATGAAAAAAGTTCTGATACTGAGCATCGCAATGACCGGCGCCGTTAACGCAGCCAACCCGAGCCACGAATCCACCCGCTTTGATTCGGGCGCGAACAACTGCCTGCAAAACGAACCGATCGTTGAAATTGACCGCGACCGCAAATACGGTTCGCACACCCACCTGTTCAAGGCCACCGGCGACGGTTCAGGATCCAGTCCTGAAGTCGATGCCACCGGTGACGGCTCCGGCTCCCAGGACACCGACGCCACCGGCGACGGTTCCGGCAGCCAATGGTTTGCTTGCCTTTTCTCCCAACTGTTTTAATTCCCTAACTGCCCACACACCGGGCGGCAGGACCAGCTGCCGCCCCCTTCCTTTTAGACCGTTTGATTTCTTGAAACGAATGGGTGTGTTCACCACCGTTCGATGGCTGTGAGTCCAACACAGCCAGAATATTCTCTGATACCCCCAAAGCTTATTCGGTTACCATAAGAGCTTTCCTGCCAGAGAACACCATGCACAAAGCGCTCATCATTTTATGTCTATTGTTTGTCCCTCCTTGTCGTGCCGATGAATGCAACACACTTTCTGTGGTGGATGGTTTGTTGGGGCGATGGATGCAGGCGGGCGATCGCTCGAAGGTGGTTGAATCCTGGTGGCGGGTCAGTGAATTGAGCTTTGAAGGGCGGGGTGAGGTGTTGGCGGCGGATGGGGTGTTGAAGAGTGGCGAGGATTTGCGTCTTGTGGCGATGGGCGGGTCGGTGTTTTATCTGGCCAAGGTGGCGCACAATGAGTTGCCGGTGGCGTTTCGACTGACGCAGTGCGATGCGCAGACTTGGGTGTTT
>JBNLBT010000152.1:0-5437 GCA_050303435.1 Marinicellaceae bacterium
AAATGCTGAAAGCATTGAAATCCTGACATTTGTAAGGATTTATTGACACATGTAAAACGAGGCGGGCCGGTGTACGGCCTGCCATTTTCAATACTTTTATTTGCAGCATCACGAGCACATCAACAAATCACAGCCGCACGCGCCTTCACCCAGAGCAACTGCCCGCTGTCTGCGTGCGGCGCCTGTAACCGCAACAGCGTGCCAATTTATCATTTGATTCAATGATTCAAATTAACCATGGCGAACACACAACTCGCCATGAGACCATTCTTTTCATCACGCCCATCCTTCTCGGCTGTACAGATTCAAACCCGATGATTTAGTCCTACATCTCATTGGCAGCTCTTTTCATCTTATTTGTGCACTTCGCACACCTGGGCGCATCTTTACCATTAAGTCATTCATTGTTTGATGCTTTCGACCTGTCGAGCAGGGCTTCGGGCCTTTTCGGATGTTTTTACCAGCAGGGTCTGGTCACTGGCATCCCAACGCCCCTTGCCGAGTACAAATCACAAGATGTTCACACCATGAATGATGTAAACCTATACGGAGATTGCCATGAAAACCCCTTTGATTTTGATATTCATTTCTTTTAACTTGCTCGCCGACGGGATCACAGAATGCCGTGTCCATCCCAACGCCATGGGTGGCGGTATAACGGCCAGCAACAGATACACGGGCATCAATGCACTTGGAGAAATCGCAGACCGACACGATACCAGCTATTCAAGCATACCGGATGATGCATCGACAAGCAGCGGCGCCGGCTTGGTGGATCGACAACTGTGGCTGGAAGACAGCATCAAGCAGCCCATTTACCTGCCATTCAGAGCACGCGACAACACCCGTATAACCGCCGCATGGTTGTACACAGGCGAAAAAAGACACAACGCCCTCGACTTTGCGCCACTGGACACGGACACATTTCTGGTCACCGCCGTGGCAGATGGCGTGGTTGTCTGGAACGCATACAGTCCGTCGGCAGGCAATGTGGTTGTCATAGAACACACCGCCTTAAATGGCGACAAATTTCGCAGCATCTATCATCACCTGCGAGATGGCCGGGATCGCGACATCGCAAGGGCCAGACTGACCAACATCTATGCAAACAACTACAACACAGACTGGAAAGATTCTGAGGCAGCCAAAGCCTATCAAAACCAGGCCGACACCGATTTCAGCAACTTGTCATCCCCCAACCCGAGTGAAGAAATGCTGACCGCTGCAAAAAAATACTGGGGCAGCGTTGTTGAAAGAATTCAAGTGCAGACCGGCGATTTCATCAAAGCTGGCCAACCCATCGCCTATGCCGGCCGCACAGGTGTGCATCAGAACGGGGTCCATCTGCACCTGATGTTTGCCAAACCAGGCAGGATTAAAACCTCCAGTGGATTGACTTCAAAAAAATGGGTGTTTTTCGATCCGTATGGACACTATGCAATCAGCTCCAAATGCTACTCAACCGAAGCGATGACGCAATTCAATTTCACCAACCAGTTTGCACCCGCGTTTGAAGAATTCATTGATTTGGATGCCAAGACTTTCTCTCAAGCATTCCGCTATTTTGCCAAACGCGGCTACGGCCCACAAACATTGAGCGCCAATGGCATGTTGTTATCCGGTGCATTTGCTGCCATGAGTCATGTGCCCTTGACTCGGGTGAATCGCCCCTTGAACGTATTCTTGCGCGACCTGGAAGAGGCCCGCAACAAAAACGCCCGCCCAAAAATCATGGCCGTCCACAGCCATGCAGATCAGACCACCTACAGCGCCATTTGGACCACAAATGATTTCAATGAACACTTCACCTCACCTCAGATGTCACTGAGTGAATTCAAAAGCAAATTCAAACAATATTTTACCTCCCATCAATTGTCTGACTATGTGCTGTATGTTCAGCAGGGGCGGCTGTGGGTCAGCGGCACCTGGATCAAAAAACCCAGCCCCTCGGACCATGCCATGTATCTCAATTTGACTGAAAGCACTTTTAAAGAAAAACACAGAGCATTTGAAAAGAAAGGCTTAAAACTGATTCACATACAACGCTATGAACATCCGGGCAAAGGCGAGCGTTTATCGGGCCTGTGGATTAAGTCAACCACCGAACACATTGCACACACCGGATTGTCAAGACAAAGATTCCAGGACTTGAGCATATTGCTGAAACAAGCAGGCTATGCTGTGCATTATGTCACGTCATTCAATGACAAGATCGATGCCATCTATCGAAAATAACCAGGCCATACAACACCTGAGTAAATAGCACTCTCTCCACAGATGCATCCCAGGCAGTCCTTCAATCTTTTGGCTCACCGCGCAGTTTGGCCAGTTGTTCATCCAGGTTTTCCCTGAGCATCTGTTCGTATTCGCGCAGGTAAAAGTCGATGATGCTTTCGCGTTCGGCGTGCGGCTCTGCGTGGTTTTCGCAGGCCTCAAAGGCGTTGTAGCGCGCCGCGGCGTAGAGGAAGGCTTCGCTCACCTGGGTGATGTCGGATTCATCGGCGCGGGTGTTGGCCAGATCAATGAAATCATCCGCCAGTCCCCAGAAACTCTCGTCGTCGGCGTCATCCGACGTGTCCTCCTCGCGGCGGTGCATCAGCGCGGCCAGGGTGGCGTAAAACTGGTGCAGGCGGTGTTCGCTCAGGCCGTTGCGCTGCTCATCGACCAGCGTGTGATTGTGCCCACGCAAATGAAACAGGGGACGTGAATCGTTGCGAAATTCGATTTCAACGGCCAGGCCGCACGTGTCCTGGCGATACAACTGCGGCATGGCATTGGCCAGCTCGCCTTCGGCGCGTGGTTGCAATTCGAGCTTTTCGCTGTCGAACAGGCGATCGTATCTTTTGTAGTCTTTGGCCGACACTTTGGCCCATACGCCCAGATGATAGACCTGTTCGCTGTGTTGCACCGGCAGCGGCAGCAGGCCGCGGATGTAATGTTGGCGCCGGCCGATGCGGCACAAATCACTGTCCAGATGAGTCACCCGATCCTTTTGCTCCGGCGACAGCTCCAGGCAGGCATCGGGGCTGTTAAAACTCAGCTCCAGCTCTGTCACGTCGTGCCAGTCATCGCATTCAGCGCATTTGAATTTTTTCATTCTCCCATGATAGGGCCGTTGTGCTGGGGAGACAAGGGTGGAATGCGCCGCCACGGCATTCTGGCCGGTCAATTTCAGGCCGTATAAAAGATGCGCCTGAATCGGGGCCGCGCAAATGAACCGCTGTGGCGCATGGACGCGCCGCTGAAAAGCATCAGCCAACGGTCAGACGGCCCATGCCCGTCAACAAAAAAGGCCCGACGACGCCGCGCGCCATCGAGCCTTCTGATCGCACCGGCCGGGCATCGCCTGTCACTCTTGCAGCGATGCCCGCACGCGACATTCAGCGCACAATAAACCCCTGGTCGCGGTAGCCTTCCGATGAAAAGATCCAGCCGTCCAGTTCAATCTGTGTGCGATTGAAAATGGGATTGACGGTGCCTTCCGGGATGTTCAGCCACGGGTTGTCCTGCGGCAGTGGCGCGCAGGGATTGGCCACCCGCACGCCGTTGAACACCGCATCCAGGCCGTTGGCCACGCGGATGTTGCGAATGCCGATGGGTTCGGAACCGAGGGTGTCGGTGATCGCGCGGACTTCCAGGCGATAGTCGCTGGCGCCGTGGTTGTCGCACTGCTTGACCTTGTTCCAGTCGGTGAATGCAATGTGCTGCTGATTGTAGCCGGGAGACAATCCGCCCAGATTCAACTCACCCATGGGCAGGTTGAACACCCCGGCTGCGGGGTTGCTGCACAACACTTCAACGCTCCAGTTCTGATAGTTGCTGGTGTCTTCCGGCATCATCATCCCCAGCTCCAGGGCGTACTGCAGTCCATAGGCGCTGTTCAGATTGATGTCGCGGGTCACAAAAGCGGAGTTGCCGCGTTCCATCAGGATGAAGTTGTCGCGACCCAGTTGGTTGGGCAATTCCGGAAACACCGCCGAACGAATGCGCCGGGTGTCCGGGGACAACAGCCCGGCAATGCCGCCAGCTTCGCAGCCAAAACCGGTGCCGCCCGGCAACTTGCATGAACAGGTGGCGAAATCGTACACGTGATCGCCCTGACAGCGTGTGGCTTCCCAGAAGGGACAGGCGTTTTGCAAATCGACCAGCGTGGAGTTGGGCTCATCGTCCAGACAGCCGCAGGTTTGCGTGAACGGATTGCGGTAGCGGTTGTTGCAGTTGGGGTATTGGTCGTAACACACCGCGCCTTCAACCGCCGCCACATCGCGATCCAGAGGCGCCACCTTGTCCAGACAGTCCGGATCCGGGGTGTAGCCGTTCGGCCCCACGCTGCCGCTGCGCACGCACGCCGACACCTCGCGGTCGTCTTCCTGCTTGCACCAGGACGAATATTCGCCGTTGAGTGCGCCGTAGCCGGGCTCCATCAAGTCACACAAACAATCCTGCATCATGTCAAATGTGTCCAGCACCCGGCTTTGTCCGAAGGCATTGGGCGATGACTGGAACCAGGCCAGATCATTGCCGACGTTGTATTGAGTGCACATGCGGTTTTCCTGAAAAACCTGGCAGGCGACGCTGAACGGATCGGTCAGGCATTCCTTGCGCCCGCGCAATTCAGGCAAGGTGTGCGCGTTCAGATACAATGCGTACCCGTCCAGTGCCAGCGCTGAAACGCCCAGAGCCAGGGTGCCAATGCCACAGGACAGTCCCAAATACGGGATCGCCGTCACGCCCGGCTTGGAACACACGTAACCGACAGCCACTGTGGCGCTGCTGACCGTGAGGCCCGCGGTTGAAATCAAGGCCAGACGCCGTTCCGACTCCTGAATGGCGCGCTCCAGGCGTTCCATCTCATCCTGCATGATTTGATGGATCATGCTGAGCTCTTCTTGCGTGTATCTGGCCGGGTCGACGGTGACTTCAACGAAATCAATGCACTCGGATCCGGTCCAGACTTTGCCCGCCGGGCACTCGGGCCGCTTGACGCATTCACCGTTGATCATGATGTCGCCCGGATCGGCGCAGATTTTCTGTTCCGGGACACACACGTCCTTGTTGCGGCACTCGGCGTCGTCATCCGGGGTGCCGGTTGCCACCGGACCGATCAAAGGATCGTCCAGGCACTGATCCTGCAAGGCCATTTCCCACTCGGCCTTGCACGAATGGAATTCTTGCAAACTGCCCGGCGCGCCCCCTGCTCCGATGCCCACGGTCTGGCCAATTTCTTTGGCCGTGCCCGAACAGTTGGGCGTGAAGATGTGGTTGCCGCCCAGGGTGGTCGGCACCGTGCCCTGCACCACAAAATTGTGCACCAGCAAAGGGTTGGTGCCACAGCTTTGTGCCACATTGGTCAACACCCGCTCATGCGATTGCGTCATCAAGTCGGCCGCTTCGAATTCACTCAGGTTCATGTGGCTGGCGATGGCCTCAATGATGG
>JBNLBT010000153.1:0-5353 GCA_050303435.1 Marinicellaceae bacterium
TGCCCTGCGATGTGCTGGTGATAAAAATCACCGACTGAGTTTGATCGGACGGGCGACGGGTCGCTCCGACCCGCTGCCCGATGTCAGGTCAATCGGTCTGCTCGCCGACCAGATACTGCTTGAGAAACATCACCACCGCCTGCTGATAGATGTCGCGGTTGTCTTTTTTGCGGTACCCGTGGCCTTCATTCATGGCGTTCATGTACCACACCGTCTGTCCGGTTTTTTCCAGCGCAGCCACCACTTGTTCGGCTTCGGTGACTGGCACACGCGGGTCATTTTGTCCCTGCACAATGAACATCGGAATGGCGATTTTTTCGATGTTGTTCAGAGGGCTGATGCGCTGCAGGAAATCGTGCATCTTGGGGTCGCGCTCGTCGCCATATTCGGCGCGGCGCAGATCACGGCGATAATCCTGCGTGTTTTTCAAAAAGGTGACAAAGTTGCTGATGCCGACCACATCCACGGCGGCTTTCAGGCGATCGCTGTAGTGCGTGGCTGCGGCCAGCACCATGTAGCCGCCATAGCTGCCACCGAACACCGCGACGCGCTTGGCATCCAGTGTTTCGCGTGTGGCGATCCAGTCGAGCAAGGCGCCGATGTCGCGCACTGAATCCTCGCGTTTGAAACCGTTGTCCAGCAACAGATAGGATTTGCCGTAGCCACTGGAGCCACGCACATTGGGCAACACCACCGCGGCGCCCAGTTCATTGGCCCACAATTGATAATTGGCACTGAAATACGGTCTGGACTGGCCTTCCGGGCCGCCGTGGATGGCCACCACCACCGGCACCGGACGGTCTTTACTGGCCCCGGCCGGGGTGTAAACAAAAGCCGGAATCATGCGACGCTGGCCGTTGACTTCATCAAAGGTGGGGTAATGCACCAGCTCAGGTTCAATGAATTCCTCGCTGTTGAGGCCACCGACCTCACTGAATGTCCAGCGCGTCAAGGCGCCGGATTGCAGGGCTTTGCGGCCCAGTTCAAGCACATGCACATCGCCCGGTGAGGTGCCGGCGTTGAGTGAAATGGCCAGACGGTCGGCTTCCGGGTTGAAGTCCATGTTGCCAATGATGCCAATCGGCACGCCGTCTACGCGGCGGAACTTCAGGGTTTTGCAATCCAGCAGATACAAGGCCGAAATGCCGTCTGCGTTGGTGGCAAAGGCCGCCCGGCGACCGTCATCGCTGATGGCAAACTGGGTCACGTCCCAGGGAATCTCGGCGCTGATGATTTTGACTTCAGCGTTCTCACCCGGTCCCTGCCAGGCCAGTTGGGTGAATTCGCTGTGCGCATCGGTGAGGTAAAACAGACCGCCGGACAGGTCGTCAAAAGCCAGTGGGTAATTGGAGCCGGCGGCCTCTTCGCTGCCGGCGATGAGCTGGCGGCTGCGGTCTTTGATGTTGACGCGATAAAACATCGACTGGTTGGCGGAAATGTAGCGCAACACCAGCAGTTGGCTGTCGTCCTGATTGAAATCCACCGCGCCCCACCAGCTGCCGTCGCTGGCTTCAACCAGCACTTCAGCCTCTTCCGGTCGATCGGGGTTCATCAGCCAGACGTCGTTGGAGCGGCCGTCGCGGCGGGTGCTTTGATAGGCAATTTTCTCGCCGCGGTTGTCCCACAACAGATTGGTGTTGCGAGACTCGCCGTCGGACACCATGCGGGTTTGACCGTTGCGTGGATCGAAGCTGAACACCTGAGAAAATTCGCTGCCACCGGCGTCCATGGTGAAAAGAAAGCGTTCCGATTCGGGTTGCCGAGTGATGCCGGAAACCGGTTCGGGGAAGAACGTCATCTGATAACGCGCGCCGGCCGGTTGTTCCACCCGGTGAATTTGCGACACGTCGCCAAATCGGGTGCTGATGTACAGACTCTGACCGTCGACCGACCAGTCTACAAAACTGGCGGAACGCACGTTTTGGTACTGGTTCATGCGCTGTTTCAGTGTCTCTGGAATCTTCGGGATGTTGTGCAACACCAGGTTGCCGTTGTTCAGTGTGCGCACCTCTTTGGCGTGCACAGAAATGACACCGGCGATGAGCAGCCAGACGGTCAAAAAGCGGAATTTTCTCATGGGACTACTTGCGTTTGAATCCCGCATAGAATAAGCGCTTTGCCGGCCAAATGCCAGCCTTGGCGGCTCAATCGTGACTTGTGGCCTGTGCGCTGTGCAAATGCGGCAACAGCACATCCTGCCACAGCGGTTGCCGGTTGTGTTGTTTAAAGAAACCGAAATGACCGACGCGGCCACGCGGGCTGATCTCGCCGCTGAGGTGGTGGTGGGTGATCTCGGCGTTGCGGTAAAAACCCAGCAAAGAATTGAAGCTGGCTTCACTCAACAGTTCATCGTCAATGAAACTTAAAGACAGCATGCGTTTGTTGAAGTCATTGTAACGTTGCCGCACGGCATCGCCCTGCACACCGAGCAGGTAGTCCGGATTCAGACACCAGCGCCGCCATTGCAGGATGGCGCCTTTGGGCAGATCGCCCACTTTGCGCATTTTGCGTCCGGGAAAGCAGCCGGCCAACGCCACCATCAACGGCACCGCCACGTACCACAGCCAGGCCGATTTGATGCGCATGGCCGGCGACAGCAGTTTGTGGTAGCCGTTGCCGGATGCCACGACGATGCATTGACTGACGCGTTCGATGTTGTCCACCAGCGGGATGATCTGACCGCCCAAGCTGTGACCCAGCCAGTGCAGAGGCAAGCCGTTCAGGCGCGCATCCAGAGCCGCCAGCGCAGCGCTGCAATCCTGACTGGCCCAGGTCATCACGTCGGCCTGTACTTCGCGCAAGGGGCCGCTGCGCGAGGCGCCGATGCCGCGGTAATCGAAGGTCAACACCAGCAAACCCTGCGCGCTCAGCCATTCGGCGAATTCGCGGTAATAGGTTTGCGGCGTGGCCATCGCTGCGGCGATGATCACGCCCCCACGCGCGGGTGTGGACGGGTGGTACAGGCGGCCGTGCAACACGGCGCCGTCGGCGGCGGTGAGCCGGGTGTTTTCAACTCCAGTCGAAGGGTTCATTGCGATGGCTCCAATGCCCGGGCGCGGGCGATGATCTGTTGCGGCGTCAGCCCATACAGCGAAGCATAAAAGTCATCCACATTGAATCGCGCGGTGTCGTGTGTTTTCAGCCAGCCCACTGCGTCGGTCAATTCAATGTAGTCATCGGTTGGCAACTGCGCCTGCAGATCCAACAGCGCCCGTTGAAACGCTTTCGGTGTGTCGGCGATCACGGGTGTACGCATCGGATCGGGCGGTGCCGCGGTGCATGCACTCAGCAGCAGCGCCAGCAGGGCCACGCGCGCGAATCCGTCAATCAAAGCCATTGGCAAAAATCACGTCGTTGATGCCCTCAAAGCCATCGGCGTAAATCAGGTCGGGCAATGGCACGCCCACGCCGGCCACCGGCGCCACGTACACGTCCATGTCGGGGTTCGGTCCGCCTTCGGCGCGGTTGTCGGAAAAGATGGCGATGCCGTCGTCGCTGGCGTCACTGAAATCCAGGCCGTTGTAATCGCCGAACTCAAAGCCTGAAGCGGAATCGGGCGATGACACTGTGGTCAGGCGGTCGGGATCGCTCCAGGTGTTGCCGCCGTCGGTGGAGACGCTGTGGTACATGTCCACGCCGTCGCGCGCCGGGAACTGTCGGGTGTCGTAAAACACCACGTGCACCGCGCCGTTGCGGTCCACTTTGAGCCACTGGTGCCAGCGATCGACGTCGTTGGCATCCGCTGTGGCGTGCGGCGTGGTCACGGTCCAGTTGTCGCCCTCGTCGTCGGAGTAGGCCACCTGGATGCGCGCGTGGTTGTTGACCGGGTTGGTTGATTCAGGTCCGGTGATGTCGGTCCAGGCCACGTAAATGCGGTCAGTGAACGGACCGCCGGTCAAGTCGATGTCGATGGCTGCGTAGATGAACACTTCGCGCACGTCGGTCGAGGGAATCGGAAAGATGAACGAGGTCAGCGTGGGGGCCACCAGTTTGGACGGGCTGAAGCTGGCGCCGCCGTTGGTGGAAATGTTCATGCGAATTTCAGAGTTCACTGTTGAGGCCCAGGCGTGGTACACGGTGCCGTCTGAACCGGTGGTGATGTCGCTGCCGATGCCGCGCGGTTCGGTGGACATGGACACGATGTTGAAGGTGTTGCCGTCGTCGCTGCTGGTGGCCACCTGCAAGATGTTGCCTTGATGCCAGGTGACGTAGAGATTGTCCTGAAACGGCGAGGACGGGTGGCGATCGACGTGGATGAATTCCTTGTCGTTGAGCTGGCCCGAAGGGCCGGACAATTCACGCCGGTCATCGCCCGGGGTCACGTCGGCCAGAGAGTCCCAGGTCTGGCCGTTGTCGTCGGAGCGGTAGATCCACACCTGGTTGCCGCCGAGGGTGGCGTTGTAGACAAACGACGCGTCGCTTTTCCAGTCCATGGCCGGATCGCAGCATTCGGAACCGGTCAGATCCGGCGAGGAGGTCCAGGTGGCGCCACCGTCGCTGGAGAACCTCATTTCCTGGCCGCCGCCGCCGTTCAGGCCGGCCACCACCAGTTCAGGATTGAACGGGTGCACGGACACCGCCGACTCGGCGCCGGCAAACACCAGCACGTCGGTGGTCAGGGCGCGAATCTGTTGCCGCACCAGTTCACCGGGAGTGCGGCCGTTTTGTTGCAGCACTTCATATTCCGTGCGCGCGTCATTCCAGCGCACGTCGGTGTAAATCTGCCCGTCGATCAGATAACCATCGAAGCGCAAAAGAAAATAATTCAACAAACTGCGCGGGTATTGCACCGGCCCCTGGCGCGGGGTGTCGGGCAGTTCCTGGCGAAACAGCACGCGGTAAAACGCCGGCACCGGGTCTGTGAGCAGCTGCTCATCTTCACTGAGCCAGTCGAGGTCTTCACGGCTCAGCTGGTAGTTGCGATCGTCCCACGGACCGATGCGTTTCAGGGCGGTGTAATCGACCCGGGCGTCAATGCCGCGGGCGTTGTCAACGGTCTGGCTGCTGACGCTGAACGTCAGGGTCAGGAAGAGAAGTGCGAAGGCGGATTTCATCGCGGCGCTCCTGAAGAATTGGACATCTCACCATTCTATCACAGCCGCGCGCGCGTTAAGCAAAGGCAACGCAGTACAAAATGGCCGGACCTCAGAGCTTGCGGTACTTGATGCGTTCCGGTTGCGGCGGTTTGCCGTGACGGCGTTTGTAATCGTCTTCGTACTCGCTGTAATTGCCTTCGAAAAACTCCACCTGCGAATTGTTTTCAAACGCCAGGATGTGGGTCGCCACGCGGTCGAGAAACCAGCGATCGTGACTAACCACTACCGCACAACCAGCAAAGTTGGCAACCGCTTCT
>JBNLBT010000154.1:0-5351 GCA_050303435.1 Marinicellaceae bacterium
AGCGCGCCCTACATCACCGGCCCGGGCGGCAACCCCAACATGTTCATCCCACACTCAGAGGCGCAGTTGCGGGAATATATGTAGCGCTGGCTGGCCACCGGCGTGCGCTGGTTTAAAGTCTACCGCCACATCCGGCCAACCGACCTGAAAATTGTTCTCGAAGAAGCACATCGCGGCGGCGCCAAGGTGCGAGGCCACCTGTGTTCAATCACATTTTCCCAAGCCGCCGAACTGGGCATCGACGCCATTGAGCACGGGCTGAACAGTGCCGCAGATTTCAGGCCGACGCAGCGAACGGGGGTCTGCCAAGCCAGCTCGGCCCACCTCGACAAGCTGGATTCCAATGCCCCTGAGGTCAAAAAACTGCTGCAACACCTGATCGATCAGGGTGTGGTCCTCACTTCAACCCTGGCCATTTATGAATCCAGCGTGCCGAACCGATCGTTCGCTGATTCACGCAGCCTCGCCGCCATGTCGCCTCAATGGGTTCGCCAATACACGGCCCGCAGACAACGCCTGGACACGCAACAGGCGGACGATTCCAGAGCGCAACGTTTCAAGAAAATGATGGCCTTTGAACGCCTGTTCTTCCAAATGGGGGGGGTGTTGTGCAGCGGCGTGGACGCCGGTCGTCACGTGCTGCCCGGTTTCGGTGACCAAAGAAATTTTGAATTGTTGGTTGAAGCCGGGTTCACAGTGGAAGAAGCCATACAGGTGATGACATTTAATGCGGCTCAGGTTCTGGGGCGAACAGACATCGGCGCCATTCAATCGGGCCGTCGAGCCGATTTTCTCATCATCAACGGCAACCTGGCTCAAGACCCCTTGAATATTCGCAACGTGGTGCGGGTGTATAAAAAGGGTCTGGCACATGACCCCCAGGAGATTCTGGCCAGCACCGCCGGGCAATTGGGGCCGACGGATTCTGTCAGCGCACCACAACAGGACAATCAATGATTCGCAGCGCTCAATGGACCGCCCAGACGGGCTTGAACATCTGTGATCCCAGGCATCGTTTGCATCAACCGTGTGGAGGGTTTCCATGAAACAGTTTTTATCCATGGTCTGCCTCTTGTGCATCAGCACCGCAGACAAAGCCGAAACAGGGCCTTTTTTCAGCGCCGAGCCAAGCAACACCCCCGCACTGCTGGCTCCACAGCTGTTGTTGACGCCTTTGACCGCTTACAATGGCAGCTTCAATCCCACCGGCACCGAGTTTGTCTACACAGTAAACATCCCGGGCGAAGTGCGCGGATTTCAGGGCGTGATTGTCTATACACGCATGCAGCCGAACGGCGATTGGTCAGCGCCGGCCATCGCGCCGTTCTCAGGTCAACACTCCGACTACGACCCGCTGTTCTCACCCGATGGTCAACGGCTGTATTTCAGCTCCAGACGGCCCCTGCCGGACGCCCCGGAATCAATCAGAAACAACGTCTGGTTTGTGCAAAAACAAGACCACGGGTGGGACCCACCAACCCACGTCAAACTCACAGGCAAAGGCGATGTGTACAATTCACTGACACGCACCGGGGATTTGTATTTCAACACCTGGTCCAGCGGAGAGATGTGGGTGGCAAAGCCGTTCAATGACCAATACCGGGTTGAAAAACTGCCGCCGCCGCTGAATTCAGCAGGCAATTACGATGGCGACCCATTCATCTCACCGAAGGGTGACTATCTTATTTTTCGTCGCGACCGCGGACAGGACACACTGGGCCGCGGTGATTTATTCATCACCTTTAACATCAATGGGCAATGGACCGCACCGGAAAATCTCGGTGCTCCAATCAACAGCCCGGATCATGAGATGTGCCCAGCGGTCACAGCGGATGGAGGCATGTTGATTTTTTCCAGCAACAGAAAACTACAAAACTATCCCTTGTCCATTAATACGCCAGTGACTCAGTTGACCCACAAATTCACCTCCGCAGACAACGGCCAACAAAACCTCTATCAAGTCTCGGCCGATTTCATAGAAAAACTCCGCAACAAACACATGAAATAAGGCGGCATCGTCTGATTCAGCGAACACACATCAAACGTCTTGTGTCCAGCGCCTGAAGTATTGAGGCAACCGGACAACTATTGCGCTTCGATGCGCAATGGAAACGTCCACTGCCTCTGGCTTGCTCGCACGATGTAACGCCTTGTTTGCTCAGTTGACGACAAGGGCCCCAGCGTGACTTCCTGTTTCAAGCCAGGCAGCACATCAACATCGATGTTCCATTCGGGAATGGCAAAATCATAGATCACATCATCGGCAAACAACTGCAAAGCCACCGCCCGATTGACCGGCAGCAGCAACTCGCCGGGGGTTGCAGTACTCACAACCATCGAATCGGGGTATTCGATGGCGGGCGTGTTGTTGTTGATGCGGATTTGAATGACCAGATCAACCCCTTGCTGTTCTTCCATGGTCTGCACCAGGTCTACAACGGTCCGCGCAGAGGTCATCACGTACACAAGCCAAAGAATGCACAGCACCACAATGACTCCAGCCGCCGCTTTCACCATCCGCACGTACCCTCAATGATCCATGGCCCGGCAGGACGCCGAGTGCTGCGATCCGACCGCCGCGACGGTGTCTTGATGCAGACGCCAGTCGGGCCGCGCCCATTGACCTGACTCCACCAATAATATACACGCGTGCTAGTCTTGTTTGTTTCAATCCATTCCACCGCAAGCGCTGTGCGGCTCAGCCTTGGCATTGCCCCCGATATGGACCGCGACGGCGGGCGCAAGACACGCCCAATCATTCGGAATCACCCACCACAGAAACATTGGGGCCCCTGATGTTGTGCGTGAACCAGTCATTCACCTGGGGCAGCAAGCCCACCAACCGACGGACCTCTGTTTCACCGGCCCTGGCATCAAAAGAGCTGATATCGAACCAGTGCTCTGGCAGGCTGTTGTCCGCACCAACGGCCTGCAATCGGGCGCGCGCGTCAAACGGTGTGTGGGCCACAGTCAAGTGTTCTTCTTGAATGACCTCACCCCATGCGGTGGTCAAGGGTCCCGGTGGCAGCGCGGCAAACTCAAGAAAAAATCCCCGACCCCAGCGGTCAAATTCTACGGCAAGCAGTTCAAGCCTGTGCCGATGCAAACGGCGAAAATTTGGAAATCGACCAATGAAACCCATTGATTCCAACTGAGGTGTAAGGATTTGCTTCACCCGTGTGCGCACAAGCGCTGTGTCGTTTCTGGCCATTTTAAAGTATCTGGTGTCCTATGGGTGCTGCCAACGCACGTCATAAAAACAACGCATGATAACCACTATGCAGGCTGCAATTCAAGTGGACCGGTGCAAACACTGAAGGCACTCGGGCGCGCAGTTTGTCCAGAGCTTGCAGGCACAGTGCCACGCCTCACCCGGCCTGCAACAATCCACACGCAAGGCTTGATTTGACCCACTCGGCCTGCGTCTGCGCGATGAATTCGCTCACCGTGCGATAAAACAACTCAGGATCTTGCAGCATCGGCCAGTGCCCACAGTTTTGCATGAACACATTGGGCACCTTGTTGTTGTGGATGAAGGCCTGGGTTTCTGGCGGGGTGTCAACATCGCCCCAAATGTAGGTCTTGGCACAGTCCAGGGCCAAGAAAGCCTGGCCGGGCCGGTCGGCGTGAATGAATTTGTCCGATGATTTGCCCCAGGCGTACAGGGCGTCCACACTGGCAAAACGCACGCTGGCCAGGTAGCGGCCGAAATCCGCCCGTTGCTGCGCATGGCGGCTGATGTTGTCCAGATAGATGCGGTAGAACTCTTCTTTGCTGTGCTTGCCGGGCAACGATGAATAGATGCTGTCGGCGGTGGTCAGGTTGCCTTCCACACTGACCAGCGAGCGCACCAGATGCGGCAGCGATTGCGCCAACAGCGTGGCCAGAATGCCGGACACCGAATGCGCCACCAGGTGCACATGCCCGGTGGTGCTGAGTTTCTCAATCAACCCTGAGAGCTGCGCTGCGTGCTCTTCCATGCCCAGCGGATGATCGGCGTTCGGCGTGACGCCGAATCCGGGCAAATCCGGCACAAACACGTTGTGCTGCGCCACCAGTTCTGAATCGAACACTTCGCGGTAACTCAAGCCCGACTCGCCAAAGGCGTGCAGCAACCACACGTCCGCCTCGGCCGATTCGGTTCGACTCAAGCGAAAAAATATCTCGTCAATCACCTCTATTTGCATGCGCAGTTTCCGCCTCACCGGTGCTGAATATGCCAAGCCGGAAGTGGCCACCCCACGCGACCACTCATCCCGCGAATCGCGGGCTTCCGGTGACAGCCGCGGGCCCCAAATGCTTCACGGCTGTGCAATCATTTAAACAAAGCGGCGCGCCCGTGTCTTGAGTCCCACGCCCCAGGCTGTTCCACGCCTGTATGAAAAATTTACAGCGCATCAAGCCCACCTGGGACAACGGCCCCAGAGCCGGGCAAGCTGAACTTTGAATTCCAATGATCAAATCGATTCACATGAAACCGCACGCCCTGACTTTCTTTCACCATTCTGGACAATTAAAAAACTGTTCAATGGAAGAATTCTGCAATTCAACCCACTGCATGAATGCCATCAACGATCTTTTAGATTTTCACGATGAATGCGCCCAACAACGATTGGCAAAGAGGCAAAAAAGCGCCTGCAGTTCAGTCGTCCATTTTAAATGCTCTGCTTCACTCGATAATGGTTTGTTGTGTCATGAGTTGTTAAGTTGTCTGTGCGCGGGCACCCATGGTCGGATGCCTTTGAGCGGTCATCAACTCAAAGGCGCGCCAGAAAAAGACCGCTGAGGTATGCGACCAGCGCTATGGCAACGCCGACAAACGGCACACTGAACCAAAACAGCCAGGCCAGAATTAAAAACCCCACCAGCATCAGCGCACCGACGATTTGTAAAAAAACAGAAGTGAACAACAGCGCGGGCTGCATCAGCGACAAATGCGCATAAATCAGTCCAAAGAGCATTGCACCCATGCTGTGACTGGCATTGAAACCGATCCAGGCTTTCCAGACGGTGGTCTCCTTTGTGATGACCAGGGCAGTGGTCTGCATGAACGAAATTAATTGTGGATCCCGAGGCAGCAGCTTGGGCCCCCAGAATGTATACAGCAGATGCACGCAGCCCAGCAGAAAAATAATCACCGAAGAAATCAGCATCAATGCCTGCTTGCTTGCCATTTTCAGAACCTCGCAAATCCAGAGGTTTCATTATATGCCATGAATGCGGCCGATGCAGCAAACCGAGTGGCTGCGCATGCCGCAGCATCAAGTGTCATTCATGGGTTGTTATTCTTCTTGTGCGTCAGCATCCATTGATAAATGTCGTGGCCGGCGCTCAAATCGTAGGTGCGTTTC
>JBNLBT010000155.1:0-5347 GCA_050303435.1 Marinicellaceae bacterium
CGCAAAATCATTGAACTGGATGACGAACGCAAGGCGGCCATGGTGAGCAATCTGCTGGTGGTGTTGTGCGGTGAAGAGAACGCCCAGCCGGTGATCAATTCAGGCGGCGTCTACAGCACATAACCATGGCAACAAAAAAGCCGTTCCCGTTGAGAATCAACGCCGATCTGCTGAAGGCGGCCCAGCAATGGGCCGCCGACGATCTGCGCAGCCTCAACGCGCAACTGGAATTCATCATCCGCGAAGCCCTGTACAAAGCCGGCCGTCTGAAAAAACCCCGCATTGATCCCATCGAAGAATCTGCAGACGATTGAAGACTCGATGCATTGCTGCAGATTTTTCCTGACGCATTAACGAATATTTAATTGGCAAATTGCTATCATTGGTCGGGTTAAAAGGGGGTTCACGCAATGAAAACGTCAGCCGATTCCAGAGACTTGGAATCCGTTCAAGCGTTCGGTCAGTGTACTGGCCACCCCCTTCTGGATATTTTACCTCAATGCACACCAATTGCAGCAAGAACTCACGTGCGTTCAAATAAAAAAGTCCGGTAAAAACCGGACTTTTTTTAATCTGGGTGAATTCACAGGGTGGCTTAAAGCACCCTTTGCACCAAAGAAATCACCAACAATATCAAAAAGATAAAAAAGATCACCCGAGCGATGTCAGTGGCGGCCCCGGCAATGCCTGTGAAACCCAGCACACCGGCGATCAATGCAACGATCAGAAATATTAAAGCCCAACTCAACATGATGCCTCATCTCCATCAACTTGAACCGTGAGCCATGGCGGTGATGACGGCCTGTCCACCGCCGCAATTCGCGCCGCGCAGAGCGGTGTCGGTCGGACTCTTATTGATTCACAATCCCCAACCTCTGCCGCCGCATTTAGCCTCCCGCTGAATGCTCAGACGCGCGCCGGTGTATTGTAGTCCCAATCGCACCATTGCACAGCAGAATTTCATCTGGCACAAACAAAAAAAAAGCCCGGTCGAAACCGGGCTTTTTATCAGAGGGTGTCTTCACCCGTCACGAGAACACATTGGTGAACAATGACAGCAGCAGCAACACCAGGAAGATAAAGAAAATCACCTTGGATATGCCCGCGGCTGCACCGGCAATGCCGCCAAATCCCAACACGCCCGCAACCAGTGCGACAATTAAAAATAACAGTGCCCAACTTAACATGATGATACCTCCCGTTCAGATTATGATTGTTGATCAACCGTCAGACGATTGTTCACGTCACGCACACCGTCGGTGTTCTCGGCAATGGTTTCAATCAGCTCTTTTTCAGCCGAAGAATCCACTTCACCCGTCAGGGTCACCTGACCGTGGTGGGTGTCCACATTCACCGCCAAACCGCTGGTTTCAGAATTGATCAACAGCTTGGATTTGATCGCTGAAGTGATGGTGGCGTCTTCGAACCACATGGAAAAAGAATCACCGGCGTCTTCGGCTTTGTCCTTGATTTTGTCCATGGTTGAATACTTGGGGTCCACTTTCAAATCGTTCTCTACCGATTCAATGCCATCGATTTTATAAGCGATCTGTTCGGCCAGTTCGCGGTCCACATCGGACTGCACTGTGCCGCTCAGATGGGCGGTGCTGCCTTTCACTTCGGTGTCGATGGTGAAATTGTTCAGGTGACGGTTCACCAGGTAAGCCGATTCCAGCTTGCCGTCCAACCAGGCATCGCGCAACTCGCCTTTAACACTGTATGCGTCGTTGCCTGCGTTGACCGGTGCGATGAATGCGCCCGTGGTCACCAGGGCACAGGCCACAACCAGTTTTTTCAAAGGTTTGACAGATTGTCTGTTGTTGCTTGAAGTACTCATAAAGTTTTTTCCTCGTTGGTTTGAACTCGCCGCCCAGACTAGTGCCGCGGCGTGAAAAGCGCGTGAAAGCACGGTGAAATTTCATCCATCACAGACCACGAGAGTGCCCTGCGATGTCAAAGAAATCCGGGATTGGGAAATTTTCACGGCATTTTTTTAGCGGCGCATGTGCAGGGCGGCTTGACGATCTGTGACATCTGTAGCACAATGGGTTTGCCGCCGTGCAGTGCGGCCTGACTGTAGTATGCGGCTTACATGCCACGCAGGATAAGAAAGGTATCAATCGATGAACTGGAAATTGGGCCGGGGCAAACTCGGCGTGTTTAAGCCCCTCTTGGGCGCATGGCGCTGTGAGGCTGACTCACAGATGGGGCCGGTTGTGTGCCTGCGCGTTTTCGAGCCTGCACTCAATGGACGCTACATTCAACTGGATTGCCTGTGGCAATTCACCCACGGCAAGAATTACTCGGAACGCTGTCTTTTTGGCATCAACAATGAAAAGACTCTGAGTTTCTGGTCATTCACATCGGACGGCAAGCAATCCAGTGGCTGGCAGGACCGGGCCGACGATGTGCACCCCGACGCGCTGTGTTTTTCGGCCGACATGCCAGGTGGCCGGGCGCGCCAGATTTACTGGCCCGGTGAAGACGGTGACCTGCGCTGGGCGGTCGAATCGCGCAACAAAAAAGGCTTTAACCGTTTTGTCGATCACAGCTATTACCCCCACGTGAGCGACTGAGCGGATTCACAGGCGCGCAACCCCGCCCGCCCATCTGCGGATCATCCGCGCACCTCGTCAACAACCGTTTGCAGTGCACGCTTTTCCTGAGCCGGCATCGAACTGGGCCTGTTTCTTGAGGGTGCGCGACATCGGCTCAGACAGCATTCAATACAACACTTCAATGCGTGGTTTCCACGCTGTGCGGTGGTTTTTTGCTTGTTTTGGGTGATTTAAATGCAAAATATCGTGAAATATTTGTAATTTTTATTGCAATTATATTTTTTAAATAATATTATTTGTAATAAATATTGCATATACAACGATTCGATGTGTGTGCAAGACCATGCACTGAGCCCTGTGTGGCTTTAAATTACCAAGCGAAATTGAGGACAGAACCATGAAAAACACGTTCAGAAAAATCAAGTTGCTGTGTGCGTTGTGCGTGCCTTTGTGCACCGCTGCGCAGGCACAGGACTTCATCGTCACCAAGAGTTTCACCGGCAGTTGGTACCAACCGGCCCTGAGTGGCCAGGGCTTTCTGCTGGAAATCGCCAAATCCAATAACCAGAAAATCGGTTTGCTGAGCTGGTATACCTTTGACAACGCAGGCAATCACATGTGGCTGATCGGCACCGGTTCGATCAGTGGCCAGCAAATCGTCTTTAATATGACCGAAACCACAGGCGGTCGCTTTGGACTGGCCCATGACCCCGCCTCGGTGAGCAACAGCAATTGGGGCACTGTGACATTCAACTTCACCGATTGCAACAACGCCACGGTCAACTGGAATCCGGTCGCCAGCGGTTTCAGCAATGGCTCCATGCAGGTGGTGCGATTGACCAACATCAACAATCTGGTCTGCACCGGCGGTTTGTCGGATGACCTCGGCGATGTGGTCAGCAACACCGAACTGCTGATTCCCCTGAACAACACCGGCCTCGAGCCGCTGGCCTCGGGCAAAGCCAAATATGAAGAACGCGCCGATCGCGTGGAATTCTCAGTGGAAGTGGAAGATCTGACCGCCGGCAGTTACGATTTGCTGGTGGGCGGCGAACTCAAGGGCAGCATTGAGGTGGTCACCATCGCCGGTGGCACCGAAGGTGAAATTGAGTTCCGCGATCCGGTTGAGCCCGGAAAAATTCTGCTCGACTTTGATCCGCGCGGTCAGGACATCGACGTGGCCCAGGGCGGCGCCGTGTATCTGACTTCCACCATTCCGGGTGGCGGCGGCAACACGCCCCCTCCAGGCGGTGGCAACACCCCGCCTCCGGGCAGCGGCAATCCTCCGCCGACCGGCAACAGTGAAATCCGTGAGTTCATGAGCAACACCGGCGTGTACCCGGCGGGTCAGGCCAAGCTGGAACTGGAACAACGACCCGACCGCGTTGATTTCAAAGTTGAAATTGAGGACGTGCCGGTGGGCTTTTACGACTTCTTCGTGGCCGGTGAAATGCAGGGCGTGATCGAAGTGATCGCCTCAGCCGCCGGTGTGGAAGGCGAGCTGGAATTCCGCAATCCGGTTGAGCCGGGCAAAGAACTGCTGGACTTCAACCCGATCGGTGAACTGGTGGAAGTGGTGCAGGACGGTCAGGTGATCTTCACCCACGTATTTGCCGATGGCGGCACCACACCGCCTCCGGGTGGTGGTGGCAACACACCGCCTCCGGGTGGTGGTGGCAATACACCGCCTCCGACCGGTGGCACACCGACTGAAATCGAGGTGCCGTTGAACAACCTCGGCGTGGACCCCGATGCCAGCGGCGAAATCGACTACGAAGTGCGCGACGACCGCATCGACTTCAAGGTCGAAGTGGAAGACCTGGACGACGGCAGCTATGAACTGGTGGTCGGCAATGCCGTGGTCACCAACATCCAGGTCGTCGCCGGTGAAGGCGAAGTGGAATTCCGCGATCCGCCCGAGCCCGGCAAACTGCCCTTGACTTTCGACCCGCTGGGCCAGGAAATCAAGGTGCAAAAAGACGGTGTGGTTTACCTGTCGGCCGTCCTCCAATGACCGACTGAAAACCACAAATGAATCCCGGCGGGCCTCACACCCTCTCTCCTCGGTCAGCCGGGATTCAAACGTAAAAAAAAGGCCCTCGCGGCCTTTTTTTTATGTCCATCACAGACTCCGATCAATCAAATCCTTCGCTGCATCAGCCCCTGTGCAGGGTCGACGGATTCGAATCCATAGCGTGCATACAAATCCGCAGCGGTTGTGGTGGCCAGCAGAAAACGGCGCACGCCTTGCAGATCCGGGTGCAGCAACACGGCCTGCAGCAACACATGCGCCAGACCGCGGCCCCGGTGAGATGGCAGTATGAACACATCCGCCAGATAGGCAAAGGTCGCCCGATCACTGATCACACGGGCAAAACCACACAGCGCGTCCGCGCTGTCCAGCAGCACAAATGGCACGGAGTTCAGAAACGCGCGCTCAAGACGCTCGCGTGAAATACCCCGGGCCCAGTCGGTCTGTGTCAGGCAGTCGTGTATGCGGGCTAAATCCAGATCCGCGGGTTCGCTGCTGACGTGGTATTGGGTTTCTGTGGTGTTGCGCATGCGATTTTCGCGTCAGGACCGCTTGCCCGGCAACATGCGCTTCAGGGTGTTGTCCTTAAGCACATAATGATGCAGCAAACCGGCCAGCGCGTGCGCGCCCAACAGGAAATAACCCGCTTTGCCGACCCATTCGTGAACCTCTTCCACAGTTTCCGCGGTGTCGTGGTCCGGCCCAGTCAACGGCGGCAGTTCGATACCAAAAAATGGAATCGCGTCGCCTTCCGCGC
>JBNLBT010000156.1:0-5294 GCA_050303435.1 Marinicellaceae bacterium
ATTTGATTATACCAAGGCGGCATAAACACACACCTAAAATCTGCCCACACAATTGTAGGCGGTCAGGGATGAAACCGCATGCATCGTTAGTCATTTCTGGCGCGTTCGCAGCAACAATGCCTGCGGCGACAGCGTGAATTCAGCCGTGTTTACATTCACCATTTTGGCACTGAAGGACGACTGCCTGGGCGGATTGGTTAAATTGAATCTGCATCGCTATGGCTTCGAGTCCGGTACACAGGGTTGGACTGAAACCACCATTCAAGGTTCATCCAGCTGGGGACTGCAATCGACCATCACAGGTTCCGGCACCCAGGCCTGGAACATTGAGGACATCGACAGCACCAGCGACAATGTGTTGATTTCACCGGTAATGAGCGTGCCTGCCGTGTTCTCCAACATTGCCCTGTCGTTCTGGAACCAGCAAACCATGGAATCACGGACCACTGGCGGCTGTTGGGACGGCGGTGTGCTTGAAGTGTCGCAAAACGGCGGTCCTTTCAACCAGGTTTTAACGCCGATTTATACAACGATCCGTACGATGGCAATTTGAACGCCGGCCCCTTGAACGGCAGTCCCGCCTGGTGCGGCGATCCTCAGAGTGGATTGCGCTCATTGGTTGACTTCAATGCCTTTGCTGGCAGCGACGTGCAGATTCGATTCCGCATGGTGACCGATAACTCCGTTGGTCGCGCTGAAGACTGGACGGTCGATGACGTGGCCATCACCGGCTGTGGCAACGATTTGATTTATACCAACAGCTTTGAGTGAGACCTGTGGGCCCAACCCCAGCGTTGGCCCATTTAGCAAGCCCCGATTCTGTATCGGGGCTTTTTTTGCTTGTCTGTTGGGGGTTTGCAAGACAAACCCGGCGCGAATAATTACGTTGCTGTGTGGAGTCGTGTCTCTGGAACGCATCAGGCACACGTCGCGTTGGTGTCTGACACATCTGAACATATTGCGCTGTTGTTGACTGCCTAGAAGTAACGACATTTCTACTGCCGCTGAATTTTACCCAGGTAATCGCTTAGTTCACGCATCAATTCGGCTTCGGGTTGTGTGATGTCATGCAACAAGGCGAGCTGATCAATCTGTTTAAGCAGCAAAGAACGGGTGTTTTTAAGCTTTTCATCGTCGGGATTCACTTCAGAATAAAGCCACTCTGACAATGCCAAAAATAGCCGGTATTCAAACAAATGTTCTGCTCTGACCTGTTGCAGCAACATGGCATAAACCTCATCTGCTTCGCGGTGTTTTTCCAGTGCATGTGCAGCCCGGACCAAAGCAACAGAAGCGATCAAATTGTCCGAGAGTGGCAGATCCTGAGCTGCCAGGACCATTTTTGCTTTGGCGTATGCCCCAATGTTGTCCCCACGTTGTGCGGCAGTTAAGGCCAACAAGGCTTCAGCCTGCAAGCGTTCAGGTTCAGCCAGATTCTGAGCCAGCAGCTCAAGCAGCAGGGCATGTGCTTCGCTGTATTTATGCAGTGCCACTTTGACTTTGGCCAATTGCAACTCAGCAGCGATCAGACGACCTTGCGGATTGAAAGCGGCCTGCACATCCATGGCTGAGCGTAAGTGTTGCTCCGCAAGTTGCCAGTGTCCCAATTGCGGCAACAACAGGTAAAAGTAGCTGTAGCCCTGTTGAAACAAGTTGGTGTCTTTTTGAGCCAGCACATATTTCAATGCCAGCACCGCGTAGTTCATGGCTTTTTCAGCGTCACCCTGAGACATGAGCACTTCAGACAAGGCGCCGTATGCATAGGCCGCGTAGCGTGGATCCGGTAAACTTAAAGCCAGCTTCAATGTGGTTTCATGGGCGTCCCTTGCCAGCCCGGCCTGTCCGGTGCGCTCATAGGAATACGCCAGATTGCTGTGGACCCGCATTTGATTGTAAGCATCGTTGGATTGCACCGCCATATCCAACACATGGTCCAGCAATTCGATCGCCTGGTCATGTGCCTGCATCACCTGGTGATAGCGTGCACGCTCAATGGCGGTGGAGATCAAACCAGAGCGATCCCCGAGCACACGATATTGACTTTCTGCTCGATCCAGGAATGTTTTCAAGGCGGACTTATCATCCCGGTAAATGTGCATTTTGGCCAGCAACAAATTCGCATCTGCATACACCGCGTTGGCGCCATCTGCGGTGTACGCTTGCACCGCTTGAAGCAAAAAATCAATGCTCTGGTCGTACTGCCCCGATTTATACAACGCATAACCACGCAAATAGCCCAGCCTCAATCGATCTTGCGGGTGTTGACTGCCGGTCAAGTTGCCAAAATTTAACGCCTCAGTCCCCACATAATCCGATTCAATTCGATTCAAGTATTCATCAAACATAGCATCGTTCATGCGCATGCTGGGTGTCTGACTGAACCAAGCCACGCCAGCCACAGCAATGAAAAGCGTCAAGACCAACGCAACCAGCCACCACCGACGCCCCCCGGCACTGGGTTCAATCACTCGAATGGGTGGTTTAAACTGATAGCCTTTGCTGTACACATTGACAATGCATTCTGTGTCCAGACCCGTCGACTTCAGAGCCAGTCGAACTTCCTGAATGACTTTAAATAAGGAATCATCGCTGACCACCACATTCGGCCACAGAGCGTCCATCAATGCATCCTTGGTCAGTATGTTGTGGTTCGACTGCAGAAACAGCAACAAACACGTGTGACCGCGGGTCGACAGTTTCAATGGTTTTCCATGATGAAAAACCTGTTGCTCGACGCGCTTCAATTGCGTGTTGTGGATGGAGTAAATCATGTCATGGGTCGGTCAATGGTCCCGATGAAATGCCGAGGCATTCACTGCCATTTGATCTTGACGGACGCATATTGCCACATCGATTGCGTCCACCCGTCGTGCGTGCACTTTGATTGAGCTGGGCCATGTATTTTGTGAAGCAGGTCTGGTAAATCATTGAAATCCGGATTTTTTCAGCATTGCTTCAGGATTTTTCAGACTTCAAACAGTAAATAATAATTATTTTAAAAGTGAGAAAACCGATGCGCAATTTATTTTTTACAACACGGACGCTGGTATTGTGTCTGGTGGCCTTGTCTACCCAAACACCGGTTCTGGCTTTTGTCACCGTTGGCAACACAGCCGATTGTGATTTCGACAACCTGTTCACGGCGTATAACGACAGTGATCCGGAAGTGCGAGTCACTTCTGAACAAGTGCACACCAACAATTTCACCATCGAAAAAATTAAAATCTTCAAAGGCGGTTATGACACGTGCCTGGACGCAGAACAAGACCAAATTGGTGCCACCAAAACGCGTTGGAGTGGCCTTAACGCACTCAACAATACGGTGGTGAACATAGATGCCAACCTGGCCATTTTGAGCACGGTCATTTTTGAACGGTTTGAATTTCATGATGGCAACAACACCTCCGTTGCCGAGGCCGGTGGCATCAAGGTGTCCGGCAATTCAAACCTTGTGCTCATTGATTCAATTGTGCG
Organism: Marinicellaceae bacterium; assembly: GCA_050303435.1. Lineage (GTDB taxonomy): Bacteria > Pseudomonadota > Gammaproteobacteria > Xanthomonadales > Marinicellaceae > JBNLBT01. The sequence continues at coordinate 3,475 of JBNLBT010000156.1, forward strand.
CGATAACCGCGGCAATGAAGGCGGTGGGATCCACGTGACTGGCGCCCAGGCGCGCCTCACACTACAAAACACGTTGGTTCAGGACAACGAAGCCACGGGCTACGGGGGCGGTATTTACTGTACAAATGATGCACGAGTCATTATGGATGACCGCAGCAGCCTATACAATAATACAGCCACATTGCACGGAGGCGGCCTGTTTGCTGACAGTCTCTGTCTGATTGACAGCGCCAGCGGCATCCGCGTTGACAATGGTCCCGCCGAAGGTATTTCTGGCAATGTGGCACAAAAAGGTGGTGGCTTGTACTTACAGGCCGGTGCGGTGATCAATCTGACCGGCAGTTATCTTCATCCGGCGCGGGTAATACTCAATCTGGCCAATGGAGAAACCGGCTTGAGTGGCGGTGGCATGTTTCTCACTGGCGCCGGCACCCAAGCCCACCTGATCAATGCCCACATCAGCAACAACGACGCATTTGCTCATGGTGGTGGCCTGGTGGTCACCGATCAGGCACAACTGACCATGCAGCAGCATGAATTGGGTTGCGATTTCAGTGACAACGACGCCTGTTCTGCCATCGAGGACAACCGCGTCAGCGACCTGAATGACTACGCCGCCGCCGGGTATTTCAGCAACGGCGCACAAGTGGACATCGCACAAACTGTCATTGCCTACAACCGTTCACATGAAGTCTCAGCCTTTGCATTGATCAATGACGTGTATTTGCGCCTGGAAGGCAATTTATTCAACAACAATGACACATTCATCAATGGCAGCTCTTCGGAAACGCTGTTTTTGCTTCAGGGAGGACTAAATCAGGCATCCCAGCTGGATTTTGGCTTCAACACCGTCACCAACAACGACGTAGACAATTTTTTTACCGCACAGAGCCTCAACAGCAGTCAAATCATCAACGTATTCAACAGCATTGTTTGGGATTTTGGCACGGTGTTTAATTTCAATGGACCGACATTGTCACAGATTGACTGTTCAGTGGCGCATGAAACAGGCAGCCTCAGCGGCAATGTGGGGGCCGTTTTGAGCAGCGATCCGCTGTTCATTAATGCAGCAATGGCTGATTTCAGACCCTCTCTTGCTTCAGACGTCATTGATTTTTGTAACAACAATCTATTCACGGATCAACACCGTGACTTAAATAATTTCCCACGGGGACACGACATGATCAATGTCAACAATGCCTTCGGCACTTACGATGCCGGCGCGTATGAATATTTTCCCGACATCATTTTCAGAACAGATTTTGACTGACACACGTTTGCCTGTCATGCACACGCATTGGCATGACAGGCCTCATGATCACACAATCAAAAATGCAAAAAATCTGGGCCCTGGATTGTCACTTGAGATACATTTTCTTGAAACAATAAAACACGACCGGTGGGATCACAGGCGTCCCATCCAGCAAATAAAACACAAAAAAAAATTAATCCTGTGAAACTAATAATTAATCCATCCCCAAAAAGAGTGAACCCTTGTATTTTATACACCCGAAAACCCATGGCTGATGTCATAAGCATTAGATCCTGGCGATGTCCTGATTCGCCGGCATCGAGGCCGGGCAAATCAAAGCCATGCAGCGCAGCTGCATTCAGCATGTGAGCAGGCTGTGCCTGCGTAACCGGGTGAGCGCGAAGGCGCGCAAACCGTTGTATAGATCAGCGCCTGGAAGAAACGGATTCTCTGGACAAAAAAAAGCCCCAACAAAGTGTCAGGGCTTTTACTTAAATAGATCCTGGCGATGTCCTGATTCGCCGGCATCGAGGCCGGGCAAATCAAAGCCATGCAGCGCAGCTGCATT
>JBNLBT010000157.1:0-5229 GCA_050303435.1 Marinicellaceae bacterium
ACCCGTTGCTGAATGCTGCGGGGCTTCAGGCGTCCACCGCGTCGCGTGACAAACACCGCGCCGCTGCCGCTGCTGTCCCACAAGCGGGCCTGCGGGCGCCAGGCCAGCAAGGCGTCCAGGGCTTTGCGACCCACCGGAACCACGCGGGTTTTGCCGCCTTTGCCAGTGACCGTCACCAGCCGTTCATCCAGGTCCAGGTCCTGCCAGCGGCAGTGGCTCAACTCCGACAGGCGCAAACCGGAGGAATAAAACAACTCCAGCATGGCCTTGTCGCGCAAACCCAGTTCGCTGGCATCCTGAATGTCCAGCAGCTGATCGATCACATCGGCGTCCAGCACTTCCGGCAGGGCGCGACGGATGCGCGGGGTTTCCAGGCCTTCGGCCGGATTCTCCGCACACGCGCCGATATCCACAGCGTGAGCAAAAAATCCGTTCAGGGCGGCGCGCATGCGCGCCAGGGTTTTGGGGCTCAGACCGCGCGCGTGTGCGGCCACCAACAGCTGATTCAAGCGCTCCTGGGTGAACGCCGATGCGTCGTCGGGCAGGCCATCCTGCGTCAACAGACGCGTCAGATCGTGCCGATAAGCGCGCACGGTGGCCACCGACAGGCCGCGGTGATGGCGCAAATGATCGAGGTACTTATCAACCTGCCTTTTGATCGACATGTTGCGCCTGGGTGTCGAGTTTGCGGGCCAGGATTTCTGCCAGCTTTTGCAGGATGTCGCTGGACAATTCGGGGTGGAAGGTGTCTTCCGTGTGGCTGCCGAAGGCCATCAGCCCGTGCGCGGCCGAATCGCCCAGCGGCAACACGATGGCTGAAGCCACCGCGCGCTCAGTGCGACCAAACAGCAAGGCACATTTTTCCGCGCTCAAGCGACCGGAAATGGTTTTGTTGTGTTCCGTCACGGCGCTGAACTGAGTGCGGATTTCTGCGTCCATCGGTCGCACGCCGCCGATGTCTTGCAAGGCCTCATCGCTGAGCAGCAATTGAAAAACATCGCTTTTGAACTGCGCGCGAATGAATTGTTGATAGCCTTCAATGTACGCGGCCAGATCGGCGTGCAGGGACAACGCATTGAGCAGATCAAACAGGCGATCCATCATGGCCTGATTGTCGCGCGCGTTTTCAATCAGGCTGTGCAGGCGCAGGTTCAGTGCGCGATTTTTTTCCTGCAACACATTGACCTGATGGTTGACCAGGCTGGTCAGCTGGCCATTTTTTGAGGCCACTTTGAGGCTGGCGGCCAATTCCGGGTACTGCATGAAAAAATCCGGATTGTCATTCAGATAACTGATCACTTCTGAGGCCTTGATGGGTCCGCTCATGCGTCGATTTCTCCCTGATAAACGTGCCGCGCCGGGCCCTGCAATGTCAGGTGTCCGCTGTGCGCATGCACGTGTACAAACAAAACCCCGCCGGGCAGCTGCACGGCCACCTCCGCGGGATGAGACCACAGGTGATGCGCCGCCACTGCGGCGGCACAGGCGCCCGAACCGCAGGCACGGGTTTCTCCGCAACCCCGTTCGTGTACGCGCACTTTGATTTCACCGGGTCGCAACGCCTGCATCACCTCGATGTTGATGTCTTCGGGGTGCTGTCGCAGTATTTGCTGATGCAATGGCTGAAAATCGACGGCATCGACGTCCGCCACCGGCACCACCAGGTGCGGGTTGCCCATGTCGAAACGCACCCCGTGATTGAGGCCGATGTCCTGCAGGTCGACCACCGCGGCCTGTGTCGGACGCTGGAATGTCACCGCGATGCGCTCGGCGTCCTGGCGATCCAACACCACCGGCCCACCGGGCCCGTCTAGCGCCAGCGGCCACCGCACGTTTGCATCCTGGCTGTGCAGGTATTCGGCGATGGCGCGTTGGCCGTTGCCACACTGCTCGGCCTGTGACCCGTCGGCGTTGTAAAAGCGGTATTGCAGGGCGTGGTCCGATGCGCTGGGCGGGCGCAATTCAATCAACTGATCAAAGCCCACCCCGGTGTGGCGATCGGCCCAGGCACGGATGCGCCCGGAGTCGAGGTCGTGTGCCTCTGCGCGGTTGTCCAGCAACATAAAATCGTTGCCCAGGCCGTGCAATTTATGGAACCGCCGTTTGATTTCAACTCTCCTCTTGCTGTGTTTGTCCGGTCTCGCTTTCCGCGGGCATCACCAGGTCACCCTTGTTGCCACACGCGGTTAGAAACAGCAAGACCAACAGCAGCATCCGGCGATGCTGTGCCCGGAGGTTGTGGCGCGGGTTTGGTCGACGTTTCATTTCATCTCGGCTTTCTGCATACTGGCTGTATAATAGCAGTTTTTTAAATGCTTGAGTATTCATGATGACTCGCCTTCTGTTGTGCCTGTCGGCACTGTTGACCGCCGTCTGGGTCCATGCCTCGCCGACCATTGTGCCACTGGATTACCCCAACGCCGCCCGCTGGGCCGTGAAAATGAGTGGCGCAAACGACTTCATCGCTCCGGCCACAGAACTGCTTAAAAAAGAAGACGCGCGCGGTTTTTTGCAAAGCAAAAATGACCCGGTGATGCGTGCCCAGTTGCTCAAACCCTATATTGATCGCTTCATGGCAGACATCAATGCGCTGCCCGACGACATGCTGTTTGAAGTCAATCAACCGGTCGCCTTGACTGAATACGACCCGGCCAGCGGCACGCTGCACCTGTCGGTCACCCTGCCCACCGGCTATCAGATGCTGGTGCGGGAAGATTTCAAAAAAGACCATCTGCCCTCGAGCGTGCTGCTGCTGTACGCCAACCCGGAAATCATTGACGCCGTGCCGGTGAGTCAAAAGAAATATGACGCCCTCAAAGCGCTGCGCAACGACATCGATTATTTGGGCACAGCTGGCGCCTTGTACTTGCGCTACCTGGTGCGTTTGCCCAAATATCAGCACCACAGCAACTTCCAGGCCGTGATCACCGAGGTGTTTTTGTACGACACGGAAGACAAAGGCCTGCTGCTCAGCCACGCCAGCGAAACCCGCGACATCAACGCGCTGATCAACAACCGCCTGTTGGCCGACGGCATCAGCAACCCGCTGACCGGCATTCACAGTTATCAACTGCACGGTTACCGTTTGCTGGACACCATGGTAGAACGGCATTACGGCCCCAACGATTGCCACACCGATGCGCCGTTTCAATCCCATGCGGTGGTGCGTTGTCGCGAACGCGTGGCACTGCCCGGCGACATTGAATTGGACCTGCAACTGGAATACCTTGGGGGGTTGCTGGCGCGCATGAAATACTTCAGTCAACAGCCAATGTCCGCTTCCCAGCGGCAGTTTTTTGACTCCTTTGTGCAATCCAAATTCAGTGTGTGGAAACAAAAATTCCAGGACACCGAAGTGTTTAACTGGCGGCGCAACGGCGTGCGATTCAGTTACCACACCGCGCACATTGATCGGTTGAGCAATGCCGGTTTGATTTCGGCCAATGCCTTTTCCGGCGAATCCACTGACGCCGTTAAATTGCCCGATGCGCCGCTGCTGCTGCTGGAGTTGACGCCGATCTCGGTGATAACCACCTACGGTGGCTTTTAATGGCCTTGTCTTGTGTGGTCCGCGACACCGGGCCGAACCCTTCACGCCTGGTGCTCTGGATGCACGGCCTGGGCGCCGACGGGCACGATTTTGAACCGGTTGTGCCGGCCTTTGCCGGGCTGCAACCGGCCACCCGTTTCGTTTTTCCTCACGCGCCAAAACAGCCCGTGACAATCAACAACGGCCTGGTGATGCGTGCCTGGTACGATATCACTGGACTCGACATTGATCGCGGCTCAGACCGCGCCGGCATTGAACGCTCGGCCGCCCTGATTGAACAGTTGCTGGATGAACAGCGCGAGGCCGGGTTTGACGCCGCGCAAACGGTGTTGGCCGGCTTTTCCCAGGGCGGCGCCATGGCGCTGCACATCGGCCTGAGACACGCGCAACGTCTGGCCGGCATCATCGCTTTGTCGTGTTATTTGCCGATGCCCGATCGTCTGGCCGATGAGCGCCACCCGGCCAACGCGGATGTGCCGATTTTTATGGGCCACGGTGTACACGATCCGGTGGTCCCGCACGCCCTGGGACAAGCCAGCCGCGATCGACTGACCGCCCTGGGTTACACCGTTGACTGGCACGACTATCCTTTGCAGCACGGCGTTTCCATGGAAGAAATCGGGGCGGTGGCCGAATGGCTGCAACAACTTCCACACGATGTCTCTTGAAGCGTCGCTGTTTACTGTTCTGTGCCGGCGCAACGGCGCCACACCGGCCGAACTGGCTGCGCAACTGAATTGCGATGTCGCCGCGGTGAACGCCGCACTGGCTGAGCTCAACCGCCTCGGCCTGGACGCGCACAGCCACCACGGGCAGGTGCACACCCGTTGGCCACCGGTGCCGTTGGATGCGGCGCGGCTGCAATCGGCCCTGTCGCCGGGGCAATCCCTGCGCGTTCTCTTGCAGTGCGATTCGACCAATGACCGTGTGGCGCTGGATGAAGTGTTGCTGAGCGAACACCAGAGCGCCGGTCGCGGCCGCCGGGGGCGCGCCTGGCAAGCGTCCATCGGTCAAAGTGTGTTGCTGTCCATGCGGCGTGCCGTGGATCTGCCTGTGCAGGCCGTTGAATGCCTGCATCTGGTCGTGGCCGCGGCGGTGTTTTCTGCTCTGCAGGCGCAACAGTTGTGCGCGGAAGTGCGGCTGAAATGGCCCAACGACCTGATGAAATCCGCTGGCAAGCTGTGTGGGGTATTGATTGAATTGCGTCACCACGCCGGGCGCGTGCGCGAAATCATTGCTGGCGTTGGCCTCAATTGGCAAACACGGGGTGCGTTGTTGAACACGCTGGATCAACCGGCCGCGGCGCTGCACGCGCCCGGTCCGGCGCGCGATCGCAATCCATTTGTGGCGAGCCTGATCCAGTCCCTGAATCGCGCCACAGACGATGTTCGTTTGGGTCGCCTGTCCGAATACATGGCCCTATGGCAACGCCACGATTACCTGCGCAACCGCCACATCGTGCTGCACGGCGGTGCACCAGAGGCCGCCGACAGCGGCCCGGCCTGTGGCGTGTGTGACGACGGTTCGCTGCTGCTGCAGGATGCCGATGGCGCCTTTCACCGCATCAGGGCTGGCGAAGTGTCCGCGCGCCCAGTATAATCTGCCTTTTATCCGGATCATTGCATGTTCACCCGAATTCTGTTCGTGGCCCTGCTGCTGATCAACATCGGCTTTTTTGT
>JBNLBT010000158.1:0-5105 GCA_050303435.1 Marinicellaceae bacterium
TGGATGCGGGCAAAATCCAGATCAGCGCGTTCGCTGCTGACGCGGTATTGGGTTTCTGTGCTGTTGTGCATGCGCTTTTTCGCGTCAGGACCGCTTGCCCGGCAACATGCGTTTCAGGGTGTTGTCTTTAAGCACGTAATGGTGCAGCAAACCGGCCAGCGCGTGCGCACCCAACAGGAAATATCCCGCTTTACCGATCCATTCGTGCACGTCTTCCACGGTTTCCGCGGTGTCGTGGTCTGGCCCAGTCAAAGGCGGCAGCTCAAGGCCAAAAAATGGAATCGCGTCGCCTTCCGCGCTGAGGATGACCCAGCCGGCCAGTGGCATGGCGATCATGAACACATAGATCAGCAGGTGACCCGCTTTAGCGGCCAGCGCCATCCAACCCGGCGGTTTCGGATGAATCGGCGGCGTGCGCGTCATCAGCCGCAACAACAAACGCAACCACACCAGCGCAAATACACTCAGACCCAGCATGAAATGCCACTCCTTGAGATTCGCCCGCATGGCGCTGCCGCGCTCAAAACTGCCGCGCAGCTCGATGCACAGATACACCGCAACAAGCAACAGGAACATCAGCCAGTGCAACAGCATTGACCATCGGTTATAACGCGCATTTTCCAGCATGGTAATTGGACCCGGTTAAAAAATCCGATCATATGAGATCAACCGCCGCGCTGTCAATCCATTGCGCGCCGGTGTGTGATCAGCTGAAGGCGGGCAAAAAAAAGGCCGGCGCAGCGGCCGGCCTGTCAATGACGGTGGCAATCAGTGCGTCAGACCCAGCACCTCAATGCCCTGACGGAACACAATGTCCACCGGAATGTTTTCGGCGTTGATGCGCTCAAGCGCGGTGGCCAGCTGATCGCTGATGCGGCCCTTCTGATCCAGCCACTGCTGCACGCCGGCGTAATCGCCGGAACCCTGCAACAACAATATCTTGTTAGACAGGCTCTGCACCGCGGCCGACATGTTGTCCGGATCCACCGAATACAGACCGGTCTCGGCGTCGTAATTGAAGCCGCCATGATCGGCAAAATAATTGAAGCGCAACAGATTGGCCACGCCGTGCGCGGACGAGGATCCGAACCGCACCGAACGGAAGATGCCGGCCATGAAAGTCACGTAGTAATCCATCAACTCGCCTTCTTCCAGCTCACCGATGCGGTGCAGTTGTTCCACCATGAACAGACCGAGGATATCGGCCTTGCCCTCTTCCTGCGCCGAGGCGTGCTCTTTCAGCGCGGTGCGCACCGGGCCGCGGCCGTTGACCGTGTTCTTGATGCCCAGACCGTGCGCCACTTCGTGGAACATGGTGTTGGTGAAAAACGCATTGAAGGTGATGTGTTTGCGCTGCTCTGGCACCACCAGCACGTCGGCAATGGGCACCAGGATTTTATCGAATTTGGCGCGCATGGCGTTTTTCAGCTGTGAGCGCCGGGTGCCTTTTTGCAGTTGCACCTGCTCATCATTCGGCAGGTTGACGGCAATGGTTTTGCTGCCGGCGTTGCAGTGGCCGGCGTAGTAAATCACGTCGTAGGCGTTGAGGTCGGAATCGCTGCCCGGCGATTCGGCCTTGAACTGATCCGGCACCGGCAGCTGTTTCTGCAGCATCGGCAACAAGCGGGTGTAGCGCGCCAGACGCTGTGACCAGGCCTGATCCTTGATCAGCACATAGGCCTCGTAGGCGGTTTTGTAGCCAAACAACTGATCTTCATAGGTTTCGATGGGACCGATGATCAGGTCAATCGGGTTGTTTTTCATGTCCATCCAGGCCAGATCCGAAGCCATGTACTCGTCGTTGAGCAAGGCCTCGGCGCGCAGCCGCAGGTACTCGGCAAACTGCGCGTCTTCCGCCAGCGCGGCGGCCTGACGCAACAACGACGCGGCCTCAAACACCTGCGGCCAGTAGGCTTCGTGATACGGCACCGTGACCACCTCACCGGCGGCGTTGCGCTTGAGCAGGGTGTACAGGCCGGCTTTGTCGGGCAACGCCAGGGACTCAAATTCCGCTTTGCTCATGTCGGCGGGATAAAACTGCGCGCCCAGCGGCTTGGGTCCGTAGGCCGGGCTCACCGGTGCATCGCCGTTGAGGCGATCCCAGGGGCCGTAATTGACTTCAATCAGCGCACGCAAGGCGGGATCTTCGACGCCTTCCAGCAGCGCTTGCGGCGCGCCGTACGATTGCTGCCAGAACAACTGGTCCATGATTTCGGCCGCTTCAATCAACAGCACCAGCATGTCGCGCTGACGCTCGGACAGGTGCGACAAATCGGTGTTCAGGGTGAATTCGGCGTACTGCGGCAACAGCGCCGCGTCCTGCGCATCGCGCGGGCCTTTTTGTGCACAACCGGCCATCAATGCCAGCGCCAACAGTGCCAGCAGGGGTTTGTTTTTCATGCTTGAATTCCTCAATCAAATCACCGCATTATAGGTGAAATGCGTCATCGGCGCGACCGCCGTCAGCGGCAAACATTTCACACGCAATGTTTTTAGTTGCGCGGGTCAATCCACCAGATCACGGGCAAAGCACAGACTCAACTCGGCGTCCTCATACGGCGGAAATTTATCAATCGGCGCGTATCCACGGCGCCGGTAAAAAGCCACCGCCTCGGTTTGCCGGCGGCCGGTTTCCAACACGCAGCGCGTGCGGCCCAACTCCACCGCCCACGTTTCCAGCGCCGCCAGCACCCGCCCGGCCACGCCCATGCGGCGCGCCGCCTCATCCACGTACATGCGCTTGATCTCGATGACATCCTCGCCGCGCGGCTTGAATGCACCGCACCCCACCGCGCGTTCACCCTGGAAGGCCAGCACCACGTTGCGGATGTCCTCAATTTGATTGTACTGGTCATAAAAAGCGTGATCGGCGCCGTCCTTAACGGCCAGATAGGCATCCAGTTTGCGCACCAGACGAACAAACTCAGGGTGCGTCGAATCGCAACGCAACAAATGAATTTCGGGGCTTTTATCAGACATGAATGATTCGGGCGTATGAAATCGGCAGTGTAGCACGCCGCTGTGTGCGATGCCAGCGCATCCACACCGGGCCGATGTGCTTAAATGCACCGAAGGTGTAACCTCAACGGCCCGCGCTGACTATACATCTGCATGCGATGCAATGCACCACCCCATCCGGCCGTCGGTCAAGGCAGCGGCAACGCGGCGCTCAAGCCCCGTTTGCGCCGTGTGTTGTGCCGTTTGTGGCCGCTCATCGCCGGTCTGACGTTCGCCGCCATCGATGCCCGCGCCCAGACCAGTGCCGAAGTCATCGCCTGCGTGGACGCCGGTTGGCAACATGAAACCCTGATAATGGACAGCCGCTTGCGCTCATTTTTATGGCGCGCGCCGCCGGGCGCCTGGCGCCAGGGGGCGCTACTGATTCTGCACGGCGGCGGCGGATACGCGCACCAGTGGTGCCACCCCCAACACCCCGTGCTCATCTCCCAGGTGCAGTTCGCGCAACAGGCCCTGGATGCCGGCTTCGCGGTCTTTTTATTGCAATCGGCCACCGATGTGCGTGACCGGGAGGGCCGTTTGTGCGGGCAGGTGTGGGACGATGAAGTGCGCGCACGCCGCAATCTGGATTTGCCCTACCTTGATTACATCATGCATAAACTCATCCCCGCCATCCGACCGCGCGCCTCCGCCCACGCTCTGTTTATGACCGGTCTGTCTTCCGGAGGTTACATGGCGCTGCGCGCCGCCACCCATTTTCCTGCCAGCCTCACCGCAGTGGCACCCGTCTCCAGTGGCAACCCCTATGGCTGGCACCGCCAATGCGTGCCCGGCCCCAATGACCGGGACAACGTGCACGGCGCCGGGTATGACAACGAAACCGGACTGCCCATCAGTGTGCCGCAGGCCTGCGCGGCGCAAAGCTTCGCTCAGGAACGGCCATGGGACGGTGTGAGCTCTGACATCAAAGCGTCTTTTCTCATGCTGCATCACCGCCACGACGGCATCAATGATTACTCCTGTCACCTCAAGGCAGTGCGCCGCTTGCGCGATCACGGCCACGAAGTGGTCACCGCTGTGCTGCAGGGCGTGCCCATTCGATCCCTGCGCAACCACCTGTGGTTCAGTGCCTACAATCAACCCATACTGTTGCACATGATGCAGCGTTCCAATCGGCACAAGGCCGCAACCTTTGCACCTCAACTGCGCGACGATTGATCAACCGGTTCGGCCGCCTCAACAGCCATTGCGCATTCAATTGCCCTGAAAAAGCATGACTTTTTTCTGTGCCAGCGCGCCGTTGCGGGTGCACCGAGCGGGATTTGCTTGGTTATTTTTACCCCGCGCGTGCCCAGAGAATGCGCCCGTAAGCATTCGGTAAGAAAACACAAGGTGCGCGTCAGGACTTCCGCCGGCGCCGGCGCACAATGGAAGCGTGGACGGCGCACTACGCCGTTCACCGGCCCGCCACCGCGGCGGGCGCAACCCATCCATTTAAACTCAGGAGGAATACCATGTCAGACGTACCCAGTTTTTCAGAAGACGCTGTGCAGGCAGCGATCAAGACCGCTCAAGACCACTACAATCAGGCGGCCCGGCAAACCGCCAGTGGCGCCCTTTCCCATGACGACGGCCACCTGGCCCTGCTGTCCGAATGCATTTCAGTGGACGTGGAAAACGGCAAAGTGTGCATCAAGCTGCCGCTCGGCATCGGCAAGGTGTGCATCCCCATCCCGGTCAAGTACAACGGCCAGGTGGCGCAGGCCTGCCTGCACACCTGCACCACCTTCGGCATCCCCACGGGCGTCAAGGTGACCGTCAGCATCGCCGGCATTCGCGTGGTGAAAAAGACCTTTGGCAAATGCTGAAACATTGAAATCCTGACATTTGTAAGGATTTATTGACACATGTAAAGCAGGGCGGGCCGGTGTACGGCCTGCCCTTTTTCATGTCCTTTTTGCAACACAGCAAAGCCCCACAACGCGTGCACAGCGAGGCCTTTCAGGCCTGAGGGGCGCAGCCAGCGCGTCCCGCACACACCCATTCCTGTCCGCCACGAAACACTTTTCGCCGCACACCGACAAGCCCCTTTTCTCAACATGCCTTAGGCTGAAGATTCGCACCCGTGTGCGCGCACTGCGCACACA
>JBNLBT010000159.1:0-5022 GCA_050303435.1 Marinicellaceae bacterium
ATGATCGGTGGACGTCGGTAGGCGTGTACCGGCGTGATCTCAACGGCCGCCACGACGTGACCTCAATTCGTTGAGTATTTCCGCGCCGCTGACGCCCCGTGCGCGCGCGGAAACCAGGGTGAAATACAACAGATCGGCGGCTTCCCATCGCACGTGTTCGGCTTCACTGGCTTCCAGCAGTTCGGCGCATTCCTCGCGCAGTTTTTCCGCCTGCAGGTCCGCATCGCCGAGCAACTTCAGGGTGTAAGACTTCGTCGATTTCTCGGCCACGCGCCGTTCAAACACGCGGTCCAGTTCAGGCAGTGAAAACGGCGCCTGCGCGCGAGCAAAACAACTGGCCCGGCCCAAATGACAGGCCGCGCCCTTCTGACGCACCTGAAACAACAGCGCGTCGCCGTCGCAGTCAAAATCCACCCGGCACAAAACCTGTGTGTGGCCGCTGGTGTCGCCCTTGCGCCACAGCGCATTGCGCGAACGCGAGTGATACACCCCGCGGCGTTGTTGCAGCGCCTGCTGCAAGGAGTCACGCGACGAATAGGCCAGCATCAACACCCGCCCGTCGTCGACGTCCTGCACCACCGTCGGCAGCAAGCTCATCTTGTCGAAATCCAGCAAGGCCGGCCACGCTTCATCCAGGCGGATTGCGCCAGAATACAGCGACATGCCAATCTGCGCGTGCGCGCCGCGGGCATTGATCCATTGCAGATCGGCCAGATCCCGCACCCCGCCGGCCACTGTGACCGGTCGCGGCGATGCCGCCAGCACCGCCTCGATGCGCGCGCGGTCCAGCCCCTGCATCAAGCCTTCACGTTCGACCTGGGTGTAAAGAAATTCGCCGCAATGCGGCGCCAATTGCGGCAGCACATCCAGCACCAAAGCCGCGCCGTCCTGTTGCCAGCCGTGCGTGGTCAGCACATCGCCGCGGGCATCCACGGCGCAGATCACCGCCTCGCGCGGCAATTCACGCACCCACGCTTCGCCTGCGCAGGTGCCGATGATGACGCGGCTGGCGCCACAGGCCAGGTAATTTCGTGCGGTCTGTAAATCGCGAATGCCGCCGCCGACCCGGCAGGGGTGGCGCTTGAGCAGTTGTTTGATCAGCGCGGCGTTGTCGCCCCGGCCCATCGCCGCGTCCAGATCCACCAGCGCCACCTCACCGTACAGCGAAAATTCATCCAGCAGCGCGAACACGTCTTCGCGCTCCAGGACTTTTTCACGCCCCTGGCGCAGCTGCACAGCGCGGCCGTTCATTAAATCAATCGAAGGAATGATCACAAGCTTCTCCTCATTGGCATGTTGTTTTGTTGCAGAAAATCTTTCACCTGGTCCACGCGGTATTCATTGCGGTGAAAGATGCCCGCGGCCAGCACCGCATCGGCGCCGGCGCGAAAGGCGTCGAGAAAATCCGCCGGTTTATTGGCGCCGCCCGAAGCGATCACCTGAATCGGCAATTCGGCCGAGTCCGCCAGCAATTCGAGGTCAAAACCCTCGCCGGTGCCGTCGCGGTGCATGGCGGTGAGCAGTATTTCGCCGGCCCCGCGATCAACGATTTCGCGCATCCAGTCAGCAAACACCCGCTCCGTGGGCACCGAACCGCCGTGGGTGCACACCACCAGTTCACCGGCCCCGGTGCGTTCAACGTCCACCGCCAGCACCAGCGACTGCGAACCAAAACGCCGACTGATCGCATCAATCAGGCCCGGATTCAATACCGCCGCGGTGTTGATCGCGATTTTGTCTGCGCCGGCGTCAAAAAAACGCTGCACATCGTCGATGGTGCGCACCCCTCCACCCACCGTAAATGGAATGCGCAAACCGCCGGCCACCGTGTTGACCATGGCCAACGCCGCCGGTTGCTCATCGACGCTGGCACGCACATCCAGAAACACCACTTCATCGGCGCCCTGGGACTGGTAGTTGCGCGCCAACGTCAATGGATCGCCCAGCACTTTGAGCTGTTTGAAGCGCGTGCCTTTGACCACTTGGCCGTGGGCCACGTCGAGACAGGGAATGATGCGCGGCAGCAGATCGCAGGAATCACCGGCCGGCGGACAAGCCGCACCCGCAGGATCAATCCTGCCAAGCCGGCCATTCAGTGCGGCGTCCAGCCAGCGCGTGCCCGCCGGACCGGATTTTTCCGGGTGGAACTGAAAGCCGCACAGCGTGCCCGCGCACACCACCGCACTGAAACGTTCGCCGCAGTGGGTGGTGGCCAGCGTGTGCGGCGATTCCGTCACGGCGTAGCTGTTGACGAAATAGCCGCATTCTCCGTGCAAGTTCGGGTCGTTGCTGCGCAGCACCGACCAGCCCACCATCGGCAACTTGGAATAATTCAAACGCCGCAAGCGGCCCGGCAGGAAACCCAGTCCGGCCGCCTCGGGGTCTTCTTCGCTGCCCTCGAACAACACCTGCATGCCGACGCAGATGCCCACCAGTTGACCGCCCCGTTGGAGGTACTCACGCAAGTAATCACGCCAGTGCAGCCGCGTCAATTGCTCAGCGGTGAAGGCAAACCGACCCTGCCCCGGCAGCACCAGCGCGTCCAATGCCAGTTCGGGCCGCGGCGTGCGCAAACGCAGCACGCGATGCCCCAACGATTCCAGCGCGCTTTGCAGGCTGTGCAAATTGCCGCTGTCCAGATCAATGATGCCCACGGTTTTCTGCCTCATCCCAGGGCCCCCTTGCTGCTGCGCAAGCGCTCATCGGCCTGCAAGGCCTCGGCCAAAGCCCAGGCCATGGCCTTGAACGCGCTTTCAATCAAGTGGTGGTTGTTGCTGAAATACAGGTTTTTCAGGTGCAGATTGATGCCGGCATTGATCGCCAGCGTGTAGAAAAAGTGCGCCCACATCTCGGTGCCGATGCCGCCCAGCGAATCACGCGTGAACGGCAAGTCAATCACCGCATACGGGCGATCGCACAGATCCACCGCACACAACGTCAGCGCCTCGTCCATCGGCAGCAGGCGCTGACCATAGCGCCGCCACGGCCCGCCGTTCACCCAGTATTCGCGCAACGCCCGCCCCAAACAAATGGCCACGTCTTCAATGCCGTGGTGATCGTCGACCGCGTAATCGGCCTGCACCTGCAAACGGCAACGCCAGCCCGCGTGCACACACAACTGTTCCAGCATGTGATCCAGAAACGGCAGCCCGGAGTCCAATTCAATGCCAAGATCCTCAGCGCCGTCTGCACCCACCGCCAGCACACACACAACGTCCGTTTCCGTGGTTTTTCGTTTAATTTCAATCACAACAAATCCTCCAGAGCATTGACCGACGGCAGCACAATGTGCGCGCCGGCCTGTAACAAAGCGGGCGTTTTTTCCCCGCCGCCGATGCCGATGCACACGCAACCGGCCGCCGCACCGGCCTGCATGTCATCGACGTTGTCGCCGATGTACCAGGCGTTCTCGCGCTGCGCCTGACCCTCGGTCCCAACCACACTTCCCTGCAAAGCCAACAGCACGCCTTCAGGATCGGGCTTGGCCCGCTGCACGTCGTCCAGTGAAACCAGCGCGGCGACGTCCAATCCCAGCAATTGCAGGCCTTCCTCTGCTTCAATCCGCGGTCGTCCGGTGATCACCGCCACGCGGTGTTGCCCGGCCTGCAGTCGGGTTTTCAGGGCCTCGCCCAGCAACGGTTTCTCACGCGCCTGCAAACCGCTGCCCGGCGTTGCACCGCGATACAGGGTCTGGAAATGTTCAATCACCGCAGCGCGTGTACATTCAATGTTTTGTTGCGCCAGCAGGCGTCGGGTCAAATCCCAGTCGTTGTTGTATCCACCGCCGCGCCGGAGCTCCTGAATGTCATTGTCGCTGACCGCTTCGCCGCCCAGCCCCTGCACCGTTTGCTGCACGCAGGCGTCGTAGCTGTCGCGCGTATCGATCAACACCCCGTCCATGTCAAAGCCCAGCCAGACCGGCCGCAAGGCGCGCTCCAGCACCGACTCAAGCACGGCGGTGTCAAGCGGCACGGTGATGCGCACCGCATCCGGCAGTCCCGCCAGTTCGGTTTTAATCGCCAGGCCCGCAGCGCGGCAGAGCGCATCCAGCAAAACCTTGCGCCGCGTGTTCAAGCGCAACAACAGAAAATTCCCGCGCCCATCAAACACCGGCACACCGCACTGGGTCAGCCAATCAAACAGCCGCGCGCGGTTGTCGGCAATGCTGGCGCAGTAAAACCGCACCTCAGAACGGTTGGCCAGCGCCAATGACAAAGCCGCCATGTTCAACGCCGACACATTGAATGGCATGGCCAGCCGGCGCCAGGTTTCAATGCGCGCCGCGGCGCCGACCATGCAGCCTAAACGCGCCCCAGCGAGCCCAAATGACTTGGAAAAACTGCGCAGGCACGACAGGTGATCCCAGCGTTCGATCCAGGCCAGCGAGGCGTCCGGGTTCGGCGCGAAATCCACGTAGGCTTCATCGAGGAACACCTCAGCTTCTCGCGCCTTGGCCTGCGCCAGCGCCCATTCAATGCGCACTTCGGGCAGACATTCCCCGGTGGGGTTGTTCGGCCGGGTCAGCACCAGGCAATCGCCGACCTCGAGCGTCGCCACGGCCGCGTCCAGATCCACACCCAAATCCACACGCGCCGGCACAAACACCACTTGACAGGGCCACACCGTCGCGCCGTGCTGATACTGACTGAAACACGGTTCCGGAATCACCAGCCGCGTGCCTTGCAGTGTGGCGCGTTTGAACAGCCACTCGATCGCCTCATCGCCGCCGTTGCTCAACAATACCTGGCCGGTCGACACACTTAAAGCCGCGGCCACTTCAGCCTCACCGGCGGCGCGGTCCGGGTAGCGCCACAGGGTTTCCAGCGGCGCCGCGTAATTGCGCAGCCATTGAGGCGCGCCGTCACTGCGTTCATTGAAATCAAGTTTCATGGCGTTCACAGTATTTTATTGATTGGCACTTCCAGAATGTCGCTGGCACCGCAGGCCAGCAACTGCGGAATCAATGCGCTGACGGCACTGGAAGGCACCGCCGCGCGCACCGAAAACGCGTTGCTGCGGTAC
>JBNLBT010000160.1:0-4930 GCA_050303435.1 Marinicellaceae bacterium
GCCAGCACCACGCCGGGCGAAAAGCCGTCGGTGCTGGTGACGAACAAATCCGCCAGGTAATCCGCGCCACCGGTTTTCATCAGCGCGGTGCCCAGCGCCAGCGAGGCCACAATAATAAATATCACCTGCGCGCTGAGCGCGTGGGTGGCGTCGCGCCAGCGCAAACAGCCCGAGGCGATCAACACAAAACAGCCGATCACCGCGCTGACCGAGATCGGCACCACGCGGAAGGCAGCCAACGCCACCACCGCAGCCATCACCGATAAAGCCAGCGGCGCCTTGCTGGTGTGTGGCAATTCTTCACCGCCGTCCAGCACCAGCAGATCGCCGGTGCGCTTGACCTGCCGGATCGCTTCGGTCGAGCCCTGCACCAGCAAAATGTCGCCGTGACGGAAAATCAAATCGTCAACGCCGGACGAGGTGGCCTCGGTCTGCTTGCCGTGGCTGTGCACCGCCAGCAGGGTCAGGCCATATTTTGAATTCAGGCGCGCATCGCCGACGCGCACGCGGTCAAGCAATGAACCGGAGGTCACCACCAGCTCGGCGATGGTCTGATCGCCGGCCGACAGGGGGTGGTGTTCGTCGACCTGGTGTTCGCCGGCGAACAGCTGGCCGTCCAGCTCAATTTCAAATTCACGCAGGTTGTCCGCGGTGTCCGAAACCACCAGACGGTCACCGGCCTTGATCAACACATCCGGCAACGAGGCAATGGTCAGGTTCTCGCCGCGCACGATGCGCTTGATGCTGATTTTGCCGTCGGTCTTGTCGCGGATCTGCGACAGCGTCTTGTTGTCGGCAAAGCCGTCTTCGAGGATCATGATCTCCGCGGTGAACACCCGCGGCGAGGTGTTTTCCAAGGGTGGGCGGCGGTCCGGCAGAATGCGCGGCACAATCAGCCACAAATACAGAATCGCCACCGCGCCGGTGATCATCACCGGAATCACAAAATCAAACATGCCGAACTCCGGCACGCCCAGATCTTCTGCCACTTTCACCACCAGCAGATTGGTCGAAGTGCCAATGGTGGTGGCCATGCCGCCCAGCAATGTTGCCAGCCCCATCGGCATCAGGGTGCCGGCCGGTGACTGACCGGTGCGCAGCGACACGCTGATCAGCACCGGCAACAGCAGCACCACAATCGGCGTGTTATTCACGAAGGCACTGAGCACCGCACCGGTGACCAGCGTCAGCAACAGACTCAAGGACGGCGAGACTTTCCAGATCTTGGCCAAAAAGCGGCCGATCGGCTCCATCGCGCCGGTGCGCACCAGCGCCTGCCCCACCACCATCAATGCGCACACCGCGATCAGCGCCTCGTTGCCAAAGCCGAGAAAGAATTCGCGGATCTGGAACACGCTGCCGTCCTGCATCTGATAAGGAAACAGATGAAAGCCGAGAATCAAAACACACAGCACAAACAAACTCGAGGTTTGCAGCGGAATGCGGTCGCGGGTGAACAACACCAGCGCCACACCGGTGAGCAGCAGAACGCCGATGGTGTGTGGCTGTGGACTGGAAGCTAAAAGCTCGTTTTGCGGCATAAAGTGGGACCCGGGTGAATGTTGGAAAAGACGTGGATATTCGATTTAAAAAACATTATTATAAAATAATTCCCCGTGCAAAAGGACACTCAAATTATGGCAACAGAAAAACCCTGGCTGAGCGCATACCGTGAAGACATTCCGGAGTTTATTGACGAATTGGCCTACAATTCCGTTGCCGACATGATGACCCAGTCCTGCGCCAAATACGGCGACAGAACCGCCTACGTCAACTTTGGCAAATCGATCAGCTACAGCGAACTGAACCGCCGCAGCCGCGATCTGGCGGCGTTTTTGCAATCCAAATTGTCCAAAGGCGACGTGGTGGCGCTGATGATGCCCAACCTGTTGCAATACCCGATCGCCGTGCACGGCGTACTGCGCGCCGGCATGATTGTGACCAACACCAACCCGCTGTACACCCCGCGCGAATTGAAACATCAGCTCAACGACTCCGGCGCCAAAGCCATCATCGTGGTGGAAAACGCCGGTGCGGTGCTGGACAAAGTGGTGGCCGAAACCGGCGTGGAGCTGGTGATTCGCACCTCCATCGGCGAGCTGCTTGGCGCGATCAAGGGCCGGATACTGAATTTTGTGATCAAAAACATCAAGAAGATGACCCCGCCGTATGAACTGAAGGGCAGCATCACCTTCAGTCAGGCGCTGAAAGCCGGCCAGTCGCTGCCATTCACAGAAACCCCGACGGCGCTGGAAGACACCGCCTTTCTGCAATACACCGGCGGCACCACCGGCGTTTCCAAGGGCGCCATTCTGACCAACGGCAACATGGTGTCCAACGTCACCCAGGTCGACACCTGGATCCGCCACATGCTGAAAAAGGGCGAAGAAATTGTGATCACCGCGCTGCCGCTGTATCACATCTTTGCACTCAACGCCAACTGCCTGCTGTACACCCTGTACGGCGCGAAAAACATTCTCATCACCAACCCGCGCGACATGCCCGGCTTTGTGAAAGAGCTGTCGAAACACAAATTCACCTCAATGACCGGCGTCAACACGCTGTTCAACGGGCTGTTGAACACCCCGGGGTTCAAGGACCTGGATTTTTCGTCCTTTCGTTTCACCCTCGGCGGCGGCATGGCGGTGCAAAAAGACACCGCGCAGCGCTGGAAAGAGGTCACCGGCGTGACCCTGATCGAGGCCTACGGTCTGACCGAAACCTCGCCGGCGGCCTGCATCAACCCGATTCCACTGGCCGAATACAACGGCAAAATCGGCGTGCCGATCCCGTCCACCGACTGCATGATACAGGACGACGACGGCCAGGCGCTGCCGCCCGGCGAGCCCGGCGAATTGTGCATCAAAGGCCCGCAGGTGATGAAAGGCTATCTGAACCGCCCGGAGGCCACCGCGGAAACCATCGTCGATGGCTGGCTGAAAACCGGCGACATGGCGTTCATGGATGAGAACGGCTATTTCCAGATCGTCGACCGCAAAAAAGACATGATTCTGGTCTCTGGATTCAACGTCTACCCCAACGAAATCGAAGACGCCGCCTGCCTGCATGAAAACATCGTCGAAGCGGCCGCGATCGGCGTGCCGGACGAAAAATCCGGCGAAGTGGTGAAACTGTTCGTGGTCAGCAAAACCCCGATGACCGCCGAAGCGGTGATCGCCCACTGCCGTGAACAGCTGACCGCCTACAAAGTCCCGCGCCTGGTGGAGTTCCGGGACGAATTGCCGAAAACCAACGTTGGAAAAATCCTGCGCAAAGATTTGCGCGATTAATCCCAAGCAAAGCCAACCTGAACATACCAACCGAATGAAAGCTCTCGTCAAGAAAAAAGCCGCTGAAGGCATCTGGATGGAGCACGTCGAAAAACCCTCACCGGGCCACAACGACGTGCTGATTGAAGTGGAGATGACCGCCATCTGCGGCACCGACCTGCACATTTACAACTGGGACGAATGGTCTCGCAAAACCATCAAGCCGCCGCTGGTGATCGGCCATGAATTTGTCGGCCGCATCGTCGAGATGGGCTGTGAAGTGAGCGGCTACGAAATCGGCCAGCGGGTCAGCGCCGAAGGCCACATCGTCTGCGGCGTGTGCCGCAACTGCCGCGCCGGCACCCCGCATTTGTGCCCCAACACCCAGGGCATCGGCGTCAACCGCGACGGCGCTTTCGCCGAATTCATCGCCATGCCGGTGCAGAACCTGTGGCCGGTGCCGGACGCCATCCCATCCAAACTGGCGGCCTTTTTCGATCCCTTCGGCAACGCCGCGCACTGCGTGCTGGAATTCGACATGGTCGGTGAAGATGTGCTGATCACCGGCGCCGGACCGATCGGCATCATCGCCGCGGGCATCTGCAAACACATCGGCGCACGCAAAATCGTCATCACCGACGTCAACGACTACCGCCTGAAACTGGCCGCCGACATGGGCGCCACGCGCACCGTCAACGTCACCCGCGAGAAACTCAGTGACGCCATGCGCGAAGAGAAAATCACCGGCTTCGACCTCGGCATGGAAATGTCCGGCAACCCGCACGCCTTCAACGACATGCTGGATTCCATGTACAACGGCGGCAAAATCTGCCTGCTCGGCATGCTGCCGGATTCGACCACAATCAACTGGGACAACATCATCTTCAAAGGCTTGAGCGTGAAAGGCATCACCGGCCGGCGCATGTATGAAACCTGGTACAAAATGACCCAGATGCTGCTCAGCGGCTTTCCCCTGCAGAAAGCCCTGACCCACGTCATCGACATCGACGACTTTCAGCAAGGCTTCGAACTGATGCGTTCGGGCCAGTGCGGCAAAGTCGTGTGCAAATGGTGAGACAAACAATGAGCAAACACTTCGAAAACACCCTGCAAGACATTCGCGACGAAGGCCTCTACAAGGACGAACGCGTCATCACCAGCCCGCAGTCCGCGCACATCGAACTGCCCGGCAATCAGGCGGTGCTGAATTTCTGCGCCAACAACTACCTCGGCCTGGCCGACCACCCTGATGTGATCCAGGCAGCCAAAGACGCGCTCGACAGCCACGGCTTCGGCCTCGCCTCGGTGCGCTTCATCTGCGGCACCCAGGACATCCACAAACAACTGGAGGCGCGCATCAGCGAATTCTTCGGCACCGACGACACCATCCTCTACACCTCCTGTTTCGACGCCAATGGCGGCCTGTTCGAAACCCTGCTCGGCCCCGAAGACGCGGTCATCAGCGACGAATTGAACCACGCCTCCATCAGCGACGGCGTGCGCCTGTGCAAAGCCCAGCGCAAACGCTACAAAAACCGCGACATGAACGCACTGGAACGCTGCCTGGAAGAAACCGCCGAATGCGCATCACGCCTGATCGTCACCGACGGCGTGTTCAGCATGGACGGCAGCTTCGCGCCGCTGGATGAAATCACCCGCCT
>JBNLBT010000161.1:0-4678 GCA_050303435.1 Marinicellaceae bacterium
CGCCGCCGATGTGATTTTATACAACGCCGTGGTGCTGACCATGGAACCGAAAATACCGCCCATGCAGGCCATCGCCGTCAAAAAGAAAAAAATTCTGGCCGTGGGCAAAAACAATGAAATACTGGCCTTGCAAGGCCCGCACACCAGCGTTTACAACATGCGAAACGGCACCGTCATGCCGGGGTTTGTCGACGCCCACACGCACATTTTCAATGATTTCACGGCGGATGTGCCCGATTTGCAAGCCGCGCAAACACTGGCCATTGAAAACGGCATCACCACCCTGGCCAACTTTTATGTCACAGAACACACCCTCAGCGAGCTGAGGGCTTTTGAGCCGCAGTTAAAAGTTCGCACCAGTCTGTATCTGCAAAAAAACAGCAACTGCGGCGCGCTGGAAGATGACTGGTATCTGAACCATCCGCCCACGCGGGTGCCGGGCGAAAAACTGCGCATCAATGGCATCAAACTGTTTGCCGATGGGGGCACCTGCGGCTCGGCGGCGGTCTCAGTGGAAAGGGTGCAGGGCAATGGATTGGGCGATTTGTTTCATTCACAACAGCAGATGAACGAAATGGTCAATGCGGCACACGCGGCCGGTTATCAGGTGGCCATTCACGCCATCGGTGACCGCGCCATTTTACAGGCTTTGGATGCCATTGATTTGGCGCTGGACGGT
Source organism: Marinicellaceae bacterium (assembly GCA_050303435.1). Taxonomy (GTDB): domain Bacteria; phylum Pseudomonadota; class Gammaproteobacteria; order Xanthomonadales; family Marinicellaceae; genus JBNLBT01. The sequence continues at coordinate 680 of JBNLBT010000161.1, forward strand.
GGCCCGAATGTGTTGAGACATCGCATTGAGCACAACGGTGTGTTGTCACCGGACGTCATTGCCCGATATAAAGAGGTGGGCGCGGTTGCCACGGTGTTTGGCTATAAACGCACCTGCTGGTTGCCGAAAAATTTGCCTGAATTTTATCAATACAGTGAGAATGCACATCGCACACTGATGCAGTTGAGCCCAAACACCGTGGTGGCCTGGCACGGCGACGATCCCTGGGTGGAGCCGATGAATCCATTGGTCGATCTGTACAGTTTGACCACGCGCATCGATGTGATATCCGACGGCGGCCCCTGCGATCCACCAGCATGGCTCGCCGATGAAGCCGTCACCGTGCTGAAGGCGCTGCAAATGATGACCCTCAACGCGGCCCATGCGCTGGATCGGGACGGTGAAGTTGGCAGCCTCAAGGCGGGCAAATTCGCCGATTTGATCGTGCTGTCCGCCAACCCACTGGCGGTGCCACTGGCGCAACTCAAGGACATCCAGGTGGAGGCCACCATGATCGGCGGCGAAGTGCTGTATTCTAGATAGATTCGGTGCATGCGGCTTGAACGGCGCTTCGGCGTTGTTCATCCCGACATTGAACTGACCCGCGTGGTTGACGCGCATTGGAGCTTGTCAGGGCTCGGCGAATATGTGTAAAGTAGAGTCACTGTTCATAATAAAGGATTTCTCATGATAAATTTTCGTTCCGTGACCTGTCTGCTGCTGAGCGCCGTGTGTGTTCTCATCGCCCCCGTTGCCTTGGCCGATGATCCAGGTCGAGCGCAGCCAAATGCCGTATTTCAAAGTGCTCAACCGCGACGCGGATCTGGATGTGTTGCCATTGCTGTTGACCACAGTGGACGTCAACATCACCGGCGTGGTGGCCGAGGTGCACGTCAGTCAATACTTTAAAAACGACGGCAAAAAGCCGCTGGAAGCGCAATACGTTTTTCCCGGCAGTGAAGCCGCCGCTGTGCACGCACTCACCATGGAAGTCAATGATCGGGTGGTGAAAGCCAAGATGCAAAAGCGCCAGGAAGCGCGCGCCAGCTATGTGGCCGCGCGTGCAGAAGGCAAGACCGCCAGCCTGCTGGAACAGGGCGACCCGGGTCTTTTCACCATGAATCTGGCCAACATTCTGCCGGGCGATGACATTCGTGTGGAAATGACCTATTCCGAACGTTTGCAAGTGGAAAATGGCGTGTATCGCTTCAGTTTTCCGGCCACGGCCCGGCCCACGGTGCTGGCGAAAGGGCGCGGCGCGAATGCGTTCACCGCGCACGCCGCCATGGGCATTGACATCGTGGCGCACCTCAACGCGCCGATTGACATTGCGTCTTTGCACAGCCTGCATCACGGCGTGGAAACGGATCACCTCGATGCCCGGACGGTCAGCGTGTTGCTGGATCCTGAGGAAACCTTCGATTTCGCCGAAGATTTCGTCCTTGAATACAGCCTGCAGGGGCGGCAGATCTCCAGCGGCGTGCAGTTGTACCAGGAGGACGACGCCGGTTATGCCCTGATGATGCTGGAGCCGCCGGCGACACCGGCGTCGGATGAGGTGTTGCCGCGCGAGTACGTGTTTGTGCTGGACACCTCCGGCTCCATGGACGGGTTGCCCATCAAAAATGCCAAAATCGTGGTCAGCGAATTGCTGGCCAGCCTGAATTCACACGAATACTTCAATCTGGTGACCTTTGCCGGCGGTTCGGAACTGCTCAGTGAACAGCCGCTTTCCGCCAATGAAGACAACATTCAGCGGGCCTTGGAGCGGGTTGATTTGCAGAACGGCGCCGGGGGCACGGACCTGTTGTCGGCGCTGAAAAAAATTGTCGAGATGCCGCGCATTGACGGGGTGTCCCGTTCGCTGGTGATTTTGACCGACGGCGCCATCAGCGTCGCGCACGACACCTTGCAGCTGATCCGTGAACAGGTGGCGCGGCAAAACGTGTTCGTGATCGGTGTCAACAACCGCTGGGTGGACGTGGAGGCCATCGAGGCCATCGCCAAAGCCGGGCAGGGTGATTCGTTCATCATTGAAAACGAAGACGAATTGCAGCGGGTGCAATCGCAGTTCATGGACTACGTGAGACACCCCCTGTTGACCGATGTGCAGCTGGAAAGCCTGGGTTTCGAGGCGATTGATTTGCAACCGGCGCGCATGGCCGATTTGTTTGCCCGTCGCCCGCTGTTCGTGATTGCACGCTACGACGGCACGCAGCGCGGTTCGCTGCGCATCAGCGGCCAGAGCGCCAGTGGCCGCTTCAGTCAATATTTTGATTTGGACGGGGTGCCATCGCGGCCGCAGAACGCCTCGCTCAAGCACCTGTGGGCGCGGGAAAAGATCGATTCGCTGGGCGGCGGTTACGACGGCGGTGTGAATGAGGCGGAAATCACGGCGCTGGGCTTGCAGTACAACGTGCTGCTCAGCCGCCACACCTCGTTTGTGGCGGTGGACCAAGTGGTGCGCAACGCATCCGGCGAGGCGCCGAAAACAGTCGACGTGTCCCTGCAAGCGCCGGTGACGGGTTACGGCTACGCCGAAGTGTCGCCGGGCCAACGACACAAGCGCGTGCCGTCCATGTCCATGGGCGCGCCGTTGCGTCCGGCTGAATTGATTCAGACCGCCGCGATCGATTCCATTCAACCACAGAACCGCCCGCCCAGAGAAGACATCACCTTTATTCTCGGCGCGGACCGCGACTTGGACAACCGCTTCTACGCAGCGGCGCGGCAAATCTACACGCAGCACCCAAATCATCGCACCGAACACGTGGTGGACCATCTGCGCAGCATGGCCGAAGTGAAAACCTACCTGCAGGCCAACGCACCGACCAACGGTCAACCCTGGGGTGTGATCAATCTGGTCAGCCACAGCTCGCCCTGGAGCGGCCTGTCGGTGCAGCTGGACGGGGCCAGCGAAGGCGACGGGGCCGGCATGTTTGACATTCACCGGGCCCTGGCACGTGCCGATTTCCAGGCCTTGCCCGATGCACTGATTGACCGCCACAGCGAAGTGCGCGTGATCGGCTGTGCGCTGGGCGGACAGCGCCGCCTGATGAATCTGCTGTCGCAGTATTTTGGAGGCCGCGATGCGCAACGGCCGGTGGTCAAATCGCCGTGGCATCACGTGTACATTCAGGCCTCGCCGACGTCGCTGGCGCAGGGCGGCACCGCCGAGATTGACGTGTTCCGCAACCCCTGGTTCTTTGTGCGCCCGGATGTGGCGCAAAATCCCCAAGCCCTGCAGCAGCTGCTGAATGAACGCGCGCCGCTGCCGGAGCGGCGCGATGCGGCGCACTGGGACGTTAAATCGCTGTCCCTGAGCGTCGAGATCAAAGCGCAAGCGCGCATCGAGCGCCTGTCGACAACGGCCTTGCTGTTCAGCCAGCCGGCCTTGCTGGCCCAATTGCAGGACATGTCGGCGGACATCAAAGACTTCAGCTGGCAACGCCGCACGCGTGCAGACGGCACCACCGAACTCACCGGCGAAACCGCCTTGCTGATGCTGAAACGCGAAGCGGTGCACCAAGCCCTGCTGCAAAAACTCGATTTCGCCAACCCGCTGCAGATCTCCGCGGTGCACCCACAAGACGCGCCCTGACACACCGCGCCCGACCGATTCATTCCGGTCGGGCGTCAACCGTGCTGTGAATTCATTCTATTCTGTGAATTGCAGTTGTTTGTCCTGGATCCATTGACCAATTACACATTGATTTGGGTGATTCGGATTGATGTTTCGCTGTCCAGGTCGAAAACCGTGTGAAAAAAACGACGCACGAACGCCGTGATCTGGGTGGGTGGTTTGGCAGCCAGGGTGCAACTGCATTCCTTGGTGCCGGTTAAAGTTGATTGGCTGCTGAAATCCTGTCCGTGTTGTTGGAAAAATTTCCTGACTCGCCGGTACTTGATGTGGTGTCCGATGGACAAGCCTGGCTTTGTATACATGCAGATCACCCGGTCTGAGTGCACACGCAAACCGATTGAACAGAATTTTTTCGG
>JBNLBT010000162.1:0-4604 GCA_050303435.1 Marinicellaceae bacterium
CTCTCCGTCGAACGTGAAGACCGCGACGTCGATCTCCTCCATCACCTTGCGCAGCAGCGCCGTGGCCTCGAGGGCCCCCAGCCGCTGCTCACGCAGGCTGTCGGCCAGGGCGTTGACAATGTAATGCTGGAAGGCCACCAGCGGCGCGGTGAAGAATTCAAACAGGCCAAAGCCGCCGAGTATCCACACGCCGGTCACCAGGCCGATGAACAAGGCCGGAATCACGTTTCTGAACAGCAACGCGATGGCGATGGCCAGCAGCGGCGGCACAATCGACCAGGCGGTGCCCACGTAGCTTGTTTTGGCGGCGGCTTCGGCGGCGCCGGATGTGACCGGGCTCAGGGCCAGTGCGGCGAGGATGGGTGTGGTGTGAACGGCTGTGATTCTCTTCATGCATTCTACGATAAAATCGAATCGCCACATCTTACCACGATGCGCGGATGAGTCGAACCGGAAATGTGCACACGCCATTGCGCGACAAGGGAAAAAAGTGGGGGTGGCTTGTGTCGGCTGGTTGGCGCACGCGATGGCGCCGGCCTTGAGTGAAGGGTGTGCACAGTCAGGGCCGGCGGTTCAGGCGCAATGCGCGCCGCGGTTTGCTTGCGCCAGTCGCTCGGGCGTGCCGATGTCGTGCCACTCGCCGCGGTGCAGCTCACCGGTGACCGCGCCCAGCTGAATCTGTTCATCCAGCAGCGGCCGGATCGGAAAGGCGCCCCGTCGGCGGCAGTCTGCGAAAATATCCGGATTGTAGCGGCCAATGCCTGAATAGGTGCAGCTGGGACGGGTGCCGTCGTGCAATGCAATGCGCCCGTCCTGCAGCACAAAATCACCGTTCGGATGGTGCGCCGGGTTGTCGACCATCAACAGGTGCACAGCCGCGTCGTTCGGGCGCTGCACCCAGGGTTTGAAATCCACGTCGCAGTAGACGTCGCCATTGACCACCAGAAAAGGTGCCGAGCCCAGGCGCGGCAGCGCGTTCAGCATGGCGCCACCGGTTTCCAGCGCCTTCTCGCCCTCGTAAATCAATTCCACCGGGCACGGCCAGTTGCGTGCCTGAATGTGTGCTTCGATGCAATGCGCCAGGTGCGCGGTGTTGATCAGTATGTGTTCAATGCCGGCGGCTGCCAGGGCGGCAATGTGTCGATCCAACAGCACTTCTCCGCGCACTTCAATCAACGGCTTGGGGGTGTGGTCTGTGAGCGGTCGCAGCCGTTCGCCGCGGCCGGCGGCCAGAATCAAGGCTTTCACAGACTTTGCAGGCGGGGTCGCAGGCGTTCGATCAGGGCCTGCAGATCGGCCAGTTCCGGGTGGCGTTGCGCCGTGTCGGTGATGTATTGCATGGTGCGCGAAATGTCGCCGAGGTATTGGGATTTCTTGTCGCGGTAATTCAATCGGCAAAAAATGCCAATGGCCTTCAAGTGGCGCTGCACGCCCATCAGGTCAAACCAGCGGCCCCATTGTTCGGCGTCGATGTCGCAGTTGTTCAAGGCGTTGTATTCGCGCCTGAAGGCATCGCTCCAGCCGTCCACACGCTCGGCTGGCCATGCGATGTAACAGTCTTTCAGCAAGGACACCAGATCATAGGTCACCGGTCCAAGCACGGCGTCCTGAAAATCCAGGATGCCCGGTGAATGTTGGTCGGTCACCATCAGGTTGCGAGAATGGTAGTCGCGGTGCACGAACACCTGTGGTTGCGACAGGGCATTGTCAATCAGACGTTCGAACAAATCGTCCAGCACATCTCGATCCGCTGCATCGATGGTTTTGTCCAGGTGCGTGCAAATGAACCAGTCAACAAACAGTTCCATTTCTGCGCGCAACAAGTCGCGATCGTAAGGCGGCAAGCCGCCAACATCGGCGTTTTGTTGAATGTGGTGCAGCGCGTCCATGGCGTCGCGGTACAGCGCGTCGGCGTTGTCTTCATTCAGCGCATCCAGGTACAGCGTTTCGCCCAGGTCATCGAGCAACAGAAAACCCTGATCCAGATCGGCCGCGTGGATGCGCGGCACGTTGGCCTTGATCAGGCTGAGTGTGTTGTTCACCGCGATGAATCCGCTGCAGTCTTCCTGCGCTGGCGGTGCGTCCATGACGATCCAGGTGGCGCGGTCCTGACTGACGCGCAGATAACGCCGAAACGAGGCGTCTTCTGAAGCCGGCACCATGGCAAAAGGCTGACCGGACAGGTTGACATCCAACCAATCCTTCAGCGCGAGCTCCCTCTTCATCGGTGCTTCAGTTCGACGGCGCCGGTTTGGGGCCCAACTCGTGGGCGGTGGCCCTGTGAACCACGGTGTTGATGACTTTGTCGTATTCAAAGTACACCGTGAATTCAGGGTAAACCCAGCGCGTGATCGGCGGTTCGCCGACCGCAGCACCGGCGGCCTGAGGGTCGCCAAAATGGGCACGCACGGTGTCCATTGAGCTGCCGCGGGCCGGTTGGCTGTGTGCCTGGCTCTGTTCAACCCGATCGATCAACAGAACATCGGCGCTGGCCGAACCCATGCCGATGCCGGTCAGCAATAACAATGTGATGATGTGACGCATAGTATTCATGACAATTAACCCAGTGTCTATTCTACTCATAATTGCGCCGCAGATGTGAATAAAATACACCGCCTGCGGCGACACTATATCAACACAGCCGGCCCTCACAATTCTGTGAAGCGCTTGGCAAAAATCCGGATTTTATTGCGCCCTGGAGCGACCGGTGATGATAGAATACGCTCGCTTTTTCTTGCCGGGATATGAGGTTACACGCATGCGAGAGCGGCTGTGCTGGCTGTATCAGATTTACATCTGGGTGGTGTTTTACCCGCTGTGCTGGGCGTTAACGGTGGTATTTGCCCTGGCCTCGACGCTGTCGGCGTGGCTGATCAGTGCCTCCTTCGCCTCGCGGCGCGTGGCGCCGTTGTGGGGCAAGCTGATCCTTTGGCTGACCCCGGCCCGCGTGCGTCTGCACGGGCTGCAGCACCTGGATCCGCAACGTTCCGTGGTGATCATTGCCAATCATCAAAGTCTGTTTGATATTCTGGTGATTTACGGGCATTTGCCGGTTGATTTCAAATGGGTCATGAAAATCGAATTGCGGCGCATGCCATTCGTCGGTTTTGCCTGTCATCAGCTGGGACATGTGTTCATCGACCGCTCCAATCGCAAGGCGGCGGCGAATTCAATCGAGGCGGCCGGTCGCAAGCTGGTCGGCGGTGTGTCGGTGCTGTTCTTTCCCGAGGGCACGCGTTCGCCCGACGGCGCATTGCTGCCGTTCAAGAAGGGCGCTTTCCGCATGGCCAAAGAACTCAATCTGCCGCTGCTGCCGATCACCATCCGCGGCGCCGACGCGGTGATGCCCGCGCGCTCCTTAAAGATCTGCCCCGGCACCATAGATCTGTGCATCCATGCGCCGATAGATGCCGACGCCGTGGCTGCGCTGGGGGTCGATGCGCTGGCGGCACGCAGCCGCGAGCAGATTGCTTCGGCGTTGACAGAGCATCCGTCGGTGCCGCGCGAATAAGGGCGCAATATCAGTGCAACAGCGATCTGCTGAAAGCTCCGCAGGCATTTTTTTGCAGCGCATAAATCCCTTGAAACGTTGATTTCGACCGGCTGAGTGGGCGCGCGGTATATTTCCTGCGCGAGAAGTGCATCGGTTCAGGCGCGATTTGCTATAATGGGCGGTGTTTGAATCCAGTTGCAATCATGGGTGTTTTGAAACGTATCTTTTGGGCCGTGGTGGTGATCGCGGCGATCGCCGGTTCGGTGGGCATCAGCAGCCTCAACACCGAAACGGCCACCGTCAATCTGTATTTCATCGATCTGTCCCTGCCGTTGGGTTTTTTGCTGGTGGCGGTGTTTTTTTTGGGCGTCATCGGCGGTCTGTTGTTGACACTGTTGACCTGGGTGCTGCCTTTGCGGACACGCAACGGCCGCTTGCGCCGCCGACTGAATCGTGAATTGCAGTCGCGCCCGGAACCGGTCGAAACCGCGGTGGCGGTGCCGGTCAGTCCAGAGCGGGCCTTGACGCAGAGCGCCGATGGTTGACTTGATGGTGGTGAGCCTGGCCGCCGTGTCCGGCGGGCTGGCCGGCTGGTTGACCTCGCGCATCAGGACTCGCAGGCGCAACAGCAAAAAACTGGACAAGCTCAATCACCGCTATTTCAAGGGCTTGAACTACCTGCTCAACGACGAATCGGACAAGGCCATTGACGTGTTCATCAAACTCGCCGAGACCTCGCAGGAAACCTTTGAGCCGCAACTGGCGCTGGGCAATCTGTACCGCCGCAAAGGCGAGGTGGACCGCGCAATCCGATTGCATCAGTCGTTGATTTCGCAACCCAATCTGCCGGAAAGTTACCGCACCCGCGCCTTGCTGGCCATCGGCAAGGATTACATGAGTGCCGGATTGCTGGATCGCGCCGAAGTGCTGTTTTCAGAGTTGGTGGAAATTGAAGCGCACACGCCGGAGGCTCTGATGGCGTTGTGCGACATCTATCAGCAGGAACAGGACTGGCTGGAAGCGATTCGCACCTCAACCCGTTACGAGGCGGTTTCGGGCCGTTCCATGCAAGTGGAGGTGTCGCATTTTTACTGTGAAATCGCCGATCAGT
>JBNLBT010000163.1:0-248 GCA_050303435.1 Marinicellaceae bacterium
ATACGGGCGCGATTTCCTCGACCGCCATTTCCCCTTGCACAGCGGTTCACACCGCGACGTTAATGCCTATCGGGTGAGCGACGGCGCGTTTCAGGCCGAGCTGTCGGACGGTGGACTCACCGCCCTGCAGGATCCGTCGCAGTGTCTGGCCTTTGCAGGCGAGGCCGCACAGCCTTCTGCCATCGTGCTGAGCAACCACGGTCTGCGTGTGATCATTGAAATTGATGCCGATTCTGCGATCGGACGCA
>JBNLBT010000163.1:258-4350 GCA_050303435.1 Marinicellaceae bacterium
CGGACGCAACGACAAAGCCGGGGTGCGCGATTTGACCCTGGAAGCGGCGATCACCACCATTCAGGACTTTGAAGATTCGGTGGCCGCGGTGGACGGCGAAGACAAGGTGCGCGTGTACCGCAACTGGCTGGGCCTGATGCGCGGCGATCTGACCGACACCTTTGAAAAGAACGGCCGCTCCATGACCCGGGTGGCGGCAGCCGACCGCGTCGTGACCGCCTTGGATGGCTCGCAACTGACCTTGCACGGCCGCAGTTTGCTGTTTTGCCGCAACGTGGGTCACCTGATGCGCAACCCGGCGATCCTCAGCGCCAGCGGCGAGGAAGTGCCCGAGGGCATCATGGACGCAATGATCAGCGTGTTGATTGCGCTGCACGATTTGCGCGGTTTGGGCCCATTGCGCAACAGCCGCTCAGGCTCGGTGTACATCGTTAAACCGAAAATGCACGGTCCCGAGGAAGCGGCCTTTGCCAACCGGCTGTTCGACGCCGTGGAAGACGCCCTGGGCTTGCCGCGCAACACGGTCAAGATCGGTGTGATGGATGAAGAGCGTCGCACCACGGTGAACCTGAAAGAATGCATCCGCGCGGTGAAAGACCGCATAGTGTTCATCAACACCGGCTTTCTCGACCGCACCGGCGATGAAATCCACACCAGCATGCAGTTGGGCCCGATGGCGCGCAAGGCCGACATCAAGGCGATGCCGTGGATCAAGGCCTATGAAGACTGGAACGTGGACATTGGCCTGGAGTGCGGCTTCACCGGCAAGGCGCAAATCGGCAAAGGCATGTGGGCCATGCCGGATGAAATGGCGCAGATGCTGGCCAGCAAAAGCGAACACCCCGAAGCCGGCGCCAACTGCGCCTGGGTGCCGTCACCCAACGGCGCCACATTGCACGCCATGCACTACCACACGGTGGACGTGTTTGCGCTGCAGGCGCGCCTGCAAGACCGCCCGCGTGCGAACCTCAACGACATCTTGAGCGTGCCGCTGTGTCGAGACCCGAACGCATTGACGGCCGAACAGATACAGCGCGAACTGGACAACAACGCCCAGGGCATCCTCGGCTACGTGGTGCGCTGGATCGATCAGGGCGTGGGCTGTTCCAAAGTGCCCGACATCAACAACGTCGGCCTGATGGAAGATCGCGCCACCCTGCGCATCTCCAGCCAGCACATGTGCAACTGGCTGACCCACGGCGTGTGCACCGAACAACAGGTCAAAGACACCTTCGCGCGCATGGCGCGGGTGGTAGATGCGCAAAACGCCGGCGATCCGGCCTACCGCAACATGGCCGACGATTTGGCCCACAACACCGCCTTCCAGGCCGCCCTGGACCTGGTGTTCAAAGGCAAGGAGCAGCCCTCGGGCTACACCGAGCCGCTGCTGCATGCGCATCGGTTGAAGTTGAAAGCAGAAAACAACTGAAAGCCCATCCAGCCACTGGCTGGTGATTCAAATCGATCCAGGCAGGTGTTCAAGCCATGAGTGTAATCATGGTGGACCGTAAGGACGGTTAAAGGATTTTCTTTGAAAGTTTCAAAATATCTGACCCCGTTTGTTCGCGCTTCACGAAAAGATTCATCAAGGGAGCCACACTTACTGGAGAAAAATGATGAAACATCATGTCAGAAAAATATTGTTTGGTTTGATTGCGTTGCTGAGTTTTCAGGTCAACGCCGCCTTGGATCAGTTCAAAGCCAATCACGTTGATCAACATTACAGCAATGGCTGGCCGCGTGAATACAGCGGCGTTTTATTCGAGCAAGACGCGTATAATTTCATGTTCGACAATGCGGCCTATTACGTCATAGATCATTTTGGCACCGATTACATCACGTCCAAGAATTTGATGTATTTATTTTCCGAGAGTACAGGCACTACACCCGGTTCAAATGAACTGACCCATTTCTATTCTCACTCGGCTTATCCGGGGCCCTTTTCACCGCCCACAGGGCTTGAGGGGTTGGACAGCAATGGCCGCGATCCAAGAAGCTGCCTGTGGGAAGGCTGGACGCCCGGCGTGACCGATGGCGGCTATGCATTCGGTGGTGCGGTGCATTTCTACGGTCCGGTGACCGTTTTAGAGGATTTCGTCGACAATTACTTCAAGAAAAATGGTCAACCGTATAATCTGTATGCGTATGTTGGCAGCTGCTTTGTTGACAATGTGCACTTTGGCGTGCTGTCCATTCCCACCGTCAACGTCATCAAATTGCACAACAACGGCAAATAATCCTCCCGTTGTCAGCATTGCATCAAATGTTGCACAGAAAAATGATGCAGCCCAAAGCGCACTCCAGAATTTTAATGTGCTGAGAGTGCGCTTTTGGGTAAACTGAAACGCATGCATCAACAGGTACAGAAGCGCGCACATGAATTTGAAAACAACAAAAGGCAGAGCGCTCCAGGTTGCCTGTGAGCAATTGTTCAATTGAAGGTATAGTTATGCGCGCAACTTTAAGAATCATTGGGATATTCGGCACCGCCATGTTTGTGGCGATGTTTGCTTTGACGTTCGCTTCAACAGAGCGCATCGAAGCGTCAGCCAAAGGTTTCGTAAAATATCAGATCGCCAGGGAAGTGCGTGATCAACAACAAGCCATCACTCAATCGTCTGTGGTCGAGCGGGTCTCGCGAGTGGCCGAGAGTCTGGGACTGGAAAAAGAATCAATTCAACAAAAACTGGATAACAAATTACCGGAAAAAATTGCCGCCATTTTGGCGTCCATGTGTGGTTACGATTGTGAAAAGAAAAAATCCATCGCGCAGTCGATTTCTTCCAGTTACCTGGAGCGGATAAAAAACATTCAAATCGCGCAGAACACCCTGGCGGACATCGTCAAGAACAAATACCTGAACATCATCGATCAACTCAAACGCGATTTGCGCACGTTCTTTGGCACCAATGGGTTCATGTTTCTTGTTTTATTGGTGATTTCGCTGGCCAGACCGCAAGCCACAACGCACCTCTTCTTGCCGGCCTTGCTTTTGCTTGCCGCCACCGCAGCGGCTTCTGCAATTTATCTGTTTGGTCAAGACTGGTTTTACACGATTTTGTACAACGACTATATGGGACTGGCCTATTTGGCCTATATTGCTGTCATATTCGCGGTGTTGCTGGACATTGCCTTGAACAAGGCCAGAATCTCATCCGCTATCATTAATTTCTTTGGGCATGCCTTGGGTGGGCTCTCAGTGGGGCCGTGCTGATGGCACGGGCTCATCAATTGTGTAAACAGCTGGTGTTGGTGTGCTGTGCAATAAAGGTGGGTGTGTCTTAGAGTGATTTTTATCAACACATGAAAGTCCTTTTCATGTTCGGTCGGTCATATAAAAGAAAGCCCCAGAGAAAACAGGGGCTTTGCAATTTTTTAAAGTCGGTTCGCAGTCAATCAACTGCAGCCAGCGATGTACGGCCCGGTGACTTGGTTTGAATAACCGCTGCAGCCGCCTTCATTGCACGCCTTGACCCGGTAGTAGGCCACGTTGGTGTGGTCGACAATGATGTTGGTGTACAAGCCGCTGTACACTTTCACAGGGTTGGTGAAGGCGCTGCTGTCGCTTCTGTACACTTCATAGGCGTTGGCCAGATTCACGTCGTTCCAGCTCAATTCATTCTCACCGAAACAGCTCAAATTGTTGACCGACAATGTAGGCGCTGTGCCAGGAGTGGGTGGGTCCGGTCGATAGTTGGCAATCTCACTCAACGTGGTGAGCTTGAAGAATTGTGCATTTTTCCTTGTGGCACTGCCGGTGGGTGATCCATCCGAAAAGCTCAAGATCGGTGAGGAGGCCCTTTGCGGCACAGAAAAGGTTTCAATGCGGATGCAGTTTTGTTGTGGAATGCCGTTGATGGGCGGCTGAAAAACACAGCCCGCTTGAATGTATCCACCCATGACGGTCTGTTCGGTGGCGTCGTTGGATACTATGGCCTGATTGTTGCTCCAGGGCGCCGGATCAATAATCGGGTGGCTGCCATTGATTTCATGCAAGCCACCGAACACATGCCCCAATTCATGGATGGCGCTTTTACGACCGAAATTCCCCCAGGAATGCCCCCCTGGAGTGGTTACCTCAATGCGAAAACG
>JBNLBT010000164.1:0-4317 GCA_050303435.1 Marinicellaceae bacterium
AGCATTAATTGAGCGCTTTGTCGAAGATGGTACCTTGCTACCGCGCACCTACCAGGAATTGGAAGAGTTGCTGACTAATTTTTTCGTGGCAGAACTGGATGGCAAGCTGGTTGGATGTGCCGCGCTCGATATTTACAACCGCAAACTGGCTTTCAAAAAGATTCTGGATGACGTCATTTGGGATATCCGCAAACGCGACATGGAATTTTATCGTTTATACATCAACCACGACTCATTCAAAGAGACTTTAGGTCAGCGAATGCAAAACGCAGTGGATTTTGGTCAAGAACGATAAATACCAAACTCTGAATATCCCAATCAAGAATTATCATTTCAGCGGCATGTGTGTACGGTTCCGTGTGTGTGGGTTCAATATACCCATTTTTGGTGGGGGCGGCAAGGCGGTTTGTTTGAGTTTGGCACGGTGGGGGACGGTTTTGCGCATGGGTGGGTGAGCGTTACACACACAGGAGGATCCCATGGCTGACAATCCGGTCACGCGGTTGTATCACCGCGGCAACAATGACATCACTCAAGACAATTACCTCACCGCTGTGATTCAATTGCAGTTGGCGGTGGACACCAGCGCGTGTTTGCACAATGAACGCGGGTGCGCGGGTGAAGCGACGCCGAAGCTGTCGGTGTTGATTGAATCACCGAACGGGGTGGGCAACGGCGACGTGGATGCCGGTCCAGCGGCGGCGATGTTTGGCTTGAAGCTGGGCGCAAACTTCACACCATTTGCTGGTGGTGCGCTGACACCAAACAACGAGCATTGGCGGGTGGAAGCGGACGTTGAGCTGGACAAAATACCCTGCGACGGGGGCGTGTTGTTCAGCATGGTCGAAGTGTATCTGCCCACGCCCAATGGCTATACGGCCTATTACATCTATTGCAAGGTGGCGATTGCATCGCACGCGATCAACGGCAGTTGCGGCGAGGTGATAGTCAATGAAATCCTGCTGCTGGAAGGTTTGCCGTGGCGCGGACTGGACGAAGGCGGGCGCATCATTGGCACATTGACTCAGGTGCAACCCGGTGAAGCCGCGCCCTACCCGACCAAAGACGGCACTCCAGGCGATCAATTGCACATCGACGCCAACGGCCAACCGCAACCGGCGCCCTGAAAATTCAGACGCATCAAAAGCGCAGAATTGATCGCAGATTTATCTTGCAACACATTGTTGTTAAAGGTTTTATCTATATCAATTCTGCGCGGCAGCAGATAATTTAACCCTGCGCAACGGACTGCGACACTTTGCAGATGAACATCTCGGCGTGGTATTTCGGGCGGTTGCCGCCGTGGTGGTGTTGCCCGGCTTCGCCGGTGGTGAAGCCGTGGCTGTGGTCGGGCATGCGGCCGACGCAATTTCCACTGCAAGGCAAACCCGGACCCACACCATTTTGTACATCCGTTTGGCCGTCGTGCGTATGTGCACCGGCTTCGTTTGGCTCATTGTGACCGCCTGTCAAGCCAATTTCCTGCACGCTGACCACGCCCATCAAGAAGGTCTCTTTGAGATCCGGGGTGTTTTCTTCGCCATCGCAAATGCGCCAGCCGGCCGGCACTTGGGCGGTTTTGTCGGCGATGGGCAGTACGGTGCCAGCCGGCATTTTGTTCAGAACGTCCGCTTGCAGCCCATTCTTGAATTGGATCAGGTACGCTCTGTCGGGCAGTTGCTCAAACTGCGTTTGCAGTGTGTCGAGCCGGCTATGCAAATTGAAAAACAACCCAACACCACCAACGATGGCCGCGGCCACGATGGGTCCGATGATTTTGTCGAGCAATGTGGATTTGCCTTCAGACATGCCTTCTCTCCTCTGTGTGATTTCAATGCATTGCCAGTGTTTATTGGCGATGAGTCCTCTCTCCGATGGCTGCATTGCGCTGTGGCATTTGTATGGCGTTTGTATTAATCTTGGGTGAACTGTTCAAAAGGATGCATGAGTATGTTGCGCATTGCGATGTTTCTGGGCTTGTTCGCCCTGCATTTCACCGCCTCGGCGGCTGAACTTTCATCGACCGATACCGAGGCGCGCTTGGATGAGGCGCGGCGTTTGATTGATTCGGGTGAGTATGGGGATGCGAGGAAGATTTTGTTGAAGCTGGATCCGGCGGCGTCCAGTCGGGTGAATTTGTATTTGGGCTTTGTGCACGATCCGGTGTATCAGACCATCAAGAATGAACGCATCAAGCCCAAGCGCGATCGCGGTGGGCAGAAGAAGGCTGTGGCGCATTATCAGCAAGCCGTGGATCAGGGCAGTTGCGCGGCCAGGTATCATTTGCTCAACATTCAAACCAACCGCCATTTTCGCCACATGAGCAAAACCGTCGGCAATCATCATTTGCCCGGGCAATTTGTTGTGCGCTTGAACACACTGGCCGAATGCAGTGAACGCGATGCTGCGGCCGGCGATCTGGAGGCCCTGTTCATTCTGATTGAAACCAAACGTCTGGCGCAAGGCAAGAGCCTGGCGCAGGTTGCTGACCTGTTGAGCCGTTTGCGAGAAAAAGCGCAAGCCGGTGATCGCAACGCGCAGTATTACCTGGGATTGCTGTACACGGACGGCTACATCAATGAGAACGATCAAAATGACCCGCTTGAAGCCTTTGCCTGGTTTGCCGCGGCGGCCAGTCAGAAGCACGCCCTGGCCGCGCAGTTTCTGTCGTTTCTGTATGAATTTGAAATCAAAAAAGACGATTTGGCCGAAGCGAACCAACGCGCCAATCGCTACATTCAGAATTACGCCGACCCCTCGAAACGCAATGAGAAATAATGAGTAAGGCCCTGTAATAAAATGGATTTTTTAATCATTCTATTCAACATTGTATGCGCGCCTGTGCTGATGCTGGATGCAGGCACACGACTGCACTGACACAAGAATTGACACTCCATTTAAGAGGTCAACGCTAAAATACAAATAAAAGTTGACTCACATTGTGCCTGAATTTCGAAATAACATGCTATGAGAACTGGAAACAACACACACTGCGTCATTGAGAAACACAGACCACTTTCAGATGCTGAGACTATATCTGAAAGGCGCGCTGCTCATGGCAAACACCCAATCCGGCCAGCCTTAGCTCAAATGTTTAGGTTCAAACATCTGACTTTAATTTGTCTGATTTTGGGTATTGCCATCACTTCCAATGGCAATGCAAGCGTCACAATCGGGAACACTTCAACAACCATTCCCAACGCGCAACGACTCAGTGGACCGAATCAGTCGGGCATCGGTGGCACCGGGATCGATTTTGGCTACGCGGTGGACATTGACGGCGATACGGCGGCAATTTCCGCTCCAGACGGCATGGGGCATGGCCTGGTCATGATCTATCAACGCGTCAACGGCGAGTGGGCTTTGCAACAAACTTTACAGCCCTCGTCAGGTCAGTCCGACGATTGGTTTGGAAACGCGCTCAGTCTGACGGGAGATTGGCTTGTGGTCGGTTCAAGCCGGGACAGTCGCGATGCAGTGCGCGCCGGGTCTGCATATATTTTTCATCGGGACATCGCCACAGGTACATGGACCGAAACACAGAAATTAAGCCACCCTGAACCGGATCAGAATGATTACTTTGGTTGGGCTGTGGTTATTGATGGAGAACATCTGTTTATTTCTGCGCCGCTGCAGCGACCTGCTCCTGACTTTAACACAGGCGTCGTTCATCATTACACTTTGAACAACACCACATGGGTCAGTCAAAGCACGCTGAACTTCAACGGACAATTTGGTCGCAGTATGGCATTCGACGGTGTCACACTTGCGGTATCTGCCCCGGTCCTGAACGGCGTCAATTCGAATGGCGCGGTGTTTTTGTTCCAGCAGGACGGCAATGATTGGATCAATATTCAAACCGTACAAAATCCCGAAACCGTCAATCCATCACCCTTCGCAACTCAAGTGGCCATTCATGGTGATCATTTACTGATCGGCAGCTTTGCTTTAAGTGAATCAGCTGTGGGTGATCCAGACCGGGTGTATTATTACCAAAAATCCGGGAGTGTATGGTCACATCAACAAACCTTGCAAGCCGCCGGCGTAACGCAGAAGAACAATTTTGGCATGCACATGGCTTTGCAAGGCGATGAAGCGTTTATTTTCGGCGCATTGGACATTGAGAATTACAAATACATTGGTGCGGCCTATCATTTCCGCCACGATGGATCGCAATGGTCTCAACTCCAAGTGATTGAACCGCTCAGTGACAGCAGCTTTGATAACTTTGCCACAGCGCTTGCCGTTGACGGAGACGACCTGCTGATCGGCATACACGCCGACGACACCGTGCGTCGCAATGCAGGCGCTGCAGCG
>JBNLBT010000165.1:0-4046 GCA_050303435.1 Marinicellaceae bacterium
ACGTAGTGGGAAAACAGGCGTGGCCGGGTGAACAGCACATGCGCGCCGAGCAGACCGCCGAATGAATGCCCGACAAACACGCGCTGCGCCGGATCGATGCGGTATTTCTGTTGCAGCAATGGCAACAATTCCTCGGCCAAAAATTTCACATAGGCCGCGGCACCGCCAGACACCGCGCGAGATGCTTTGGAATGACCCATCGGTTCATTCGGTGAGTGCGTGGGCGTGTAATCGCGGGTGCGGCTGACCGGCGCCTCATCGCCCTCGGCGTAGCCGATGCCCACCACCACCGCATCACGCAACTCGCGGCCACCCATGCGCCTGAAAACGCTGACGGCGATGGGAAATGCATACGGCGCATCCTGCAACAACACCAGCGGATATTTTTCATTGCCCTCGGCATGGCCTTTTGGCCAGCGCACATAAATCGGGTAGATGCGTCCGTTGGCCTTGGATTGCAGTTGAAACACCGCCGTGTCCGGCAAGGTGAACGGCGGATCGCTTTCACCGGCGATGGATTCGCTCACGGGCGCGCCGTTGCACAGCAACATCAGTGCACTCAATAGCAGGCATTTCATCTTCATTGGCATCCTGGGTTCTCAAACATTCAGGCGACACTGTACACAATCGAACGGCGTCGGGGCAAATTTTTTCAAGCGCACCCGTGCCTTGAGCAAACCCGCACTGTGCCTGCAACCGGCCGCCATGACACGGCACGGCGTCAATGCCCTTTTAACATCATTTTGACGCGGCTTTCATGTCGCTCCGATACACTGGGTGCCACTTAGAACTTTGGAGAAAAAAGCATGAATTGGGACATCGTTGAAGGCAAATGGGAACAGTTTAAAGGCCAGGCTCAACAGCAGTGGGGCAAGATCACCGACGACGAACTCGACGTGATCGCCGGCAAGAAACAAGCCCTGGCCGGCAAGATCCAGGAAAAATACGGGCACACCCGTGAACAGGCCGAGCAAATGGCCGAAGACTGGAAAGATGCCCTGAACAGCTGATCCATCCATCGCCGATCGGCCAGCCCCAAGCGGCCGCATCGAAACGCCATTGAATGCCGTGCATTCCCTGGCGTTTTTTTTCGTCTGCTGATTTATGCCCAGCTGTTGGCTTCGGCGTCAAACTGCGCTGAGGTTTTGCGCACCACACAGAATTTCTGTCCGGTCGGGGCCTGCATCACACACCAGGTGTGTCGATATTCTACGCGTTGGGCGCCCAGCGCTTCGAGGCGCGCCACTTCCTTCTCAATGTCGTCGGTTTCAATGTCCAGATGCACCCGGCTGGGGTGATCGACTTTCTGTACTTCGATGTGCAGGCGCTCACTGGGATCCTCCAGGCGCACGTATTTTTCACCTTCAGCTCCGGGCAGTGCGCGCGATGGCAGGCCCAGGGCCTGACTCCAGAACGCCGCCGCCGAATTGAGATCATCGCTGTTGCAGTCAATGATGAATCCCGCCAGTTTACTTTTGTGCATGCGATTCTCCACGATCAAAAGCGCATGATCGCACTGCCGGGCACACCTGGCCAGAAATTTCTTGCACTCAGTGCCACACAGGCCCGTGCGTTGAACCATTCAATTCATGCCATCCAGTCCATCGGCAAAGATCAGATCATTGAAGCCCGGTCGTCCGGGGTAGACAAAAGGGCGCACCGCGCCGTTGCAGCGGCCGTCCGGTGCGTCCGAATAAATGCGTGAATGGTCCGAATGGTAGCCCGGTTGCGGCAAGGCGGCATTGGTGGTCAGGCGGCAGGTGACGTTGTGGCCATTGAACACGGTGCCGTCGGTGACCAGGTTGCGACCGCCCAGGCCCAACAGCTGGGTGTTGGCTTCGGCCTGTGGCCACAACGGAAACCGCGTGCCAAAGGCGCCGCTGTACTGGTAGCCGGGATCGAATGAAAAAAATGACGCTTCGGTGCTGTTGATGTCCTGCACCGTGTCGCCCAGAATGTTGTCGATGAGAAAGGTGTAATGCGGGGTGAAATGCTGAGTCGGATCGGCGTTCCTTTGCCAGCCCGGGCCATTGCCGGCGTGGTTGCCGGCGATGAAATCTTCCGGATTGGTCAGCGCACTGGACAGGGCCCCGGTGATGATCTGGCGCAGCGTGATCTTGGCTTTGGGCCCGACGCCGCCGAGGTGATCACCGGCCATTTGTGTGTTGCTGATCACCAGGCCCCAGGCGCCCATGATGCGCATGTTGTGTTCGATCGCGCCTTTGCCGTAGCTGCCCAGAATGGCTGAATTGATCAGGCCGCAATCGTTGACGCACACCACATTGACGCCGGGCAGATTGGCATCGACGCGGTTACCCACCGACACCACTTCGGAGACAAACAGGCCGTACGGGTGCGGCACCTGGGCGCAGTCGATGGCGCCGTTGTTGTAGCAATTGCTGCCGGAAACCAGCAGGCGCACCAGGCCGCTGTGGGCGCCGCCGCCGGACCAGTCGAGATCCAGGTTGTGATAGGTCACCAGGGTTGAACTCATGCCACCGATGACCGAACCGACGCGCAGATTGGCCACCGAAACGCCGTAGGCCCAGCCACTGATCACGTGGCCATCGGGGTTTTTCGCAGGCGCTGTATAGGTGGCCATTTCGGCCGCACTGGGGATGCTGTCGCCGCAGCTGCCGGCCACACCGACCGAAACATTGGCCAGCACCGGGTCGCTGCCCTGCCCGTAGGCGTCCACGCGGATGTTGCGCTCGGCGTAGTCCACGCAAAACGGCGCGTATTCACCGGACGAGCCGCGTTGATAGAGAAAGCGTGAATCACTGAAATCGGTCTGCAGGCTTTGCGCCGGCGTGTCGGTCACACGCTGCGCGGCCGGCACCCCGGCGGGGCAATCGGTGAAATCCGAATCGCTGGAAATGCACCAGGTGTTGGCCGGCGCGTAGGCCGTATCCTGCGCTTCGATGTTGACCTGTACACAGGCATCGGCCCAGTCGCCCTGCGGGTTTTGCACCCGCACCTGCACCGCGTATTCGCATTGTTCGGTGGCGGCGTTCCAGCGGCTGTTGCCGGGGCCATCACAGACGAACGTGTGCGCGGCACGCGGCGCCGGTGCAACCTGTCGGTTGCGGCTGTTGCCGGTCAAGCCAAAAACCCCCGAATCCGGATCGTCGAAATCAAAATGATAGCCGAGGTATTGCCCGGTGCGACACGCCGTCATGTCGGTGCCGCCGGCAAAATCCACGCAGCTGGGATCGGACGAGTCCTGCGCACTGAAATACACCGTTTCCGGCGAAATCCCCTGATCCCGGGTTAACACCGCCAGCGAAGCCACCACCGAACCGCCGGAGTTCAACGGCGGCGCGCACAGACCACCCTGGGGTGCATCAGGCATTGAGGCCTTCGAAGTGGCCACCAGGCCGGTGGCGATCAAATGAAGCAACAACAATTTAAGCGCAGTTCTCATGTAGTGATTCCTCTTGATTATCAACATCTGCGTACACGTGTGATCGTGACTGTATGTATAAACGCAATTCAGTCCATGATTTTCGAGGTTTTGTCTGGTTATCAGGCCATTGCCCTGAGAAAGACTGTGAATCCATGCAGCTCGGGGACCAGCGGCATTGCCCAGCACCCAATCAAAAAAGTTTTTGCTTGCCCCGCCGACGCCTTCGGCGCTCTGTTGGATTGCTTGCAGTATAATCACACGCTTAACCACACTGTTCCAAGGAGTTTCACCATGAAAATCACTGCATGGGCATTCACAGTATTTGCCTTCTGTCATTGCAACGCGTTGGCTGCGGCCGATGCCTCTCTGCCCAAACAACTGACCCAGTTAAATGCGCAACCCGTGTGCTGTGAGTCACTGCAAGACATCGATTTCAAGCCGCTTAAACGCAACAAAAAGAAGAAATTCCGCATTCCGGAGGATGCGCAGGTCTTTCAGTTTACAGAAAATAAAAGCTATGCCGTGGCTTTTGAACTGCCAGAAGACATGCGCGGCACATACATTGAGCTTTCCAGCGCAGTGTCAGTCAGACCCAAGGGAGAAGCCATTTTTGCCGGGGTCATCGCACTGGATGAAAATC
>JBNLBT010000166.1:0-3855 GCA_050303435.1 Marinicellaceae bacterium
GCGCGTGAAGACTGCATGAGATCACCCTGCAAAGTCGCGGCCCGTTGGCTCATCGGCGTGCTGTGCCTGCCGATGCTGTGCGCCTCCGGACTGGCGGCCACCATCGCAGTGGACAACAGCTGCACCCTGGCCGAAGCCATTGAAGCGGCCAACAACGACGCCGCGGTCGGTGGCTGCACCGCCGGCAACGGCGGCGATACTTTGGTGTTGAGTGTCCCCAACACCGAGTTGCATGTCAATGTGGGCGCCTTTGCCTCGATCGTGCAAAACGGCATGACCGTGGCCTTGCCACCCATCCTCAGCGAAATCACCCTGGAAGGCCATGGGCTGCGCATCATCGCGGATGCTTCGGTGAACGCCTTTCGCGTGCTTGAATTTTTCAGCGCCAGCAACACCCGACTGACCCTCCGGGATGTGCACATCTCCGGCGCCGACAACGGCCACGGCAGCGGCAGCGCCCTGTTCACCCTCGGCGGCAACCTGACCCTGGAAGATTGCAGCTTCAGCGACAATCGCGGCGCGGTGATCCTGCTGGAAACCCTGGACAGCGTCATCCGCCGCAGCGTCTTTGTCGACAACTGGAACGATCAGGACAACGTCAACGGACCCGCGCTGGAAGTGATCGGTTCATCGCTGACACTCAGCGACAGCAGCCTGATCAACAACCAGGTGATCTTCAGCGGCAGCGATTTCAATCTCAGCGACGCGCACCCCGCCGGCGGCCTCAACATCACTTCGCCCAACAGCGGTCCGATTCGCGTGATCAACACCACCATCAGTGGCAACAGCGCCATCACCGGCGGTGGCATCGCGGTGCGTGACCAGCACGGTCGCCAGACCCGTGGCGTGAGTGCACCGGTTGAGCTGCTGCACAACACCGTGGTCAACAACAGCGCCCTGTTCGTTGGCGGCGTGGCCGTGCACAACGTCAACTCATCTGTGGCCCTGCTCAACAACCTGATCGCCGGCAACAGCGCCTCGCAGGCCGAAGGCCGTGAACTGTGGCTGGCCGAAACCAGTGATCTGCAATTGGATGGGCACAACCTGATTGCCAATCACACCCTCAATCCACTGGTCGGCGCATTGATTGGCGCCAGTGACCAACTGACCCTGCAATCACTCAATGAACTGGTGGCCCCGCTGCAATTGCAAGACGGCCTGTGGGTGCACCCACTGCGGGCACACAGCGAAGCCATTGATTCGGGGCCAACGCCGTGCGAAGCGGCCACAGACGCCCTCGGCACACCGCGGCCGCAAGACGGCGACGGCGATTTACAGGCCCATTGCGACGCCGGTGCGATTGAGCGCGCCGAGGTGATTTTTGCCCACGGTTTTGAATGAGCTTGTGATCCGAGCCGGCCACTTCATTGCCGGTAAAACACCTCGTATAGGGTGACGAATTTACCTTGCTGAGCAGAAACCCGTCGCCTTCCGGGCCGTGTTTGGCCAAACCGGCTGCGCACCGACGAATGGCCTGATTGCCACCGCATCACGCCCAAGTCTCACCGGCCGAATGGGGCTGTGCATGTGTTCCATGGCTGCAAACTTTTATGTCCAGGGATTGTCACAAAAGCACATCATAAGGAATACGTGACCCATGAAATACGCAGCCATCATTCTTTTGTGCATCGGCCTGATGCACAACTCAGCACAGGCATCTGAAGAGTCGAATGGAGACCCCGTCTGGGAAGAACTGGAACAGAACAGACGCGAAGCCCGCATTGTCAACGATCAAACCAGCGATGCGGAGATCATGCACGTGCTGCAACGCACCATGAAATACATGCCCGATGAGTTGCAGAAAATCAAGGATCAACCGCCCAAGGAACGCGCACAAACCCTGGACAATTTTCGGCGTTTTTTTTCCGCAGCCGGACTGCCCATTCGGGAATTTAAAACGATGCTCGACAGCTCGCCTGAATATGAAGAACTGATGGCACACATCTGGTTTGAAGACACCGCAGTCACCGAATACGCTGAAAAAGTGCTGTTGAGCCTGTCCGACATTCAATACCGCACTTTACTGGACACCTGCGTCGATCTGGTCACCGTGCGCGGGCGCAAGGATCTGCGCCGGCGCTTTGATGTGTTGCGCGACGATGCACCGGCGCAGCTGGATTTTATCCAGATTGATCATGTGCGCATTTACGACGATTACTGTGAGGTCTACCTGTACAAAGGCATTGGCTCACTCAAAAGCATCGGCTACATGGTCAAACAGGACGCCACCGGCGAGTGGGGCTTGCACCACTTCAATTACCTGCGCAGCATGGACCTCACCCCGATTGAGCTGCCCGCCGAGTGAACGCTGTCAACACTCACAAGCCAAGCCACATACCCTGTTGATCAAACCTGAACAACTCGGTTTGCTGTACACACAGGGTCTCAATCCAAGCTACAATGACTGCTGCAATGATGATGGAATCCCTGCAAAAGGCCGCACAAGACACCATGCAATTCTGGATCGAATCGCACTGGTTTGTGGCCTTGCTGATTTCGACGCTGGCCAATGTGGGCATTTATCTGGGCGCCGCGTGGTTGCTGTCATCATTGATTGAGCGCCTGATCAAAAAACACCCGCAATTCAGCCACATTGACGCTCGTCCCTTGCACTCGGATCAGGTGCGCCGTGAGATCACGTTCGGCGTGATGGCCTGCGCTGTGTTCGCCGCCGTGTCCCTGCTCAGCCGCGCCATGTACCTGACCCTGTGGCCCGATTCATGGTTGGACTTCTTGCTGCAGATTGGGGCCTTCCTGCTGTTTTACGAGGTCTATTCCTACGCCGTGCACAGACTGTTGCACAGCCGCTGGTTAAGAAAACAGCACGCCGTGCACCACCGCTCGGTGCGGGTGACGCCGTGGTCTGCCTACAGCGTGCACCCCGTGGAAGCGCTGTGCTTCAGCCTCACCGTGCCGATGTTCATGTGGTTGTGGCCCTTCAGTCTCAGCGTGGCCTTGCTGCTGCACATGGGCGGCATGGTGTTCACCATTCTGCTGCACGCCAATGTGTGTTACCACGGCCAGCAAGCAATCCTCAATTTTCTCTTTTCACACCCGCGCTATCACGCCAGACATCACGCCGAAAGCCGCTTCCATTTCGGCTTCCTCAATTCGTGGTGTGACCGCGCCTTCAATACCATCAAGCAGACCGAATAACTCTGCCTCAAGCGCAGAATCCATAGGTGGACGCATCAAACTGGCAATCGCTGAGCGCATTGCCACATCACTCACACCGGACCACTTGATGAATTCTTAACAGCCTGTTGAGTATACTTCGGATTTCGGATGCTGTGTACACAGTCGATTTTCAACCTTCAAATCATCGTTTCCATGCTCAAAATTACATCGCCGCTGTTCATCTGTTCAATGTTTGTCTGGCATGCAGCATACGGCGAGCACATTCGCACGCTGCAGGAGAACACATCCAAGGGCACCTTCAACAACGTCGGTGATCAGCATCCATCAAACAAGCTTGAGCAACGAAATTTTGCCATCACCGGTGCAATGGTGGTAGATGGCACTGGCCAGGCGATGTTGAGCAACCAAACCGTTGTGGTGATTGACGGTGTTTTCAGTGACATCGGCAACGACCAGGAAACACACATTCCCCAGGGCATGGACACACTGGATCTGCACGGTCAAACCCTCGTCCCCGGCATCATCGGCATGCACAATCATTTGCACATGCCGGGCTTGCCCCAGGCCGGCGAAATCGCCGCCAAGTTGTATCTGGCCTCAGGCGTCACCACCATTCAAACCGCTGGCGCCGCGTCCACCGAACACGAGATGTCTCTGGCCCGCAAGATCAACTCCGGTGCTCAACTGGGCCCGGAAATCATTCCCAGCGCGCCCTAC
>JBNLBT010000167.1:0-3829 GCA_050303435.1 Marinicellaceae bacterium
AAACACAATGTCGACATGCAGGCACCTGAGTCCTGAGAGATAAACAATGATAGTCATCAAGGACAGGCATCCAGTCCTTTCTGATGCAAATCAATACGTCCGTGCAAACCTTGATAAGATATACAAACAACGGCAGAAAGCATAACTCGCGCAAACACACTGAGCAAAAAGTCATGCGAGAAAGGCCGAGAGACGGGGATGAAAAAAGTAAACTACAGTTTTATTGAAGCTTCATTGACTCATTTATTGCAGTTGCTGGAAGGCGATGGCATTGAATTGGATAGACAGGATATTCAGGAATTCATTGATGTGGGTGAATATGGTCTGGCATTGGAAACGTTTGTGGCCACAGTTGTTGAGGAAAAACTGAATATATCAAAGGAAGCAGAAATATTGGCTTGTCAGTTGGCTGTGGACATGGGATACATGAAATCAGAAATTGCTGAGGCGTTGCGTGATTTTGTAAGTTAGGCTTTTCAAGGCCTTTCAAAGAACACGAACCTGAAGGATAATTCGGGTTTGTGATGTATATTGAATTGATCGTTGTACTGAAAGAGAGAAAAACATGACTGAAACTCAAATGATTTCATGGGTGGGCTTGAAAAGACATTGGTTCTGGCCTGCTGCTTTGGCGGTGGTTTTGACCAACGCGGTCACCCTGGCCATCGACGGCTGGCAGGCGCCCCAGCTCAAGGAGTTGGGTGTGCTATTCGATTTTGCAGTGCTGATTCCTTTGTTGTATTTCTTCTGCTACCGGAAATCAGGTAAAAAAGCAGTGGTTCGCACCATCGCTTTTGCATGCCTGGGTGTCTGGCTTGCAGGGCACATCGTTCCAGACGCTCATCACATGCTGATCAATCAATTGGGTTGGGTTCGCTACCTCGGTTTGGCGGTTCTGCTGCTCATTGAAATTCGCCTTGCCGCCGAAATCTGGCGCTTGGCATTTCGCAGCCCATCAGAAGACGCGAGCCAGGCAATCAAGATCAAAGCCGAGAAGGCGGGCGTGCCACCCTGGGTGGCAAAACTGATGGCCGCCGAAGCGAAAATCTGGAAGAAAGTCTGGCAATTTGTTCGCCGCTTGTTCGACCGCTCGCGCTGAGTAAAAGACGCGTTAAGCCGCCTGATCAAGGACATATGTATTGAGGTCTGGCTTGGTGAAAAGGAGGGTCATTGGCAGCTAAAGCGATCAAAAAAATAGAAAACTTTCTGCAAATCATTGGTGGCAGTTCACCCCTTAATGGGGGTGGGCATGTGTCGCATGTGCTTGAAGAATTTGAAATCGCTGAATTTTCATTTGAGCACTGTTATAGGCAATTGCACCCTGGAGACGAATCGGACGATGCTGTTCCCAATCTGGAGGCAGTGAGTGTGGACCAGCTGTCCCGTCAGTTGGCAGTCACTTTTTGGAGTTGCAATGGCTGGCCTGGGAATGAGCCAAAAAGCACAAAAGCAGAGCGTGAATGGATCAAATTGCTGGAAGAAAGATATGATCTCTCGGACATTCGATCACGGCTGATTGACGAAACTGGCTGGGGAGAACTGATTGTTGTGGTCAAAGATCGAAAGGCGGCGCTGTTTGTCGAGATAAGTTGGGCAGTGGACTAAGGTGCTATCCAATGCATGCAATCGGGCCATGTCGTCGCATGGCGAATTGATGGCGGCGTATTAAAAGACAGGCACCGAACCGCGAGTAAATACTCGATTATTCTTTACGCTGGTGTAAGAAGCGTGTTTAATCAAACGGTGTGCACCGATCAGCAGCTCAGGTGCATGACCGTTTTAATCTGAACATTTCGAATGCGGGTTGAATAAACCGCATCATTTAATCAAAGGGCCCTGAATCAAATGAGCGACAAAGACAACTCAAGCCAGGACAATCGCGATCAAACACATGACATCAGGGAATCGATCATTGAAATTGAAAAGAGATTGCTGAAACTCACGTCCATCCAGACGATCCTCTCTGTGGCCGCGGTGTTCACCGGTGTGATTGCCTTGTACGCGGCGTTGACGGAGTCTTACGCGGTGCGCAAACAAACGGCCGCATCGGTCTGGCCCTATGTGCAGACCGTCGTGCGGGACACCAACAACAGTGAATCGGCGTACATCATGATCTCGCTGGACAACGTCGGAGTCGGCCCGGCCAGGATGCATGGCGCGCGGGTGCGGTACAAAGGCGAATACATTCAGGACTGGGATTCGTTCATTCATCGACTCGACGGCGAGGCTGAATTGGGTGTGACCTACGGGAAAAGCGACGTGCAAGACCGTGTGTTGGCGCCGCAAGAGTCATTGACCATTTTCCAGACTGAGAACGCTGAGTTGGCGCGCCGGTTGCAGGACGCGATCAATCAGGGCGATTTGGGGCTCAGTTACTGTTACTGTTCCATCTTTGACGACTGCTGGCTCAAACCCCTGCCGGATCGGGAAGGCAAGCAAAACACGCAGGCCGTTGAGCAGTGTCCTTCCTCCATGAGAGACAGTCAACTATAAAGTCTTCCAGTCATGTCATTCAGGACAGGCGCCATTGTGCGTTCATTTGAATCGGGTTTTAATGCGTGCAATTAAAACTTTGGCCGCAAGTTGGATGTCTGTTTACTCAAATGAGTGGCAACCGCGCGGGTTGCTGATTGATGATTCAGGGAAAAAGAGAGGCGTGTATGATCTGTTTTCCAAAAAAAGGGCTTGCGATGGCCTTGATGCTCCTGGCCGGCATTGAAGGCCATGCTGCCGAAGTCATAGAAATCAATGCGATTGAAAAATCGGTGCTTTTGGACGGTCAATGCGGCCACGACGAATGGGATCTGGCCAAACAGTTCAAGTTGCCGGCCGATGTGAATGTGTACCTGATGTTCGATGCGGAGTATTTTTATCTCTGCGCGCAAGGAAAGAAAGACGACTACACGGTGTTGGATTTATACATCGAGAACAGTCAAACGCAACACCTGCATCATTTCCATCTGTCCGCGCAAATGGGGGAG
The DNA here is from genome assembly GCA_050303435.1 of Marinicellaceae bacterium. GTDB lineage: Bacteria > Pseudomonadota > Gammaproteobacteria > Xanthomonadales > Marinicellaceae > JBNLBT01. The sequence continues at coordinate 2,982 of JBNLBT010000167.1, forward strand.
CGCATCCGCACAGAGGACGGCTGGGGTGAATCCGCGACCTGGGATTTGCAGGGCTACGCTGGATTTTGGGTGCCTTATTATGGTCTCGAAGATCCAGACAACCGGAAAGGGCCCAAGTTTGCGCGGGGCACCGCGCGTCAATTGCAGATTTCCAGAAGCAAGTTTCCCGGCGATCAATGGAAGACAATGATTGGCATCAGCGGTGTTAAAGATGCCGGCGAAAACATCGATTTGTTTTTCCCTGAAAAAGCGGTTGATACAGACCCAAGTACATGGAGTCTGATCAAGTTTCAGGCGAAATGATTGGCGGGTCTTTAAAGGAAAGGCACGCGTTGTCTGTTTAACAGATACAATAAGGGCGATTGGACCCAACGGACCAATGACCAAATCAAACAGAGGGGATATATGCACATCAAACAAAAACCAAACCCGGCTCTGAATCAGCTGGTTCGCAGCAACGAGATCGATTGGCAGCCGCTGGATGAGCCTGGAGTGGAGGGCGTATATGTCAAGGTTCTGCGGTTCGATTCAGAGGCCGGCCGTGCGCCGACCATACTGCTGAAGTTTGATCCGGGTGCGACGTATCCAGGCCACATCCATCCGGGTGGAGAGGAGATTTTTGTTTTACAAGGCGACATTCGTCTGGGCAAAGACCATCTGTATGCCGGCGACTATTTGTACACCGCGCCTGGCAATGTACACGCGGTTTTTTCCGACGCAGGCTGCGTCGTATTGGTCAGCGTTCCGGAAGAGGTTGAGAAAATCATTCGCAAAACAAAAAGGTGATCTAAGCGGCCATGCCACTGATGGATTTCTGATGATTGAGAAGTTTAAAATAATTTTGGTTT
>JBNLBT010000168.1:0-3677 GCA_050303435.1 Marinicellaceae bacterium
GGCCTGGAGATTTTCGAACAGGGCAATGACGATGAATTCACTGGCAAGGATTGCAAGGCATCCTGGCGCAAGACCAGCACCACCGAGTGGGTGGAACTGGGCGCGGAAGTGGCTGGGCAGGGCGCAGGGCAGGGCACGCTAGACCTGTACTTTCAGGACTACCGGGTGCAGATCTACGACGACAGCGGCAACCTGCTGCGTGAAGAGTTCACCACGGATAACTGGTATTGGTACACCTTCGAGAAAAACGCGGAGGATTACAAACGCATCAACGGGGTGGCCGGCGCCTACCGGGTGTTCTGGTTCCGCATCCGGATCCGCAGCCGGCAGAACCAGTTCAGCCCCCGCGATGCGGTGCTGCGTGTCTCCAACCCGCTGCCCTCGCTGCTGAATGCGGTCAGCCTGGACCCCACGTTCAACGGGGTGGTGTTCGCCAGTCAGCCATCCACGGATCTGGACCTGGCCGGGGTGCGCATTTGGGTGTCAACCAGTTCCGGGTTTACGCCCGGCGACAGCACGCTGGTGTACTACGGCGGCCACGCCGATCGCATCGGCATCACCAACCTGACACCGGACACCACCTACTACCTGGTCTATTCGCCATTCGATACGTTTGGCATTGATGATTCAAACCTATCCAGCGAACTGTCATTTACCACAGACTCTGCGCTGTTGACGGCGGCGGTGGAGGGGGTGTTCGCCGGTACCGTGGTCATAGGCGGAGTGTTTGCGGCCACGGGTTCGCAGTCGTGGGGGAATTACACGCCGGGTGACACGGTCACCATTCCGGACTCTACGTTCCGGTACGAACTGGGCCCGGTCGTAGATGGCGGCACCACCTACATTTCGCGGTGGTGGCAGCCGAGCACCGGTACCACCTATAGCTCGCTTACAACAACGGGTATTCAGGTTCTTGGCGACGAGTCGAGCGGGAGTTATATAAAATTCGATCCCGCCACCGGTGTGTTTGTCAGCGCGACTACTGATACGCAAACCTTTGACGATAAGACCACGTCACTGGCCTCCACAAAATTCGTGCATGACGTTCTGAACGCATTGATCACAAACAATTGGGTTTCTCGCACCGCTGCCGCTTCCAACAACTGGAAGTCTGTTGCCTGGTCATCCGATCTGACGCTTTTTGCAGCGGTGTCGGCGGACGGCACCAACCGGGTGATGACCTCTCCGGACGGAATCAACTGGACTTCACGTAGCGCTGCAGAAGCGAACGCGTGGCAGTCCGTTACTTGGTCGCCGGAGTTAACGTTGTTTGTCGCTGTATCATCAGGTGGCACCAATCAGGTGATGACATCTCCAGACGGGATCACCTGGACTGCACGTAGTGCTGCGGCGGCGAACTCATGGAAATCGGTCACTTGGTCGCCAGAGTTAACACTGTTTGTTGCCGTGTCGACCGATGGCACAAACCGGGTAATGACTTCACCGGATGGAATCACCTGGACTTCACGCAGCGTGGCGCAGCTAAGCACTTGGCAGTCTGTTGTCTGGTCTTCAGAGCGATTGCTTTTTGTAGCTGTTGCCTCGGCTGGAACTAACCGCGTGATAACGTCGCCGGATGGGATCAACTGGACGGCGCGAAAGGATATCGATCCATCCGGCACTGATTTTTGGTACTCCATAGTCTGGGCATCAAATCCGGGCGTATTCGTCGCGGTAGGTGACCCGGGGAATGTTATGACCTCGATGTTCTACAGGGAGTAGAACGCGTCGGATATGAATAGCATTTAAATCGGAAATTCAATCGAAAAGAAACCCGCCACCCGGCGGGTTTTTTATTGCCCGGAGAAAAGAGCATGTACAAAACTGGCACCATATCCGTCACCAACGGCAGCCAGACGGTTACCGGCAGCGGTACCAGCTGGCTTGCCAACGTGGCTGCGGGTGACTGGCTGTTTGTGGGTGGTGACGGCACCAGCTACGAAGTCGGCAGCGTTGGCAGTGATACCGGCATCACACTCACCGCCAACTACGCCGGCACCACCGCCAGCGGCAAGTCCTACGGCATCGGCAATGTCGCCACCAGCCCCGACAACATCCTGCTGATGAGCACCGGCGACATCGAGACCCCGGCCATATTCAGCCGGGCCATGCAGGCGATACAGAGCACGTTGACCGGCGTGCGTAACCTGCAAGTCGGATTCGATAACGCCATCATCAACGGCGGCTTTGACCGGTGGGATTACGCCACCAGTCAGACCAGTAGCGGCTACGGGTCGGCGAATCGGTGGAGAGCCGAGCACTTTGGAAGCACCAAAACCGCTAGCCAGCAGGCGTTCACGGTGGGGCAGACAGACGTACCCGGCGAGCCGCAATACTACGCTCGCCAAGTGGTGAGCAGTGTCGCCGGGGCTGGCAATTATGCGATTTGGCGGTATCGCGTCGAGGACGTCCGCACATTTGCCGGACAGACGGTCACGCTAAGTTTTTACGCCAAGGCGGACGCGGAAAAAAACATGGCCACCGAGTTTCGTCAGTTTTTTGGGTCTGGGGGTTCGGCGGTCGTGAACCAGCAGGGCGTCACAACGCATAGCCTCACAACGAGCTGGCAGAGGTTTACCGTGACGGTCACGCTGCCGAGCATCAGCGGTAAAACCATCGGCACTGGGTCGGCTTTGGAGGTGCTGTTTTGGTTCGATGCCGGTTCGACGTTCAACCCCGCCACCAACAGCCTCGGCAACCAGAGCGGCACGTTCGACATTGCCAACGTAAAACTGGAACTAGGCAGCAACGCCACGACATACCAGAAGCGCCCGCCGGGCGTGGAACTGGCGCTGTGCCGGAGGTACGCCCGCGTTGCGTCTATCTGGGTCGGGACGTCCACCGCCAAAACCATGATCCCCATAGACATGCGGGCAACCCCGTCGATAAGCGGGGGCGGGACGGGGTTTAACTCTACGGGGACAACTGCCGACAGCCTAATTTGTTTTCAAACGACTGCGGCGGCGCAGACGCTGACCCTAGATTCGGAGCTGTAACCATGGAAATTCAGAGCGCGGTTTATTTTGATAGCCAGCAGTCCAGCGTGACCGTCGTTACCGACGACGGCCGTACGTTATCTGTACCGGCCACCGAGTCCAACCGCCACTATCGGCAACTGCTGGAGTCCGGTGTACCGATCCAGCCCTACGTGGATTCACGGACGCCGCTAGAGCAGTGGGAAGCCGAGAACGCCACCGTGATAGCCCGCATCGAGCGGCAGGGCCTGCTGGCCACAATCGACCTGATGGACATCGCGAGCCAGGAGACCACGGCAGCGGAGAAAACCGCAGCCCGCGCCAGCCTGGAGCAGCACCGGCAACGGGTGGCAATGCTGCGGGCGCAGCTTACCCCGAAACCATAGGTTCCCCATGGGGAACCTTTAGCCTTGTAACTCATTGAAATTATTGGTGGAGGCGGCGGGAATCGAACCCGTTAGCAGGGGATTTGTGGGGCGTGCAGGGGAATAAAATCAGCTACTTGCGGCCCCTGTCACCCCTGAAAACCCCCAAAGGTTCCCCAGCGGTTCCCCGGGTGTTGGCTTCTACCTTGGCCAGTTCGGTGCCGGCGTCGGCGCCTGGGATCCATCGGGCGTAGACGCGCAGGGTGGTTTGCATGTTGCTGTGGCCCAGCTGTTTGGCCACCCACATGGGGTTGGCTCCGGACATCAGGCAGATGGT
>JBNLBT010000169.1:0-3525 GCA_050303435.1 Marinicellaceae bacterium
CGGTGATCACGGCGATGCGCAAAATTCAGTCGCAAAGCACCTCCAACCCGTGCTCCATTTCCCAGGCCGCGGCGGTGGCCGCATTGAACGGCGATCAGTCCTGCGTGGACGACATGAAAGCCGCGTTCAGGGAGCGACACGATTACCTGGTGGACGCGCTGAATCAAATTCCGGGTTTCGAATGCCTGCGCGGGGAAGGCGCGTTTTATGCCTTTCCACAGGTGGGCGCGCTGATTCGGCGCATTGACGGCGTCGACGATGACATTGCTCTGGCAACCTGGTTGCTGGAACAGTCCAACGTGGCGGTGGTGCCAGGCACGCCGTTCGGCTCGCCCGATCATGTGCGGCTGTCGTTTGCCACGTCGATGGATTTGCTCAAAGAGTCCGTTGCGCGGATTCAAAAAGCGGTGACCTCCCTGGGCTGAAAGCGCAATAACACGGCCATTTGCAGGGTGCTAAAAAATGGCAGCTTTGCTGTGCAAAAATGCACACTTCCGTGACGCACTTCACAAAAATAAACAAAATTTACCGTTTGGCCCGGTTTTTCACACTTTGAACCGACTGCGCCTTGTAATTGGTTGAATTATTTGTTAATTTGCCCACTGGGAACGGGGAGCTGATGATCCAGACGCAGCGGCAATAACTAACAAAACCAGGTCGTGTGCGGTGTCATTATTTCCTTTATGAGTGTTGTGGGGTGGTCTTGCCGAAGTGCAAGGCCTGAGATTATTATTGAGTGAGGCTGTGGTGACACGGCCGGGGAATCATATGACAGAGCGTCGTTCGATTGCACGCAACGTGCGATTTGGCCTGCTGGGTGCAGTGTTGCTGAATGTTTCACAAATGGCACTGGCCGTGCCGTTTTCCTATGAAGACACCAACGGGGTGACGCTGCCGGATGGCACCTGCGGCACCACCACCGACATCAATTTCAATGTGCCCGACAGTTTCATTGTCAACGACCTCAACGTCGGTTTCATGCTTACGGTCACGCGCAAGTCCGACATCGACGCGACCCTGACTTCGCCGAGCAGCACCACCGCCACGCTGTTCACCGATGTGGCCGGTTTCGATGACAATTTCAATGTCTTGATCGACTCAGACGCACCATCGCAGCAATTCGGTGGCAACCACAACGTCAACGCCGGCAACTACAACATTCTCACCCAGCCGGAAGTGCAAAACGCACTGGACGTGTTCGACGGGGAAAACGCGCAGGGCGTGTGGACCTTGTCCATCTGCGACGATGAAGCGGGCCGCACATCCAACTACCTGCGTTCGCTGCTGCAATTCGACGGCACCATTCCGGCCGAACTGTCGGTGATCAAAAGTCAGCCGGTCAACGCCGATGAAGACGGCAATGGCACCGTCAGTCTGAACGACACCCTGACCTATACCGTGACCGCCACCAACACCGGCAGCGTGCCGCTGACCAATGTGGTGGTGAGCGATCCCTTGTTGACGCCCAACACCGCCAATTGCGCCAATCTGGCTGTGGCCGCGCAATGCGTATTGGTCGGCACTTACGTGGTGCAGGTCAGCGACGTGGGCATTGGCAACATTCCCAACACCGCCAGCGCCGATTCAGATCAAAGCGCGCCGGTGAATTCCAACACCGTCAACACCCTGGTGGGGCTGCTGCCGGAGGCCGATGAGATTTTCTTCATGCCGCTGCCTGAAGCCGACGCGCTGACTGCTTTGCAGTCGATCTTCCCGGGACCCAACGTCAACACCGGCCTGGAAACCTGCCCGAATTCACCACAGCCGGTTGACGACGTCAGCACCTATTCTTCCATCACCGTGCTGCGCGACGACACCCTGATCTACTACGATCACCAAGAAGATGGCTACGAGCTGATCAACAACCAGCCCCTGCAGGCCACCACTGAAGTGTGGGGCGATCTGGACGTTTCCAACGGCGTGGCGCCGGGCAGCGGTTGTGCTGTGGATGCCTGCGACGTGCTGAACGCCGGCATCATCATTCTTTTGGAAAACCAGATCACCACCGGCGGCCCCGATGTGATCGACTTTGACGGCGGCGACAAAATTTCCGCCACCGACACCATTTCCATGACCAAAGCCAACTGGGCGGCCGGTTCAGATACCTTGCTGGCCGGAGCCTTTGAAATGTACCCGACTTCAGAGTGGGGTTTGAATTACGAAATCCCGGTGGGTGAGGATTTCAGCGCGCTGCTGGACACCAAATTCCAGTACGTGGGCATCACCGTGATGGCCCAACAGAACAACACCGACGTCAGCGTGGATCTGGACGGCGATCCGGGCACCACCGGCGACATCATCAATTTCACCTTGAACGAAGGCGAAAGCCAGTACATCGACGGCGGCGTGAATGTGGGCGCCACCGTGACCTCCAGTTTTGCCGTGCAGGTCAACATCATCACCGGCGACATTTGTGAAAATTACGAGTCGCGATTCATCACCTTGTTCCCCACTGAGTTGTGGGACAACAGCTATTTCAACCCGGTCGGCACCACCGCCGGCGCGCCCACGCGGGTGACGTTGTACAATCCGAACAACACCGCCATCACCGTGCTGGTGCAGGACACCGTTGGCAGTGCCACCGTCAATGTGCTGCCCGGTCAGGCCATTGATCATCTGCAAAACAACGCCACCGGCGCGCACTATTGTGTCACCACCAACGGCACGACCTGCGATCCGGACGGCGATCATTTTTACGCCATCGCGTCGATAGACGCCGACCTGGATCAAGCCACGCCTTCCGGTGCGGCGAGAACCAACGACTGGGGCTTCACCCTGGTGCCAACCTCGTCCCTCAGTCAGCAGGCACTGGTGGGCCTGGGCTTTGGCCACGACCCTCTGTTGGCCAGCACGGAAAATTCCAGCCCGGTGTGGGTGATTGCCGATCTGGTCAACGGCGCCACGCCGGTCAACGGCATTGACCTGTGCGTGGACTTTGACAACGACGGCACCGATACAGGCACCAACATCGACCCGGTGACCGGTCAGGAATACGACATCACGATCAATGTGGACCCGTACGAAAGCACCACGTTGTTTGATCCGGACGGCGATCAGACCTCAATGCTGGTGTGGGTCTGCGACAGCGACAGCGCCGACGCCAACAACGCCGTCATCGCGCTGGCCTGGGGACAGGACCCGTCCGTGGCCTCGACCGGTTCCCCGGCGATCGACGTCGGCACCGGCATCCCCAACGTGTCTTCCCTGACCTTGCTCAAGGAAGGCGTGCTGACCGTGGACGTCAACAATGACGGCTATCCGAGCGTTGGCGACACCATCACCTACGTGATCGAACTGGCCAACGTTGGTTTTGTGCCGGTGGACGGTGAAGTCTTGTTTGACACCCTGCCGGGCAATGTGAGTTACATTGTCAACACCACCGAATACGACAACGGCGGCGGCTTTTTGCCGATCGCCGATTCTGGCACCACACCGTTCCCTCTGGACGAAGGCGGGGTTTCGCTGCCGGGTCTGATCCCGGTGGGCGGCCGCGTGGTGGTGACCTTCGATGTGCTGGTGACCTCG
>JBNLBT010000170.1:0-3496 GCA_050303435.1 Marinicellaceae bacterium
ATTGCTCTTTGATTTAATTTTTCATTGAACGACCTGCGCGCCAGATCAACAGCACCATCAAAAACACAACACCGAGCCATGAAAACATGGGCACCACAACCGGCGATGACGCCGGTGGAGCGCCATTGATGATCAGGTCGTCTATGAATTCTCCGCTGCCGCCAGAACCTTCGACTTCTATGGATGCGATGGGTTCAGGCGATGCAAATCCAACAAAAATCATCATGCCTGATTTGGGCACATTCACCGGTGTGGTGCCCAGTACGGACTGGCTGCCATTGACGGTGACATTGACATCACCGGACACATTGCTGGTGACTTCAAAGCCGACGGCCTGTATGTTGCCACCCGGGAACAACACTGTGGTTGAATCTGAAAACTTGTCGGCACCAATGGCCACTGAATCCTGACCAATGAAACCCGGCCCAATGATCACAACCCCGCCCCCCAGGCCAGAAACGACACTGAAACCATCGATCAAGTCACCGGGAGTGAAACAGGCGTCATTGGAGGCGCTGTTCACTGGTTCTGAACATCCGACGATGCTGCCAATGCCCGCAGCCCCTGCCTCAAAGTCCTCAGATATCAGCGGCAGACTCACCGCCCCTTCAAACACGCCGCGATCGGTGTACACCGTCAAACCCGTCGGCTCTACCTTTGCACGTGTCGTGCCTGATTCAACGCCCGGTTCGTAGCGCTTTGTCTCCGCAGACAACACCTCGAGAGACACACTCACCATCAACATCAACACACAAATCAATTTCACAACTTTCTCCAAGCCCTTACAGGTCAATCAATCACACTCCACAGCCCCCAACCGTCATCAGACAACACAGGAGAAACCATGGAACCACAGCGTGCGAAAGTCAAACCGGCCGATTGCAGTCGCAGCTGAATGCGCCCAATGACTGTCCACACATGCACTGAACTGAGGTCATTGACAAAAACACACATTTTTATCAACAGAATTGCAGCAATTACCACCGGTGATGTCTATGAGATGAGTTAAGGACAATCCTTGGCATGACTCTTCTGATGCCTGTCCTTGACTAAATGTTCTTCTGATGCCTGTCCTTGAATAATGCTTCTGATGCCTGTCCTTGAATAATGCTTCTGATGCCAACTACGCTTGACTAACTTGAAAACTCAGAGTTGCCTGTCCTTGAATAAAGCCTGTCCTTAAATAAAAAAAGGGTTCGATTGAACCCTTTTTTTATCTGCTTTGTGAATGCACACATCAGAATGCGCTGGAGAAAATCACATCGCCCATGTAGGACTCATGCGCGCCGGCGTCTCTGATGCCCTGGTCATTGTTTAAGTTGGGATCATCCCACATCACATGACCGTAGAAGTCTCTGGGTTGGGTGTGTGCATTTTCGCCACACAGATCAATGCCAAATGAGATGGCACTCAAATGGTAATCGTGATTGGCCTCATCAACAAAATAAGGATTGGCGACCAAGGAATTGGTCAAATTGTTAAAGCCGCTGGCATGATGCAACAACAAACAATCCTCTGTCCCAAAAATATTGGTGATGTCCGCGCCCACACCCACGTGAGGCTCTCTGATGATGCTGTTGCTGTAACTGTAATACCCTGAATTCTGACGAATCGATGAACCCGCGACCCGGTTGTTGGCCATGGTCACATGATTCAGGATCAAACCGCTGTCATAAAAGCCTAAAGTGTATACATCGTTCCAGCCGTCCGCGCCATTTGCACCGTTGTCGTACACAAATGAGCTTCTCAGTTTTGCAGTGGCACTGTTCACGGCGTACATCACCACACCGCTTTCAGCCCTGTTCTCATGAAAGGTGCTGTTTTGCACGTCAACGTGCCCTGCGTTGAGATAAACCGCGCCACCAAAGCCATTGTCTTTCGAAGCCCCGTTGCCCACAAACTCGTTGCACAAATTGTCATTCCAGCACGCACTGCTCATGTATTTGCCGAGGTACACGCTGGCGCCGTTTTCTGCAGCAACACCGCCGCCGTTCTGGGCAAAGTTGTCTTTAATCAACACCCCATACATTTCCGCCGACGTGTCTTGTCCGGTTAAATAGATGCCGCCGCCATTGCCGATGTGGTTTGCATCAGAGTCGGCGGCATTGCCGCTGACATTGATCACATTGCTGTGTGCGATGCTGCTGAGTACCACTCTGGAACCCGAGGTCGCGTAGATTCCGCCCCCGTTGTTGGCGGCAGAGTTTCCGGCGACACCTTTGAACTCGAACAAGGATCCCTGGGTTCCGGACATGACACTGACGTCGCAACCACCCGAGGCAAAAATGCCGCCGCCATTGCCAAAATCCAGACTGAGGTTATACGCCTCGTTTAAAATCACGCCACTGCCGTTGTCTACATTGATGCCACCTCCATGGCAGGACATGCCGCCGCCGTTGTGAGTGGCGTGGTTATTCAACACAATCGATTGATACAAATTGACGACACCAAACTCACTGTTGAAATAGACGCCGCCGCCATAACCGCCGGTGTTGTTGCTGATCAGACTGGCATAGATGCTGACGTTGAGGCCCACGTCCTGGCTGTCGATGATGGAAAAACCACCGCCGCTGTTGGAACCAAGCTTCATGCCATTTTTGACGTGCAGATGATGCAGCCCGACGTTGATGTGATCACTGAATTGGCTGATTTCCACCACGCTGTTAAGCGCTCTGCCGTCAATCACCGTTTTGCTGCTTGAAACAATGTCAGCGTCGGCGTTGTTGCAGTTTTGATAACCGCCTTTGATCACCAGTGAACTGCTGATTTCGATGTTCTCATAAAACGTGTTTTGATTGGTGATGCGGATTTCACCGCCGGCACTGATGTCAATCACATCCTGCAAAGTGTACTGCGCCGTGTTGTAATCACAGCCGTTGTCGCTGCCCAGAGTGACAAATGCATTCAGATTAAATGAAGCAAGCGCCAAAAATACAATGATGAGATGTTTCATGATGCGGCCTCCTGATGCGTCACAACCAAGCGATCGCCTGCGATGTCTTTGGCTTTGAGTGAAGGGATGATCATGGGCACCTGTTGTTTGTAGGCGCGGTATTGCTCGCCAAACTCTTTTTCCAGATCTTTTTCTTCCAACAAAATACCCACCAGGATGTACGCGGTACACATCAAGGCAAACACCAGGTGCGCCACGGTCATCACTGGTGTGGTCCACACCACAATCAACCAACCGACGTACAAAGGATGGCGAACGCGTTTATACAACGACGGCATCATGAATTTTGAGCTGTGCATTTTTTTGCCCTTTAATTCAAACCAGACCTGTTTTAAACCGAACAGATGAAAATGATCGATCAGGAACGTTGATGCCACCAATAAACCCCAGCCAAACATGTAAATGACCCATGCCACGTTTTTCAACAATTCGCTGTCGGTGCTCCAAATCAAACCACCCATCGGTTGCCAAAAATAAAAGATGGCCATCATGACCAGACTTGAAAAGAGGTTATAGGTGGGCCTTTCTGCCGCCGCCGGGATG
>JBNLBT010000171.1:0-3494 GCA_050303435.1 Marinicellaceae bacterium
GAGACTTGGGTGTTTGAGAACGCGGCGCACGATTTTCCAAAGCGCATTGAATACCGACTGGATGCTGAGGGCCAGAGGCTGACTGCCCACGTGTCGGACGGTGCTGAGAAAGGCTTTAGTTTGCGGTTTGAGAAACAGTCTGAAGACTGATGAACAATTTCCAACGGTTGCATAAAAAAACCCGCCATACGCGGGTTTTTTTGTTTTTTTTTAATCGGCAATGCCCAAGGTGTTTACAGGGCTTTGTCGGCCAGCTTGAGCCGGTTCAAGAGAACCGGCTCAAGGCCAATTAGACTCAGCCGTGTCTGCCGCGACGCGTCAGATAGGCCAGGGTGGCCAGCATCATCGCGGCGATCATCAACAACAAGCCCAGGCGGGTGTTGCTGTTGACCACCACCGGTCCGGTTGCGCCGGCGGGCCAGCTGAAGGACGCATCGTCAACGTCGTTGTCGAAGCTGCAGGTCAGTGTGCTGCTGAATGCGGCGTTGGCCGGCACCGGGTTAACCGCCAGGTCGACTTGTATTGCGCCACCGGGCGCAATGGGTCCGGCCGGCATGGCCGTGATGACACCAAATTCTGTTGCATCGCCGCCTGCAAAGGCACAGTTGATGTTGGCCAGATCCAGCAATGCTGAAGCGTCGTTGCCGAGCACCACGGCGGCGTTGCTGCCGGCACCGAAGTTGATCGGCGCACCGTTGACCGGCGTGCTGGTGGCCACCGCGGTGGTGGCGCCCTGGGCCGAGACCGGCCAGCTGAATGAGGCGTCGTCCGGGTCATTGACAAAGCTGCAGGTCAACGTGCTGGTGAAGGTGGTGTTCACCGGCACCGCGTTGACGCTCAGATCAACGCCCAGTGTGCCACCGGGTGCGATCGGTCCAGCGGGCATCGCCGTGACCACGGAGAATTGCGTCGCATCGCCGCCTGTGAATCCACAGTTGATGTTGATCAGATCCAGCTGCGCGGCCGCGTCGTTGCCCAGATTAAAGCTGAAAGTTGGGTTGGTGCCGAAATTCATCGGGTTGCCGTCGGCCACGGAACTGGTGGCGATGGCGGTGGAAACGCCCTGAGCCGAAACCGGCCAGCTGAAAGAAGAATCATCCAGGTCGCCGTCGAAAGTGCAGCTCAGTGTCGATGAGAAGGTGGTGTTGTCCGGCACCGCAGCAACGGACAGATCGATCACTTGAGTGGCGCCCGGCGCGACCGGTCCGGCGGGCATGCCCGTAACCACGGAAAACTGCGCGGCGTCGCCGCCGGTGAAACCGCATTGAATGTTGCTCAAATCGGTGTCGGCGCCGGCGCCGTCGTCATTGAAGATGGACACGCTTTGCGTGTTGCCGGTGCCGAAATCCACCAGCACGCCGTCGGCCGGAGTCGGCACGGCCACGGCGCCGATCAGGATGCCGAAGTTGATGGTGGTGTCGTTGCACAGCTGACCGGCGTCGCCTGCTTCGCTGTCGCCGACGCACACCCGCCAGTTGCCGGCGGACTCCATGCCAAAGAAATCACTGAAATCGGTGCCGTTTGGACTGTCGTCGCCGGACGGGAAGAAATCGCACACGCCGTCGTCCTGGCACACGATATTGGTGCTGGACTGACCCATGTTTTCCTGGTCAACCGCTGCGCCGTCGATCAGTGTGACCGGGTCGGTTTCCACCAGATCATCGCCGCTGCCAAAACCCGAACCCGAGCGTCCCGGGCGATCGACGATGGTCAGCAGGGTGTCGTCCGGCGCCACCACAAACACGGTCAGATCGCCAACCCAGGTGTGTTCAAGGAACAATTCAACGTTCATGTCGTTGATGATGCCGCCCGGTCCAGCAACCGTCAGGCAGGCCATGGATGTGACGGTGCCGTCGTAATTGTCGTCGGGAATGTCCACGCCGCCGTTGATATCGCAGGTGACGTCCGGGCCGCCCTTGCCGGCGGGTTCATTGGCCGCCGCGGTTTTGATTTGCAGCTCAGACGCTGCAACGGTTTGAATGAATAAAAATGTGAAAAACAATAATATTAACTTCGCACGCATGTGCAGCCCCCTCTAAAAGACTCAATAAAATTGTAGCAAACGATACCATAGAGGGCGCGGTGTACTCAAGCAATCATTTGCACAGCGCACGGCGTGACTGCAATGCCGATTTGATTAAGAGAAAATGCAGCAAGAAATCGGTCTGTGAGATTGACCGGTGGTGGCACATTGGATCGGGGTGACAAGAATTTGTCATGGCCGCGACGCGCCGTCTTGTCATTGTGCACAGGAAACGACATAATCGGGGCATGATTGATTTGAATTGCATGGGGCGGGCCAAGCGGCGATGGCAGGCCCGCAGCGCGCGGATGAGTGCCTGGGTTGGATTGCTGTTGTTGACCGCCTGTGCACCGGAAGACGATCGGCGCGCGGCTTGGAGCGCGTCGCTGCTCGCACCGCTTAAAGCCGTTGACATTGCTGGCTGGGATGCGCACGGCGCTGCCCGTTATCGCAGCGCCCTGCACGCGGCGGAGCAGGGCACAGCCGGGCCGCAAGACTTGCGCACCGTGGGTCTGCAGTTGATGACGCATCACGAGGCCGAAGCGGCCGAAACGGTGTTTGCACAGTTGAACTCAAGCGCACATGCCCAGGCGGCCGATGCGTATTTTCTTGCCCAGTTGTTGCGACAGCGCGGCGATCTGACGGCGGCCAATTCGGTGCTGTTAAAGGCCCTGTCGGCGGCGCCTGAGAACGATCGACTGTCCTTGTATTTGCTCAAGGCGCAGATCAACCTGGAACAGGGCGCCATGGACAAGGTCGATGAGGCACTGAAACGCGCCGAATCCCTCAATCCGGCCGATGTGCACGCGGCCTATGTGCGCGGGCAATGGCATTTGCTCAACGGTCAGTGCCGCCCGGCGATCGAACGCTTTGAATGGCTGGTGCAGGCCTTGCCGGGTTTTTTGCAACTGTATCCGCCCCTGGCCAGCGCCTACCGGCAATGCGGTGAGGCGGACGCCGCAGCGGCCATCGCGCACCTCAACAGCCCGGAACAGATGGTTTTTGACAATCCTTTTGAACGCCTGAAAAGTGAACGCGGCAATCCCGTGGCGTTTTTGAAAAATGAATTCAAGCGCACTGCAGGACAAGGCCGCACAGCCGAGGCGCTGAAACACATCGATGCCTTGCTGAAATTGACCCCGGAGGATGGCAAGGCCCATTTGAATCGCGGCGGTTTGTTGCTCAAACAGGGGCAATTGGACGCCGCCGAGGGCGCGTTGTTGCGCGCCGATGGCTTGTTGCCGGGCGATGCCACGGTGCAGATGAATCTGGGTCTGATTGCCATGCAGCGGCAGCAATGGGCCGCGGCCGCCGAACGCTTCTCAAGTGTATTGGAGACCCAGCCGGATAACGGCCAGGCGCTGATCAATCTGGCCGTGAATCCTGACAAATCCGATCAGTATAACCTTACCGAGCGCGAAATCACGGTTTTGACCTTATTGGTGGATGGCCTCAGCAATCAGCAAATCGC
>JBNLBT010000172.1:0-3469 GCA_050303435.1 Marinicellaceae bacterium
CAGTGCCATCTGTTGTCAGCAGTTCAGAATCAGCCCCCCAGGTGTGCACGTCGATGCGGCTGCCGTAATTGGGCTGCTGGAAAGTTCCGGGGCAGGCCGGGGTGACGCCGTCGTCGTAACTGGCGGACACCAGAATGGCGCCGGAATCGCGGTTGTTGCGGTCAAAACAGCCCTGGTTAACGCCGAGATTGCCGTCGCAATCATCAAAGGCCGGGTTGTCCAGATTGCGCCCGCCGTTGCCAGCGGCTTCAACCACCACCGCGCCGTTGCCGGTGGCCACCTGAATGGCATCAAAGTCGGCCGGCCAGTATTCCACCGGGGTGTACTGGCAATCGGTCGCGCACGGGCAGTCGAAATCTTCCTGATCGGTGTAGCGCTGCAATTCAATCAACACCACGCCTTCCAATGAATGTTTGGCGGCCCAATACACGTGATAAGCCACGTTGGTGTCGCTGTACAGGGCGTCGCCGTAATCATCAAACACGTTGGGGTTGTAGATGGAGCGGTGACCGACGTAGGCGTCCGGGGCCATGCCGGTGATGCCGCGGCCGTTGTCCTGCGCCATGATCAGGCCGAGCACCGCGTTGCCGTGATTCTTGTAGCCGTTGTTGAAACCGTTGTGACTCTTGCCCACCACATAGCCCAGTTTCTTGTGGTCGTTGTGGTATTCAAAGCCGCCCTCGATGTCGATGATGCGGATGCCGGCGCCCTGGCCACCGGGCAGCGCGCTCAAATCGTTCACGTTCATGCCCAGCGGTGGCGCGTTGCGGTAGCCCTGCAGACCGGTCAGATCGCCGACGCCGTTGTCCGGCGCCTGATTGAGACAAAAATGCGCCGGATTCGGCTGCGGGGGTAATATTTCATCGCTCACGCCGGGAAACGCAATCGGTTCAGGGTAGGCGATTTCAAGCGCCGGGAACTGATTCAACTGATGCATCCAGCTGCGCAGATCTGAATCACGGCCGCGATCGATCAACAGCACCTGCTGATAGGTTTGCAGTTCGGCCATCTCGCGCCCCCAGTTTTCTTCCGCGCGCTTGATGTCCTCGCGCAGGCGCTCTTCTTCCGCCTCAATCATCGGCGCCGGTTTCAAACCGCGCAAGCGCAGGAAGCGGTTGATGTTGCGCACGTCCTGCATCACCTGACCGGTGCTCACGCCGCGGCGCTGCAATTTGGCGCCGTCGATCAATGCGGCGTTCACCGCCAATTCGCCGCGCGCATCCACGCGCACGCCGCTGCCATCGTGGAATTTCAGCACCAGCCGCAGATAATCCTGGTTGTAAGTCTGGTCGGCGAACTGCTGCTTGTTGTGCGGCACGCGCGGCTGCAGTCCATCCTGCGCCGCCACCCAGGCCGGTGCACAAATTCCCAGAACAACTCCGAGCGCGAATCGTTGATTGAATAGTCTTTTCATGTGTGTAGTACCCTTTTGTCATTTAATCTCAAGGGTACAATCGTCAGAAATTAAAAAAGTGCGTGGATTATTTTTATCTCATTGCAGGCAGACCCATGAAAGCCGGGTCAAATTCGGGCTTTAAGACTGTGCACATGGGGTGTCGATGAGTCGAATGTGTTGCAAGTCTTTGGCTTCGAAATGCGCATCATCCAGCAATCTCGGCAACACTTGATCCAATTTAAAGCCTTGTTCCATGTGCCACGCATCGCCGACGAGTCGCCAGCCATCCTCCCGCATGTCGTGTTGTTTGTAACGGCTCAGTTGGGGCAACACAGGCTGCACCACCGGTGGATCAAAATGCATGGGCTGAGGCTCGGCTTCAAGGTTGTCATTGGTATTATATGGAATGGCCCAGGACGCATCGTCTGTGTTTTTCACCACCCATTCCTCGCCAAGTAGAAGCCACCCGTTCAGTGCGGGCGAATACTGCAACACCATCAATGCATGTTGATTTGCGTAGGGTTCGCTGCGCGGACCGATGCGGTGCACCGTGAGTTCTATATCCGCATTCGGGCCCTGCAGCCGTTGCACCACGCGCACCTGCAGCACCTCGTGTTGCCACAAATCCAGCGCGTCCTCACAAGCGATATCATCGTCTTCAAGCACGTGGAAAGTGCTGCGCCCATCGAGCCATTCTGTCACCGCGACGAGGAACGGCTTCGATGCCGCTGCGCTGGATGTGCGATTGATGTGCTGGCAAGAGGTGGCCAGCAGCAAACTGATCATCGACACCGTGCATTGAAATAATTTCATGGCCACCGCGCCATGGCTTTCGCCAGGTCCTCGGCATGCACGCCGAATTGACAGCGCGCTGATGTATTGCGCATTTCCAAGCCTTGTTGCTGCAGGTGTTCGATGTATTTTCTGTTGAAGTGGCGCAAATCGTGCAGCGGCAGGGGCGGGTCAAATGCAATGCGCTCAAGCGGCGTCAACGCGCTGAGATGGCTGAATGGCAAGTCGCAGGCGGCCCAGCGCCCTTGCGCGGTGCGAAACAGCGGCTGAAAGGCCACCAGTTTGAAGGGCTGCTGGTCTGCAATTCGCTCGATTTTCATCAGAACAATTTGATGGTCCTGAAATTTGAACAGCGGGCCGTGTTGCGGCTGCGTGGTTCGAAAGCGTTCGCCGCCGTTCCAATGACCGCTGAGATCCTGCAGCAGCCAATGTTGCGCATGCATTTGCATGTGAAATGTGACCACATTGGCTTGATTGTCAGGCAAACGGGATTCAACCTGCAGCAATTCCGCGATCAACAGGTGAGTTTCAACCGCTTCTTCACTGGCCGATGCGCTCCAGCCGATGCTCAGGCACAGCGCCAGCAGGGCACAACGCACGGACTGGCGGGTTCTCGGATTCATTGAGGTTGCATTCATGATGTGCCCCAGTGTATCCATTGTTCAGCCCTGAGTAAAAGTCCAAATGAGATTTTCAGCGAATCGAACCCCGAAGTTGTGATCCGGGGTTCGATCTTTAGCCTTTGACGCACACCACCTGTTTCAGGGTGTGCACGGTTTCCACCAGGTCGCTTTGCGCGGCCATAACCCGGTCGATGTCCTTGTAGGCGCCGGGGGTTTCGTCGATCACCGCTTTGTCTTTGCGGCATTCGACGCCCGCGGTGGCCGCGCGGTGGTCGGCCAGGGTGAAGCGCCGTTTGGCTTCGGCGCGGCTCATGCGTCGGCCGGCGCCGTGCGAACAGGAGCAGAAGGACTCGGCCTTGCCGAGCCCCCGGACGATGTAGGAGCGCGCGCCCATGGAACCGGGGATGATCCCCAGTTCGCCTTCCCCGGCACGCACCGCGCCCTTGCGAGTCACCCAGACCTCCGCATCGAAGTGCCGTTCACGCGCCACGTAGTTGTGGTGGCAGTTGACGGCTTCCTTCTCGACGCGGAAGGCCGGGAAGTGATCGCGCAGCACCCGGAGGATCCGCTCCATCATCACCTCGCGGTTGACCCGCGCGAAGTCCTGCGCCCAGTGCACGGCCTCGACATAGTCGTCGAAGAGCACTTCGCCCTCCTC
>JBNLBT010000173.1:0-3403 GCA_050303435.1 Marinicellaceae bacterium
CAGGGTCAGGTCAAACTTGTTGGGCACGTGCGTTGAAGCACGTCGGCTTAAGGTGGCACCGGGCAGATGCAACACCGGCAGCTTGTCGCCGTCCATCATCAGCAGAATTTGAAACAAGGGGCTGTGTGCAGTGCTGCGCGGTGGATTCAAACGGTCCACCAGCGTTTCAAAGGGCACCGACTGGTGCGATTGTGCCTGCAGGTGCAGGCGGCGGACCTGTGCCAGGTGCTGGGCCAGAGTGGCGTCGTTCTGCACCGTCAGCCTGAGCACCAGGGTGTTGGCAAAAAAGCCAATCAAAGGCTCCAGATCCGGGTGATTGCGTTGCGCCACTGGGGTGCCAATCACCACATCGCTGTGCGATGAATAACGCGCCAGCACCGCGGCAAACAGTCCATGTATCAGCATGAACAAGGTGATCTGTTGATCCGCAGCCAGTTTTTTTAAAGCCAGCAAGACGTCCGCTGGCGCACTGAAAAGGTGCAAGGCATTGCGGTGCGTTTGTTGCTTGGGTCTTGAATAATCCAATGGAAATTCATGCACATGCGGCATGTTGTTCAAGTGATTAATCCAATAATCCACCTGCGCTTCAAACCCGGCGCCCTGCAGTTGTCCGCGTTGCCAGGCGGCCGCGTCTGCGCACTGAATGGGCAACGGCGGCAGATCGGCCGATTCGCCGTTGACTGCAGCGCGATACAGGGCCTCGAATTCCCCCAGCAGAACCCCAAGTGACCAGCCGTCACAAGCGATGTGATGCATGGTGAACAGCAGCACCGCCCGATCCGGCTGCAAAAACACATGCCGTGCACGCAACATCAGATCGCTGCGCAGATCAAACGGCGTGTTGGCTTCATCTGCCATCAATTGATCCAGTGCCTGCTCGCGCTGCAAACCGCTGAAAGACGACACATCGTCTCGTTGCAGTGTGAAAGTCCAGTCTTCCAGCAGCCGCGCTCTGGGTTCACCGTCGCGGGCATGGAACACCGTGCGCAGGGATTCATGTCGCTGAATGATGTGATTCAATGCCTGTTCGGCGGCCTCAACATCCAATGCACCAGCAATGTCCATGGCGAACGGCATGTTGTAATGCACACTGCCGCCGTCCATGCGGTCAATGAACCAGACACGCTGCTGCGCGTAAGACAAGGACACCTCATCGCGCAGCGCCAGCCGTTCAATCGCTGGCACTGCACTGCTGTTGTGTGCGGTTTCCTGCAAGGCGATGGTTTCAATCAAGCGCGCTTTGTTGTCGCTGATCAACTCAATGATCTGTGGCGTCATGGCGCCTTTCATGGCGCGAGTTTTCAAACGCCCCTGTTCCACGAACACGTGCACGCCGGCTGCGTTCAGCACGTGCATGACTTGTTTGATGTCCTGACTCATTTCACCATTCCAGTTCTTCCACCGCGTCCGGCTCAGCGGCTTCCAGCTCGGCCTGCAGCACGTGTGCACGGGCCTGTTGTTCAATCCAGTCGGCCAGATCCTGTAACAGCGGATGGGCAAACACCGCTTTGAACGACAGGTTTTGTTGCAAGGCCGCCTGCACTGCATTGACCAGACGCGCAACCAGCAAGGAGTGCCCGCCGAGCTCAAAGAAATGCGACTCGGCGCCGAGCGATTGCAGTGGGCATTCCAGCAGTTGCGACCAGATCTGCGCCAGGCGTTCGGCCACCGCTCCGCGCGGCGGCGTCAAGGCCGCATCGGCGGCGTCCTCGTCGGCCGGCAGCGCCGCGCGGTCGATTTTGCCGTTGCGCGTCAATGGCATGGACTCAAGCAGATGAATCGGCCGCGGCAGCATGTATTCAGGCAAGGCTTCGGCCAGCCCACGGCGCAACACCGCCAGCCATTCATCCGCATCACCGGTGTCATCGCGGCGCGTCACGTAGGCCACCAGCCGCGCTGTGCCGCCGCGCTGCACCACCCGCACCGCGGCCTGCGAGACGCCGGGCTGGCGCTGCAGTTGCTGTTCAATTTCACCCGGCTCAATGCGGAAACCGCGGATTTGCACCTGCGCATCGTCGCGCCCGTGAAATGCCAATTCGCCGTCCGCGCGCAGGCGCACCCGATCGCCGCTGCGGTACAGGCGCTCATCGTCGGCATCGCCGTACGGGTGCGCAATGAAGCGTTCGGCGCTCAGTGCATCGCGGTTCACATAGCTGCGCGCCAGGCCGGCGCCGCCGATGCACAATTCACCCACCGCGCCGGGCGGCAGCAACTGCCCGCTGGCGTCCAGGATCAGCGCGTTGACACCGGCCAGCGGCCGGCCAATGGACTGCGCACCGCAGTGCACCGGCGGACGGATCACCGCGGCCGTGGCCACGTGGGTTTCGCTCGGGCCGTAGTGGTTCCACAGCGTCACCTCAGTGTGGGCATTGAGCCAGTCGCGCAAAGCCGCGCCGATGACCAGCGCTTCGCCGGCGACAATGACTTCACGCAAGTCCGGCAAATCGCGGCCCTGCAGCGCCAGCGCTTCGGCCAGCCAGTTGAGCACCGCCGGCGGCACAAACAGTCGTTCGATGCCCTGCTCGGCCAGCCAGGCGGGCAAACGCTCCAACGCCGCCTTGTCGGCGTCGCTGATCAGCACCAGCTCACCGCCGGTGTGCCAGGCAGTGACGATTTCCTGCAAGGCCACATCAAAGCCAAAGGCCGCGTACTGCGCCGTGCGCAAGGGCGCCGACAATCCCGCATCAGAGGCTTGCGCGCACACCAGATTGAGCAGTGTGCGGTGGGTCTGCAACACGCCCTTGGGCTCGCCGCTGGAACCCGAGGTGTAAACCAGGTAGGCCGCCGCATCCGGCCCCGATTCGGGGCGCTGTGGCGCGTCGCTGGGTTGCTGCTGCACAGCGGCCAGCGTGTCCGGGGCATCCAATATGAATTCAGTGACGCCGTTCAGCGCCGCGGCGCTGTCCTGCACACACAAGAGATGACCCAGCGAGGCGTCTTTGGCCATGAAATCAAGGCGCGCGCGCGGCAGGCTGCGCTCCAATGGCACGGCCACGGCGTCGCAGCGCCACAGCGCCAGCAATGCAACAATCTGTTGCAATCCACGCGGCAGGTGCAGGCCAACCGCCGCACCGGGGCGCACGCCCTGTTGCTGCAGCCAATGCGCCAGCCGATTGGCGCGCTGATCCAGTTCAGCAAAACTCAGGTGCGCAGAACCCAGGCGCAAGGCCACCCGCTCGGGACCAGCCGCAAGGGCCGCATCGAACAGGTCGCTGGCGCGCGTCATCTGCTGCGGCCGGGGCGAAGCTTCAGCCGCGTACAGCAGGCGTGCCTCGGCGCGTTCATCCAACATCGGCAATTCGCCCATCGGGCAATCAGGTTCATCCAGCAGATGGCCGATGAACTGCAGCCAGTCGTTGCGCAGTGCACGCATGCGTTCGCTGGAGTACAGGTGGCTGCGGTA
>JBNLBT010000174.1:0-3362 GCA_050303435.1 Marinicellaceae bacterium
ATACAGATGCTATTTCATTGGATGAACTCTTAAACAACACAACAGGTCCGAGTCGTTCGAACCGGTTTGGTTTTCCGGCCCGCGCCCGCCGTGTGCGTAACCTGAATCGGCGGGCGGAACCGGAAATGCAATGGGTCCGTCAGCGGACCTTAAAAGCTCTGCGTCCAGCGCGCAAAGATCACCGCGCCGCGCGGATCGTCGGTGCTCTTGAAGTAACCCGCCTCCTCGCTGGAATTCGGATCAAACACCGGGTCGCGGTCTGCGCAGTTGATGCAACCAAACTGGATCTTGCTGTTCTGGCCCACGAGGTATGTATAGGACAGATCCAGCGTGGTCCAGGACGGCGTGTCGGCGCTGCCGGTCAGGCTGTTGGCGCGCGTGGTGCGCAGACCGCTGCGGTAGTGAGCGGTGGCGTTGACGCTGTGGTTGCCGCGGGTGTAGGACACGGAGAAATTGTCCCGCAGCTGTGGAAAGTCCCCCAGCGTGACGTTGCCGGTGCCGTCAATCGGTGCGCCGATGATCGGGTTGTTGTTGGCGTCCAGCGCGATCGGAGCAAAATCAAAGGTGTCGTAGTACGTGGCGCTGTTCTGGAAACCCAGCAGGCCTTCACCCCATTCCATCTGATAGGTCATGGTCATGTCAAACCCGCTGATTTCCTGGTAGGCGCCGTTGGTGAATGAATTGTTGATCAGCACAATGGTGGTGCCCGGGCCGTTGGCGCGGATCACCTGGGTGGGGTCGTTGATCGCCAGAATGGTGGTCAGCGGCAAGGTGGTGATGATGTTTTCGTGCTCAAATTTGAAGTAATCCAGCGACACCGCAAAATTCTCCAGCATCGAAGGTTCCCACACCACACCGAAGTTCCACGAGGTGGATTCTTCCGGCTCCAGCAAGGGGTTGCCGCCGTTGTTGACCTGGTGCTGGCCGTTGCCACAGTCGTTCTGGTTCAAATCCGCGGCGTTGCCGTTGACCCCGGCCTGCGCGCCGACCGGATCGGGGCAGCGCACCGGATCCACCAGACCGCCGGGAAAACTGGACACAATGCCGCCAAACAGTTCCGCCAGCGACGGGGCACGGAAGGATTCGCCCCAGGAGGCCCGCAGCACCAGCTCACTCAGCGGCTGCCAGCGCACCCCGATTTTGGGTTTGACCGTGGTGCCAAAATCCGAATAGTCCTCGTAGCGCGCGGCGATCTGGGCTTCCACCGTGTCGTGCAGCGGCAGGGCCAGCTCGGCGTACACCGAGGTGATGTCGCGGGCACCGAAGGTGTCGTTGGCCTGGCCGGTGCCGACGATGCCACCGACGTTGCGTAAGGGATCGGACTCGTTGGCAAAGTACACGTCGCGGTATTCAAATCCCACCGCCAGCCCGGCGTCCCCGGCCGGCATGGCAAACAGCGATCCGGTGAAGTTGGCCAGCAGGCTCTTTTCCCAGCTGACGTTGCGGTTCTCATACACCATGCGCGCGGTGTTCAGAACGCGCGGGTCGTTTTCACCGAAGGGGTTGTAAAACAAGGTGTCGCCGCTGCCGGCCGGATCCGGGATGCCCATCAACAGGCGCTGCAGTGCGACCGCGTTGATGGCGTTGCGATTTTCGATCAGCACGTTGCTGCGTGAATAGCCCAGGCCCACGTCGTAGTCCCACGAAGTGCCGCTGAAGTAGCCTTTGACTCCGGCGTTGAAGCGGTAGGTGTCGCCGTTGATTTCCTGCGTGCGCGGACCGAACTCGACCGGACGATGCACCAGGCCGACGTCTTCTCCGAACGGGTTGAAGGGGTTGTTCGCCGGCATGTACAGCTCAAAACCGATGCCCTGGGTGTTGCTTGCGCCCGGTGGCAGGATCGATTGCGTGGTCACGCCGATGCCGCCGTAGGGGCCAACCCAGGGCGCCGGCGCGGCAATGTTGACGCTGCGGTTGACGTTCACCGAGGTGTCCATGTACAAGGTCACGTCGTCGTTGATGTCGTGATTGACAAACAGCGCGGTGGACACGCGGTCGGAGTCGGGGTAGAAATTGATGAATTCATTGTAGTTCAGCGAACACACCGTGCCACCCAACTGCGGCCGAATCAAGTCCTGCGGGCAGCCCGGGGCGGCCGAGTAGGCGCCCAGCGACGGGATGAACACGGTGCCGGGATAGCCGAAGGTGCTGCGCTGATCGGTGCCGCCGCGCGGGCGCTGGTCGGCGCTGACGGCAAAATCGCGGTCGCGATAAAACAGCGCGTCGCGCCCCAGGTAGGACAGCGTGGTGGTGAATGAGGTGCGGTCGTTGCCGCCGCCGAAGATCGCGTTGAACGAGGTTTGCGGCGAATCGCCCTCGGTGTCGGTCTGGTAACCGATCGAGTACTCGGCGCCGTCAAAATCGGTGCGCAGCACGATGTTGACCACCCCGGCCACCGCGTCGGCGCCGTACAGCGCTGAGGCGCCGTCTTTCAACACTTCAACGCGTTCCACCGCAGCCATCGGGATTGAGTTCAGGTCAACAAAATTCTGCGTGATGTTCTGCGCCTGACCGTAGGCCGCGACGCGGCGGCCGTTGACCAGCACCAGGGTGGCGTTGTTGCCCAGGCCACGCAGGTTGAAGGTGCTGGTGCCGTTGGCGAATGAGTTGTTGTTGTCGTCCGCGGTGTTGCCGTTGGTGAAAGTCAGTGTGCGGATGAAATCCTGCAATGAGTTGTGTCCGGAAATCTCCAGCTGCTCACGGCTGAATTGTGCCACCGGGGACACCCCTTCCATGTCGGTGCGTTTGATGCGTGAACCGATGATGACGATGGTGTCCTGATCGGCCACATTTTCGCCGTCGTCGTTGTCATTCTGTGCCAGCGCGGGACCGCTGACTGCCAGCATGCACAACCAGCCCAAAAGCATGGATCGTGCGTTTTTTTGTTGTTGTGATGTGTTCATAAGTGTCTCCTGTGTAAATTACGTACTATATTGTTCGTAGTTATTAATTACATAGTACTAATTATGTCGTATATGTCAAGAAAATTGTGTTAACGCCGATTTAACACGCGCATTAACATGGGCTTTCGGAGAGTCGGTGTGATCAGGCCATCAGGAGTTCACACCGGAGCAATGGCAGGACAGGCACGGCGCCGATCCCCGCTCAGGCTCAGGGGCGTCAATCAGCGCTGGCAGCGCGGGCAGTAAAAACTGTTGCGCTGGCCAATCACTTCGCTGCGAACCGGCGCGCCACAGGCTTTGCACGCCTCGCCGGCGCGTCCATAGACCCGCAGACGTTGCGCAAAATAGCCGGGGTTGCCTTCGGCGTTGAGAAAATCATTCAGTGTGGTGCCGCCCTGGGCGATCGCCTCAGCCAACACCTGTTTGATCGCCGCGGCCAGACGTTCGTAGCGCGCCAGG
>JBNLBT010000175.1:0-3240 GCA_050303435.1 Marinicellaceae bacterium
GCCGTGGGTCCAATGTGTTTCAATCAGGCCCTCGTCCGCGAGAATGCGACTGATCGGCTCGGCGTTGTCCCAGGAAGGCCACTCTGACTCTGTTGGAGACGAGTGAAACACCGCACCCGGTGGATAAAAATCGGTGAACGCAAGCGGCGTCAGGGCGATCTGCTCGCCGTCTGCCACATTGATCAGCGTGGCGGACGTGAACAGCCCGCCGCCCGGCGGGCTCATTTGCACATTGGAGTCGTTGTGCCACGCGCCGTTTTCGGCCCAGGCATCCAACAGGCTTTGACAATTGTTGGGTTCGGGGAAATCGTCGTCGTCGTTGAACGACGCATCCAGGCCAAAGCCGGTTTGTGGATCAAGTTCCCCCATCTCAAACACTTCGATGTAACCTTCCCTGACGCGCTCAATGCTGTTTTGTGTGGGGTGATCAATGAAGGCTTCGGTGCTCAGGGTCACTTGCATGGCGGTGTACTGCTGACACGAGCGATCAATAGAGGATATATGTCCGCCTTCACTTGAGCCATAGGTCAGGGCATAAGTGAAGGTGTCGTGCGGCGCCAAATAGATGTTGTTTACGAACACAGGCAGACCCTGGCGACCTTCCCGAAGGACCAGTTTCACAGCTTTGACGCGGTCCGTGTCGTTGACGATGGACCCGAGGGTGGCCCATTTGAAATTGGCAACGTAGTACGGCACCAACAAAGCCTGTCCGCGCCCGCTTTCACTGATGTGCACGGCACCGGCGGTGTTCAGGCCCAGCCACAGGGCGGCGAGGATTGCGGTTAATTTCATTTCTTGTCCCTCATTATTAATGACACCGATCAATCAGTGTATCGCCAAAGGCGTTAAGAAATGGTCATATGGATGAAAATTTATTTCAATTATTCGCATCAAATGCGTGCGCTCCGTTGCGGCATCTTTGGGTGTGGTTTGGACAAGCGCGTTGCACCGAGGCAGTGGGCCCCGAATGGGTGGATTGCACACGGGTTTCAGTGCGCAATTGGCACGTCAGCGGCCCTGATCGGCTGCAATGCCCCAAGATCACTGGATTCACTGCGACAATGCCCGATCCAGGTCATCCATGTAGGTTTTGATGGTGGCGTCGTGGCCCATCAGAAAACGCGACACAAAGCGAAATATCGGGTTGTACACTTCACCGTCTTCGGTGATGGTCAGGCGCGTGCCGCCTTCGGTCGGGTGCAATTCAAACGTCCATCGGCCGCCGAAGGGCAGCGTTTCATCGGCGATGCGCCGCACCAGCCGCTTGAGTTCAACGGCGTCCACAGTCTGATACGTGATGACGTCCCCGCGACGGTCTTTTTCCCGCCACAGGGGGTGGCCTTCGGCGTCGCTGTCCTGCGTGACTTCGACCACGTCGCTGCGCCATTGCGGCGCTGTGGTGTGGTCGCTGATCAAAGCCCACACCGTCGCCGCATCGGCCGGCAACACCCGGCTCAGCGTGGCGCGGTGTTTCACCGGCAAGGTGTAGCCGAACAGCGCCACCGCGGCGAGCAAGGCCACCAGTCCCAAAACCAACAAAAGCAGAATTTTCATGCCCACACCGCGTGATTAAAGCCCTCACTATAAAGCAGTGCGGCTGTGTACGCCAGAATCCTTCGGTGCGCCGAAGCAATGGCTGTTGCGCGCTGCCCACGGCCGCTATAATGGGGCGGTTCCATTTCTGGCGCAGGGCCATGATCCGACAGCACATCATTGACATTCAGAAACTGTATCCGCGCATCTACATGGCGTGCCATGTGGACCACGTGAATGCGCGCAGCAACCCGGCGGAGCTGTCGGCGCGCGATGCCACCGTGCTGGCGCATTTGTCTGAATCCCGCTGGCGCCGACCGGGACCGCTGGCCGCGCATCTGAACATCGCCGCCTCAACGCTGTCCGAAGCGCTGCATGGATTGGCCGGCCGTGGATTTGTGCTGCACAAACAGGACGACGACGATCAGCGCAAGAGTTTGTTTCGCCTCAGTGCTGCCGGTGTGCAGGCCATGCAGGACGCGTCGGTGCTGGACAGCGAACGATTGCAACAGGTGCTTAAGCGCATGAACGAAAAGGATCGAATGGACGCGGTGCGCGGGTTGAAACTGCTGGCCGACGCGGCCGCGGCACTGAACACAAATCAATGAGTGCTGCGGGCAGGAATAATCACTGAATTTCACACTTGTGTTCAAGACACAGGGGTGCGAACATGGGCTTTTTTTTCGGGGCACAAAGCATGAGAAATGACGGCAAAATATCCTGGGCTCGACGCCTGCGACGGGCCTGTATGGTGGCGAGCTTATGGCTGGCCTGCGGCGCGTCCCAGGCGGCGCAATGGCCGGCGTCCTGGAGCCAGCCGGCGCAACCGTTTCACATCGTTGGGCCGGTGTTTTATGTGGGTGGCGCCGAGTTAACCGCCTATCTGGTGGTCGATGGCGAGTGTCTGATGTTGATCAACGTGGGACTGGAAACCAACGCCGCAATGGTGCAGCGGTCCATCGAAACGCTGGGTTTCAAGGCACAGAACCTGCGCCACATTCTGCTCACCCAGGCGCACATGGATCACGCCGCCGGGGCCGCAGCACTGCGGCAACTCAGTGGCGCTGAGATTCACGTCGGCAGCGAAGACGTGCCATTGATGCAGCGCGGCGGGCGCGGCGATCACCTGTTTGGGGATGCCCTGCCGTTCACCCCAACCGACGAGGTGCACGGCCTGGACGACGGCGCGCAGGTGCGCTGCGGCACGCACAGCCTGCACACCCTGGCCACCCCCGGTCACACCCCTGGCAGCCGCAGCTGGGTGCTCACGCTGGATGATGCGGCCGGCACCCGCGTGTTGTTTCAGGGCAGCGTGTCGCTGCTGTACCCGGAACGGCTGCGCGACAACCCCATCTACCCCGAGGTCCTGGGGGATTTTCAGCGCACCTTTGACCGCCTGGCGACGCTTGATGTCGAATACGTGTTGCCGGATCACCTGCAGTTTGCCCGCCCCGAAGGGACCGCGACAGACGCCGCGCCGGAGGCCGGCTGGTTTCGCGGGCGTGCCGCGCTGGATGCACAAATCAAAGCCAATCGAGCGAAAATGCCGGAGTGAACTGCGCGCGCATCACCGCGCGCAGCCCTCAGTCAAACCCATCGGCAAATATCGGCGGTTCCGCCGCCTTTTCCACCGCACCGATGTCCACCCGGCCGTCCTGCACGCGTCCGGCGTTCAGCACATCTGAAGTGCCGTGATCCCAGTTCTGT
>JBNLBT010000176.1:0-3068 GCA_050303435.1 Marinicellaceae bacterium
GTAGCTCAGCCGGTTAGAGCACAGCATTCATAATGCTGGGGTCGTGTGTTCAAGTCACACCATAGCCACCATTTTTCTTCTTTAAAATCAATAACTTACGTTTGCAGGTGCGAAGTGGGTGTTTTCTGTTTCGGACCTTTTATTTTTCAATTCGGACTATTTCACCGCTCTTCAGTGATGGCCATGTCCGTGTAATACCGCAGATCCCCGTTTTCATCCCTGGAAGGGATTGGCTTGATCGACGGGGTTTTATCAAACGTCCCATAGATCACCTGGTTTGATGTGCTGTTTGACCCGTTCTTTGCGAACGGGGCCATGATCACCGGGCGGGTTTTGCCTACACTCTTGCGCAGGTGGTTGATCGATCGAACATCGTTCCAGGCCATGTACTGGGTCAGCTTGTTCAACCGGAATGCAAACGTGTCCAGGACCGGTTGTTCTTCCGCGTACACGCTGCCGCCCAGTGTCACATCCTTGGTTGCCAGGTCGAGGCCGCCCCAATCGGGCGACTCCAGAGCAACGGACACGTCCAGCGCGTCGCTGATCCACAGCGCGCCTATTCTGCCAGTGCCGATCTCAGTTAATGACATGGTGATCACCACACGATCGCCCACAGCATCACCCGGCGCTGACGGGTCCAGGTTGAGCAAAAAGAAATTGTCCCAGCCAGTCAGTGTATAGTTTTCGTAGATCGCACGTTGGATGTAATTGAAGGGTTCGGTATTGGTGTCGTAGTAAAGCACCGTGCCGCCGGATACATACAACTGCACCCGGGTGACTTTGACCGCGTCAAAGCTGCAATTAAGCAGCGCGACCATGATGCACGGCTGGGTGGTGTTCAAGCCGATGTCGAGCGTGAACGTGTCAGTGGTTGAATCGAAGGTGAATGCATCAGCCGGTGAACGTGTCTTAAGCCCGGCAATGTTGGTCTGATTCAAAACAGGCCCACCTGCACGGCTGATGGCCGTGGTCACCGGGTCTTGAATGTGCAGGGCGTTGCCCCAGGCAATAACTGACATGTTTCACCCCCAGAGGTAAA
Organism: Marinicellaceae bacterium; assembly: GCA_050303435.1. GTDB lineage: Bacteria > Pseudomonadota > Gammaproteobacteria > Xanthomonadales > Marinicellaceae > JBNLBT01. Next base: position 1,040 of record JBNLBT010000176.1, read on the forward strand.
GTTTGTATTTGTTGGAAATAAAGTCGATCTCGTACCCGACGCACAGAAAGTTGACCCCACCGGCCAAGCCGAAGCGCGGGTAATCCACTTCCACCGTTTCACCGATGGCCGCGCCAGTGCGCGATTCAAACACCAAAAACCGGCGCTTGGTTGAATACAAGGTGCAGATGTTGTCCACTTCATCCTGTGCGTTGCCTGACCCGCGCAAGAGCGTGTCGTGCACTTCGTCGGTGGTCGAATAGAACGGGTCGATGGATGTGGCCGAGGTTCGCACAATGCGGTGCTGTAAAGCCAGGTCAATTTTGTCCTGTGCTGTGGCACCGAACACAATGTCATCCTGGTTGTAAACGTACCAGTTGCGCGCGGCACCCACGCGAATCTTCAAACCCTTGGCCAGATCGTCAAACACGTTGATGCGCCCGATGATGTCAAACCGGTTCAAGGAAACGTCTGGTGTGACTTCAGGTTCCTTCAGGTAACCGAACCGCACTTCCCCGTCAGAGCCTGTGTAAAACCACCCAGTCCAACTGTCCACAATCCATTGCAGCAGATTGCTGACATTGATCGAGTTTTCAGAGTCCTGGTAGAAGCCCAGCAGCGGTGTGTAGCTGCCGTGGATGTCGTCCAGGTCACCTGTGTTGTAATTGGTGAACCCAATCTCGCTCATGATGTAATCGACCACTTCGCGGGGCGTTCTCAGATAGTCCCCACCGCCAGATACTTCCTGCCCTTCCACGTCCGCCACAATCCGGCCTGATGGGTTGGCGGCCAGCGTGAATCCTTCATCAAACCCGGTGAACGTCACGCTGATGCCATCGTCATAAACGGTGTTAACCCCATTGATCACCCCGCTGTGCACGTGGTATTCATTAATCGACCGATTGACCACGACCCCTGGCACTGATCGGCACAGGCCTACGCACCATGGGCGTGGCACGTCTTCCAACCCGTAGTAGGTGTTTGTCTTACTGCCATCTGACAAAGCGGTTTCACTGGTCGGGTAGTATTGAGATTGCAGTGGCACATCCAGTAGCTTGCGCGCGTCTTGAATGGTTATCTTCAGCGCCCGGTGCCCGTCCAGAATGGCCCGGTCCGGTGTACCTGCTGCCAACAGCGTGCGTGTGCCGCCGGGGATGGGCACGTTGTAGATTCTGACCGCGGTCATCGTCTCGTTTGCAAATGAATCCAGAGCGCCGTCCCCATTGGACAGGTTCACTTCAGACAGGTTCGCCCGGGTCGGTTCACCCTGGATCCATGTCTTGACGGTCACGCTGAACTTCAACGGGCCCAGCAGACGGCCTTCAGAGTCTGCATCTGCACGCAATGAAAAAGTGCGTGTGCTGGATGTTGAATAGTCAATTTCTACGTGGATATTTCTCATACTCGCTGCGTCAGTAGGATGTCTGCAAGGCGGTTGATGTCGCCGCCCAGTGTGTTCACTGCGGCTGTCACTTGATCAACCGTGTTTGTAATCTGATCGGTGTTCTGCCGGTCCTGCTCTTGAATGGCCACAAGGGTCTCCCTGATCCGGCGGTTCTCACCGTCAATGGATTCCATCAGGCTGATTTGAGTTGAGGCGTCAGTGGCAGGGTCGATCTGGTCAAAGAACGGGGCCAACTGGTCGCGCTGGTCTGCCGGCAGTTCGTCAACAAACCGCACCAAGTCTTGCAAGAACAATTCCTGTTGCGCGCCATTTGCAGCGTTTTCCACACGTGCCAACAGTGGCCCCAGTTGGCTGGCCGTGCCTTCCGGCAAATTGGCAATAGCGGCCTGGAACGCATCATTGATGATTGAATTCTGATCGGCCAATGATCCCAGATCAATGCCAACTGAATCGGCCAGCTCTGACAACTCAACACCCAATAGCGCGGCCACGTCGGCCAGTGCAATCCCAGTTTCAACGGTGACGTTGTCCAATGACACGCCCAGATCGGCCAGGAACTGATCGACGTCGGGCGAGTCGGGGTCCTCACGCTTGGCGCGCCGCGCCCACATCTTGGCCGACTTGTCGTCGCCCTGCCGGTGGGCG
>JBNLBT010000177.1:0-2977 GCA_050303435.1 Marinicellaceae bacterium
CCGTTGCTGGCCGCCACCACCAAGGCATTGGTCAATTCCAAAGGCGTGGACACGCAGAAATCCACTGCCTGTGCAGGGTGTGGCAGGCACAGCAGGGTCAAAGCCAGGCCACAGGCGAGTCGTGCATGTCGAAGTGTTGTGATTAAAGGTTTCATTGGTCGGTCTCAAAAACTGTTGGCAAAAATCGGTGTCTCATCGCCGGCTTCCACGGCGCCGATGTCAACGCGGCCGTTGTGCACGCGCGGATGGCCGAGGTAGTCCAAGGTGCCGTGGTCCCAGCCCAAATGGAACGGCGTCGGAAACGGGATCACCGCCGGCATGCTGCGGCCTGCATTGATCACCGGGGACGGGTACTGCGGCGCGTAGCTGAACAGAAAGGTGCTTAAATTCGGGTCTGCGTTGATGTTGCCGCCGATGAAATCGGCCAAGCCGAGTCGCTGCTGATAGTTGTTGCTGTAAATGCGGTGCACGCCGAGGGCGTTGGTGAACAGGTCGGCCAGTTCGTTGTCCCAGAACAGGTTGTTGGCAATGAACGATTGAGAAAATGCACTGGCCGTTTCATTCAGCGAGACGCTCAGTCCTGAGGTGCTGCTGCTCCCCGGCACAACCACATCGTCCCAATTGTCGGTCACGGTGTTGTTGACAAAGTAGAGGCCGCGACTGGCGGCCGGCAGGGTCACGTCCACCACGCCACCGGCGGTGCGCGTGCGGTTGAAGGCCAACACCGAATTGCGCATGGTGATTTTGTCCCCGCCGTTGAAGCGCAGGGCCGCGCCGTCATTGCCCAGATTGGCGACGAATTTCATGCGATCCAGCAGAAAACGGGCTGTGCAGGGGTTGAGGCAATTGACATTGAGGCCGGCCGCGTCGATGCCATTGGACAGTCCGTCAAGCACGGTGAAATTGATGAATTCAAGGTCGGTTGAGAAAGCCAGTCCCTGGTTGAAGACCACGTTCAGTACCCGGTTCAGGCCTTCGCCGTCAAGCACGGTGTCGTGCGGCAGCCCGCTTTGCTCGGCGCAGGGCGCGTGATTCGGGCCGTCCCAGCCGCCGGACAAAGTCAGCGCGTGATTTTCCAGCATGAACACACTGAACGCCTGGCCGGGCACCGGGTAATCACCGACCTGCAGCTTAATCAGGTCGCTTTGGCCGTTGTTTCTTGCGGTGTTCAGCGCGCTGGCCAATTCAGCGCTGGTGCCGACACAAAACAGCGCCGCTTGGGCGTTGCTGGTGATCAGGATCAATGCGGCGAGCGTCAATGCGATGCGTATCATGGTGGAACCTCCCGGTAATCCAGTTCGTTGATGACAGCAACGATGCCGGGCCGAGGTGAAAACACACAATTATTTTTAATTTAAGCCGATGCAGAGCCGCTGGGTGAACTCGGGCAGTTTACCGCGCGTCTGTGGAGGGGGTGTTTTGCCATTGCTGCAAAAGCGCAACCACGCCCCGGGTTTGCGGGTGATCATCGCCAAGCAGTGCGCGCAACTGTGGCAACAAGGACTGCATGTCCTGCAACGCCGATTCGCCTTGACCGGCGCGGTGCCGCGTTTCCAGCGCGTGTTGTTGCACCAGCAGGTGATTGACGGTGTGCGCGTTGGGGTCCTGCTGCATGCGTTGCAGCAGTGCGTTGTGCAGTTCGAGGGCCGCTTGCAGCTTATCCTGACCGCGCAGGGCAATGGCCAGGTTGTCGGCCGCCAGCAAGGTGAAAACGTGATTCTCACCCAGGGTGTGCTGCATTTTTTCATGATTGCGGCGCGCCCAGTCTTCCGCTTCGGTGTATCGCTCGGTGTTGTTCAAAAGTTCGGCCAGATTGTACTCGGTCTTGAGAATGTTCAGGTGCGCGTCGTCGGTGTACACCGCATAGGCCTGCTCCAGCGCCTGTCGCAACAAATCTTCGCCGCCGCGAACATCGCCGCGCGCCACGCGGTTGTTGCTGAGATTCAACAGCGCCGTCATGCGGATCTCACTGGGGCCATGGAACAGCCGCTCACTCAACTCCAGGGCGGTTTCAAGGTTGCGGTCCGAGGCATCCAGATCATTGATTTGATACTGGGTGCTGCCGAGATTCATTAAAGAGCGGAGGTACAACACCGTGTCGGTGCCGTACAGTTCCGCTTTGATCGCCAACACTTCTTCGTGCACCGCCACCGCTTCGCGCATGTGCCCCTGATACACCAGGGAGATGGCCAGCATTTCCAGTCCCGTGATGCGGTCCACCGGGTGCGTCTGGGGGCGCTGATCCAGCCACTCCAGTTCCGCGCGAAACATGTCGATGGCCTGCGCGTATTCACCGCGCATGTAGGCCATGCTGGCGCGCAGGTGCATGACGCTGAACGCCAGCGCTTCATTGGCAAGAGCCTGTGGGTCCAGATCACCAAACTGCTGCTGTAACAAGGCTTCAGCTTCATCCAGTCGGCTCAAAGACAACAGGCTGCCGATTTCCAGTGCCCGCGCTCTGTTCAACAGCTGCTTCCACGCCGCGCCCCGCGCTGTGGATTCAGCGACAACGGTTTGGGCCAGCGCCAGGCTTTCTTCGTTTTGTTGTAAATCGCTGTGCGCCGAGGATTGCGACAGCAGGGTGGTCAACAGCGCGCGGTGGTGTGGCGGATACAGTTCGCGCTGGATGCGTTCGGCTTTTTGCAGCTGTTGCAGGGCTTGTTTGTGTTGACCCAGGCTGTTGTACGCGCGCCCCAGGGCGTGCAGTATTTCCGCGCGCGCGGCCGGTTGCGCGGCGAATTCATCTTCGCTGTGCCTGGCGGCGTAATCCAGCATGTCCACCACACGAACCTTCAGGCCCTCACCCAGGTCTTCGCCGGAAGAAATCATGTTGCTGAGAAAAAGATTCACCGCGTCGGTGTTTTGCAGTGCCACTTCCGCAGCATCGCGTGCGCGGTTGGCCTGATAAAAGCCGATCGACGACACCGCAGTGCCAAGCAACAGGGACGCAGTTAAAATGCGCCGCACACGCCGTTGC
>JBNLBT010000178.1:0-2852 GCA_050303435.1 Marinicellaceae bacterium
CCCCCCCCCGGTGCGCTATCTGACCGAACTGGGCAGCGGCGGTGAACGCAGCGCCCCCAACCGGGCCGACCTGATGCGCGCCTACGATGAGATTGCCGCGCATGAAGCGGCCTTGCTGCGCCGCCTGATGGTGTACCTGTCAACGCGCGCGGACCTGCGCGTGATTGGACCGGCCAGCGCCGACCCGCAACGCCGCGTGGCCACGCTGTCGCTGCTGCACGATGCGCTCGACGCCGCCGAGATCACCCGCCGCGTGGACGCCTTTGACATCGGCATCCGCCACGGCGATTTCTACGCCGTGGCATTGATCGATGCCCTGGGCCTGCGACCACGCGGCGGCGTGTTGCGCATCAGCCTGGCGCATTACAACACCGCCGCAGAAGTGGACCGCCTGATCGCCGCGCTGGATTCGGCGTTGAGCCCCGAACAAAGCGGTGAACAAAAATGAGCACCGCGCGTTGGCCCCTGACCCTGCTCTTCATCGGCCTTGCGGCAGCACTGCCGCTGCGTGCGGCCGGCGACGCCGCGGCTGAATTTGCACAGCTCAAATCGCTGGTCGGTGTGTGGCACAAAGCCGGCGAAGATGGCCAGACGTTCCACATCGAATTCACCGAGACCGCGCGCGGCACGGTTTTGCTGGAACACTGGCTGCACCAAGGGCGGTCGCATTCCATAACCGTCTACCACTTGGACGGCGACGCGCTGCTGGCCACACATTACTGTCCGCAGGGCAACCAGCCGAGGTTGCGCAGCACGCAGGCCGCGGCGCCGGATCGGGTGGATTTTGTTTTCCAGGACGCCACCGGACTGAGCGACCCGAAGCACAGTCACCAGCACACCCTGGGCTTTCAGTTCCTCACCGAGGACGCCGTCGAGCGCCATGAGACATACCTGCAGGACGGTCAATCCGCCCCTTCCAGTCTGAAGCTGGTGCGCCAGCGCCGCTGAGACCGACGCGCTGAATGGCCGCCTGCACGGACGCGCACCGCTCAAATTGATGCACCCAGCCCGGCACGCCGCCGCGTGGCTGAAAAAAAATGTCGCAATGGCCACAAAAAATTGTTGATTGAATGTGAGAGGACTGATCAAGAGAGGTGCCTTGTGTTGCATTCAATTCAAATCAAAACCGCGGCGTGCTTGCTCGCCGTTTTCATCAGCCATGCACAGGCCGCGTTCATTGCGGTGAACCGCGACCACGACATCGCCAACGACGGCGACGGCGGCTGCAACCTGCGCGAGGCGGTGCGTGCGGCCAACCAGAACATTGCCATCGACGGTTGCACCGCCGGAGGAGACAACATCATTGATTTCATCACCCTGGAGGTGGCCGGCCCGATCAACCTGCAGGGCCACATTGAAGTCACCGGCTCGACCTTCATCACACCCCACGCCAGCCTGAGCCAACGGCCGCTGATTTTCACCTCGCTGGCCCGGCGCCTTCTGGTGGTCAACCAGAGCGAACCCGGCGACGACGTGTTTTTTCTCGGCGGGGTCACGCTGCAGGACGGCTTCCCGCACACGGTCAACATGCAAATTGAGGACGGCGGCGCCCTCTGGGTCAAGGCCACCGGACAGATGGAAATCAACGACGTGGTGTTCCGCAACAATCGGGCAGACAACGGCGGGGCCATCATTTTCACCGGCAGCAACGGCGAGGTCACCCTCAGCGATTGCCTGTTCACAGACAACCGCGCGGAGTCCGGCGGCGGCGGCGTGTACGTCATCAACGCCATCGATGACACGCTCACCATCAACGATTCACGCTTCGAAAACAATCAGGCCTTCAACGGCGGCGCGGTGATGATTCTGGATGCCACGCAGCCGATGCATCTGCGTCACAACGTCTTTCTCGGCAACAGCGCAGGCGATTACGGCGGCGCCCTGTTTCTCGGGCAACCCGTCGGTGGCCCGGGCCAGGTGTACAACCTGCACGGCAACGCGCTGATTGACAACAGCGCCGTCACCAGCGGCGCGGCGCTGCAGGCCAGCAAAAGCAACACCCTCGTCCACATCAGCAACACCACCGTGGCGAAAAATCACCACCCCAATCCGATCAACAACGGCGTCATCGACGCCAACGAGGCCGATCTGCGCATCGCCCATTCGACGCTGTACGACAACGGCCCCGGCGCGGCCATTCACGTCCCCGGCGTGAGCAATCCCGGCTCGGCGCTCATCTACGCCAGCATTCTGTTCAACCCCGACGCGGCCCAGGCGCTGTGCAGCGATGCCGACGACATCGCCTCCGCTGGCCACAACGTCGCCGGCGAAAACAGCTGCGATTTTCTCGCCACCGGCGATGTGATCGCCGATCCCGGCCTGACCGGTTATGCCATCGGCGGCAACGGCGTGCCGGGCTTCAACCTGAAAGCTGACTCCCCCGCGCTGGACAAACTCGGCGCCCTGCCCTGCGAGGACGCCGCCGGCAACCCGCTGAACCAGGACCAACAAGGCACCCCCCGCCCCCTGGACGGCGACGGCAACGCAATGGCCGCCTGCGACGCCGGCGCCCTCGAAGCCCCGGCCAACCGCGACCTGATTTACGTGGATGCGTTTGGGGTGTGAAGGAAATCCTTAATCAATCTAGCTGAAGACTCATGTATCAACATCACTGGGAATTTCCGTATTCACTACAGCATAAACCGACTTAAAGATCTTTGGATTCTATTTCAATATATTTACACTTCTGGAAAATACTAGATTCATGTATTCCCGATAATCTCAGATATTTTTTCGAAAATTAAATTAAATTTATTAAAATCATTATTATTTAGTTTATGAATGTCAGTTCTTGCAAATGAAGTTTTATGTTTGCTACTAATGTTAAAAACACCCGAGTCAGGCGCAACTTT
>JBNLBT010000179.1:0-2843 GCA_050303435.1 Marinicellaceae bacterium
ATGGGCTATTCCAAGGACGACATCGGTGTGATCACCAAAATCGCCGGCCTGTCGTTCTTTTTGATCGGCGCATTTGTCGCCGGTGTGGTGATGAAAAAGATCAGCATCAACCAGTCCTTGTGGATATTCGGTGTGGTGCAGATGGTCACCATTCTGGGGTTTGTCTGGCTGTCGCTGTTGGGGCAGCCGGACAACGCGGTGCTGTTCATAGTGGTGGCTCTAGAGAATCTGGGGGTGGGGCTGGGCACGGTGGCGTTGCTGTCGTTCATGTCCGTGCACACCAACAAGCTGTACACCGCGGCGCAGTTTGCGTTGTTGACTGCAATCACGGCGATTCCGCGCACCTTTCTGAATGCCACCACCGGTTTCATCATCGAGGCGGTGGGCTACACGCAGTTTTTTCTGATCTGCACTGCGCTGGCCATTCCGGGCATGCTGCTGTTGTTCAAGGTCGCGCCCTGGTCGGCGCCGAACCCGGCCAGCGAGCCAGCCGAATGAGGCCCGCAACCCACGCTGCATCAATGCCCATACACGCGGCGAATTTGGGTATAATGGGCGCGCCGTACTTGCCAGCCAATCCATGACACATGAGCACTGAAAATCCACAGCAATTTCCCCAGGATTCCGAGACATTTTATATTCACGGCGAAGCCGGTCGCATTGAAATGCTGACCGCGCCGCCCAACGACGACGTCGACGACCGCCGCACGGTGGCGCTGATCTGTCACCCGCACCCGCTGTACGGCGGCACCATGCGCAACAAGGTGGTGCACATGATTGAACGCGCGTTCCGCGACATGGGCGTGCACGCAGTGCGTTTCAATTTCCGTGGCGTGGGAGAATCCGAAGGCAGTTTTGACAACGGCATCGGCGAAACCCGCGACCTCGTCACCGTGCACCAATGGGCGCAGTCGGTGTTGCCGGGCCACGCCTGCTGGCTGGCCGGATTTTCATTTGGTTCCTACGTGGCGCTGCGCGGCGCCGCGGAGATTAAACCTGAACAGTTTCTCACCGTGGCACCGCCGGTGGAGCGCTTTGATTTCAGCGAACTTGACGCGCCGGATTGCCCCTGGCTGGTGATCCAGGGCGAGGAAGACGACGTGGTCAGTGCCCGCGCGGTGCGCGATTACGTCGACAGTCTGCCCAATCCGCCGCAGCTGGTGAGCATGAAAGCCGGGCACTTTTTTCACCGCCGATTGCTGGATCTGAAAGGCGCGATTAAAAACGGCATTCTGCGGCAACTCGACGCGTCTGAACCGGCGTGAGCCCGGCTGAAACCTACCGCGCGGAAATTGAACGCGGCCTGTTGCAACCGGACCCGCTGCAAGCCGAAGCGGTGCAGTGTTTCGAACGCCTGTACCAATCCCTGATGCAACCGCGCGAACGCGGCTGGTTGTGGTTCAAGCGACGCGATCCGGTGCGTGGACTGTATGTGTACGGTTCGGTCGGTCGCGGCAAAACCCATTTGATGGATCTGTTTTACGACTGCCTGCCGGCCGGCGGCAAACTGCGACAGCACTACCATGAATTCATGCTCTGGCTGCACGGCCGCCTGCGCGCGCACGAAGCGCAAAAAGACCCCTTGAACAAAATCATCGCCGAGCTGGCGCAACGCGTGCATTTGGTCTGTCTGGACGAATTTCTGGTCAACGACATCGCCGACGCCATGTTGCTGTCGGGCATTCTCAAGGCCATGCACGCGCACGGCATCACGCTGGTGACCACCTCCAACGTCAAACCCGATGATTTGTACCGCGAAGGCTTGCAGCGCGCGCGCTTTAAACCGGCGATTCAGTGGATCAATGCGCACATGCAGGTGATGCACCTGGACGGTGAAACCGATCACCGCATGCGCCACGGCGAGTTGCGCACGCATTGGTACTATCCATTGAATGAAAGCAGCGAATGGCATTTGCAACAGGTGTTTGCCGAACGCGTGCCCGCGGCGGCGCGGCAATACCAGCAAAGCTGGAATGTGAATGGTCGGCCACTGCCGGTGGTGGCCTGCGGCGGGGATGTGCTGTGGTGCGGGTTCGACGCCTTGTGCCGGGAACCGCGCAACGCCGACGACTACCTCAAAATCGCCGCCAAAGTGCGCCATTTGATGATTCAGTCGGTGCCGATCCTGAACGACAACGACAACGACGCCGCGCGGCGCCTGATCACGCTGATCGATGTGATGTATGAGTCGCGTGTGCACCTGATGGTCAGCGCCGCGGCGCACCACGAGGCGATCTACCGCGGTGACAAACTGGCCTTTGAATTCACCCGCGCCAATTCACGTTTGCGCGAGTTGTTGCTGGAGGGGCACCGCATCGGTCATTAGATCCGCAGTGATTCACTGCGACAGTTGCGCGCACAGCTGCTCAACCCCCGTCAGCAGCCTGGGCCCAGGGCGCGACATCAGATCGGCGCTCACCGCCAGCACCCGCCGTTGCGCCACCGCCTGCAACTCCGGCCATTGCTGCCAAAACGGCTCTTCATCCCCAGCGAGCGTCACGATCACGTCCGGATTGCGCTGCAACAATGCTTCGGTGTCAATGCGCGCCGAAAGCGCCGGCAGCTCAGCAAAGACGTTGTCAATGCCGCACAGCGACACCGCTTCACTCAGCCAGTGATCGCCGTTGACGGTGTACAGCGGCTGCGTGGAGGTGAGGATTGCGCCGCGGTGGCGCGGATGGTCGCTTGCTTGCAGGGTGGCCAGTCGCTGTCTGAATGCTGACACCGCGGCGCGCCCGTCCACGCCGGTGAGGTCGGCAATCTGCTGCATGCCGGCAGCAATGTCCTCCAGCTTCAGCACCCGATGCGCCAGCAGACGCAGGCCCAGGGCTTTGAGTTTTTCT
>JBNLBT010000180.1:0-2815 GCA_050303435.1 Marinicellaceae bacterium
CCTTATTTTTGTTTGCGTCAAGTGTTTTGTAATCCATTGTGAGACCTTTCGCTTATTACTGTGGACTTGCCGATACGCCAGAGCGCCAGAGTGGACTCTGGACCACCCGGCACTCTGATATCCTCTGCAATCAATCGCTGTCCAGGACCCCATCCAGATCGCGGTCCAATCCTATGCGTTCGCCGGAGCCGTAAGGTACACAGCTATAGGTCAGCGTCGTGTTGTTGATGCTCGCGATATTGCGCAACTGGTTGTCCGTCAATGTCGCTTCGCCGGAGCGGTCACTGCGGAATTGCCGGCTATCGGGGTTGTACAGCCAACCGCGCAGTTCACCCTCGACCACGCCCTTTACGACCAGATCACACTCCTTCGCCGCGCCGCCCAGAATCTTGGAAGCAAAATCGGCTTCGGCTCGTTCGACTAACAAGTCAATGCGATCGTGCACCGTTTCGTCACCCGCACCCACCAGTGAAATCTGCTGGCCGGTAATGGGGGGCAAATCCGAATCGAATGCCAGTACAAAGGCTTCTATATCCTGCCGCTGCGTATTGCCATTGAAGAAACCGACTGTGTTGAGGAAATTAGCGTTAAAGACTTCGCCATTCATAAAACGCAACACACCATCAAGGCCGCCATCGTGGAACACACCAAATCCTCTGATCTGATCGCCTTTATAGTCGTTGTCAAATTCATTGATTTCAGCGTTGGTGGGATTACCAAACATGCCGACCTTGGTGTAAACATTGCGAATCTGTGGAATCTTCATGATCTGATTCACACCATCGAATGACGCCGTGCCGTCGGTGCCAAAGTAACCTTCCGCTGGATTGAGAGTGTGGCAGCCCTGACAGGTGAAGCCGAAGTTGTCCAGCAGGGGCAGCCCGTCTGAGCGATGTTCGCTGAACACCGGAAAGCCATCTCTGTTACAGATGATCAATGTGACGCCGTCGCAGCCCATGTAATATTCCCGGCCGCGGGCTTCAGCGCGGCTCAGGCTGTTGTCCAAAGCCCGCACCGGGTTCGGCGGCAGAATCATTTGCAGGGCGAACTCGGTAAAGCGTTGCATATCGTCGTCGTCGATCAGGCTCTCGCGTCCCAACAGCCCGGCAAAGGCAACAATAAAATTGTTGAAGGAGAGATCACTGTCGAAGGGCGCCTCTGTCGCCAGGTCCACACCAAAAAAGCCGTTGGCACGGTCACCCCGCCAGTGCATGGAGCCGGAATTCACCAGACCGCGCAAAGTTTGCGTGGTCAATGGCCCCTTCATGGGGTGAAAGTCGTCGACCTCATTGGTGCCGTTAATATTCGGGATAACGAAACCCAGCGCGTCAGCAATGAGACGTTGAAAAACGTCGTCATAAAAGTTCAGCTTGATGGGCGTCGGGTTTTTGGTGACCTCATCATCCGGGTTGCCCAGGTTCCAGGCCAGGTGATCGGTGTCCCCGAAAATATGACAGGCCGCGCAACTGGCTTCACCGTTGGAGGACGTCAGTGTGGCGTCGTAGAGGAAGCGCCGGCCTTGCACGACGCTGGCCGGTTCCGGGTTGTGCATGGCTACATGGCTGACTTCCTCTTTGCTGTCCAGATTGATAACAGACACGGAATTGTTGTAGCGCGTGAGTACATACAAACGGTTACGACTTTCATCGAGCGCGAGTCCGCTGGGCCCGCCGCCGCTGACTGAAATGTAATCGGCGCTGGTCTGGGTGGGATCAAAGCTGTCATTTTCCAAGGCGCTGGTGTCGAATATGCCGACTTTATTGGAACCAAAAGCGACTACCGCCAGCCGACTGCCATCGCTGGATACCTCCATTCCCAGGGGCATGGACAGACTGTGCTGCAGGGTCCCGGCCGGTGCCGGCGTGATGGCATAGTTGATATGCTTGTTCAGGTGCCGCGGCAACACGCTGCCGTTTTTAATCACGGTGATGCGCGCTTCGGATAGGTGCCCCTGTACGGTACTGTTGGCAAAAATCCCAGGCCCTTCGAACAAACCGAAATTGTTGGCCTCGAAATTGGAAACATAGACCGCACCGGTTCTGGGGTTGGTCGCCATATTAAACAGGGTTGTGCCCACGTGCCGGTAGGCAGCGGTCTCATTGAGGGTGGTGGCATCAATGGCGAACACATCCTTGTCGGGCAGCGAAAACTTGACGCTGTCGGTCCAGTCCGTACCTTCCGGATCAAAAAATTCGCCGGTCTCGGGATCCTGTTTGACGATCACGCCGGTCAGTGGCGCACGGTCGCCGGAAACGTTGGTTTTGGGTCCAACAATGTCTCCGGGAGACGTCTGGCTCTTGATCTGACAGGGGGCTTGGTTGTGTTCGCAGACGGAGCCTTCGGCGACGGAAGCCGTCTGGTTGCCGGAAAAGAAAATCGCCGCATACACGATGTTGCCGTCCGGGCTAACCGCCAATCCCCGAGGCGTATCACCGAACAGCTCGACGATTTTTAAAGGCGTTCCACCTATGCCGGTGCCGGGATTTGCCGCATCAAAAACCCACACGTCCGCCCGCGGCGTGCCTTCGGTAGTGAGCAGGGGGTCACCAGCGCCCGGAACGTATTCCAGCGATGGGTTAGTGCGTTGTTGGCCGCGCCGGGCGGTGGTAATAAACGCACGGTCATTGGCGGAAAAGACAATATCCCTCGGTTCATCACCCACCAGCAGTGTGCGGCTGACATGGGGAACTGTCGCGGCGACGTTGACGATGCTGACGCTGTCGGACAAATGGTTGACGACCCAGACCTCCGCATCGTTGCGCACGGCAACGGCAACCGGTTCCAGGCCCACAGGCACTGATGCTGTCAGCGACAG
>JBNLBT010000181.1:0-2799 GCA_050303435.1 Marinicellaceae bacterium
TTTTTATCATGCGCGTTTCCCTGGCATGCGGTCCTTGCAGCCGCAGCGATGTATTTGAACAGTGAAAAAGTGCGCCCACTGGCGCCATAATTGGCATCATAGCATAAAAAAATGCCCGATTTAAAAATCTGCGATGCGGCCGCGTTGCGCACAAAAAAGCGGCGTGGGTTCACGCCGCTTTTGACATTGCTTTGGCCGGTTCAGTGTGTGCGGATTAAGGCTTCAACGACCGCTTGCGCGAAATCAGGCAAACCACAGGCCGCCGGCGGCGGCAAAAATGCCGGCGCTCAGCACCAGTGAACAGACCATGAACACGGCTGCCATCAGCCATCGGATGGGGGTTGCGCTGTCGGGTCGCACGCGCAGGTGCAGTTCGACGATCGCCAAGGGCAAGAGGTATTGGGCAAAGGATATGAAGACGATGAACGGGCCGGTGAATGTGGCCATGTCAATGCCCACGGGGCCACCGTTGGCGAGCAGCCAGAACATCAGACCCACCCGATAAAACCACACCGCGGAAACCACCATGAACAGCCGCAGGGCCCAACGGCGGTGCGCACTGAAATTCTTGCGCAGGGCCATGCGCCAGGCGGTCAGGCCGAAGGCCCAGATCAGTGTGGCGTCCAGCGAGATGGCGATGCTGGCCCAAATGCCCCCGACCGAGCCGCGGGTCCAGATCATGTACAGCCCCGCCGCGCTGACCAGCAAGGCGATCACCAGATAGACCCGGCCATTCCAGCGATGGAACCGGGCCGCGCGACGGCGCACCCAGGGCAGCAGCTGCAAACCACCCAGCCCCATCACAATGAACGACAGAAACACGTGCAAAAACACCGCCAGATTGCCCATGTCATCGCCCGCAATGTGGCCGTGCAGCATGTGCTGATTCCATCCACTCATGTCGCCGTCGAGCAGGGTGGGTGCGTAGGCACGGATCAGGTAGGCGAGAAAGATCCATTGCCCCACAATGATCACGGCTGTGCACAGGGCGACGGAAATTTTGTACGCTTTGAAGGACGCGGTGCGGGTGCCTGCGCCTGCAGGCGCTTGGTTCGACTGGGTTGGCTGCATGCAATGGATGCCGTTTGGATTCCCGCCATGATAATCAAGCCGCACCAGCACTTCAAAACATCATTCGGGTATTCGATGAACGCGTGAATGGCATCGACGAACCGCGTCGTCTGAAGGATCAACGGGGCTTTAGATTTGCAGGTTTTCCAGCAATTGCGCTTTGAATGTATGGCCAACCGGGAGTTCTTCCCCGTTGCTCAGACGCACGCTGTTCCCGCGCAGGGATTCAATGTGCTTGAGGTTGACCAGGTATGACCGGTGTGTTTGCACGAATCCGCGGCCGGCCAGCTTTTTGCCCCAGTTTTTTATGCTGTCAAGAATCAACAGTTGGCGCTCACTTGAAACAATGCGGATGTAGTCGCTTTCCGATTTCAGATACAGCGTGGCCTGCAGGTCCATGCGGTGAAACGATTTGTCCGCATACACAAACAGCGGGTCTTCCGGCGCACCGAGGTTTTGAATCTGTTCGCGCGCGCGCAGGACCGCCTTGATGAACCGATCGAAGGAAAACGGTTTGAGCAAATAATCGACCACCGCCTGTTCAAACGCGTCCACCGCGTAATTGCTGAATGCAGTGGTGACGATGACTTTGGGCGGGGCATCCAGCGTGTGTAAAAACTGCAAGCCGTTCATCTGTGGCAATTGCACATCGAGAAACAGCAAGGCCGCTTCACGCAACGCCGCTGGAGGCACGCACAAGCCCGACTCATACACTCCGGTCAATTGCAAAAACGGCGTTTGCGCAATGTAATTCTGCAACACCCGTTGCGCCGGTTTCTCATCCTCCAGAACCACGCAACGCATCACAGGCTCACTTGCAAGGCCACCATGTATCGGCTGTTGAAGGTTTCGATGTCCAGCCGATGCCGGTCGGGGTAGAGAAATTGCAGCCGTTTGATGGTGTTTTTAATGCCCACGCCGCTTTTTTTCCAGTTGGCATCGAAGTTCAGCTGCGGCGCTTTGCTGAAGGTGTTTTCACAGAAGAAATGCAGCGTTTGATCGTGCACTTTCACGTGCACATTGATGGGGTGGCCCTGGCCGGTCAACATGCTGGAATATTTGATCGCATTTTCCACAAAAGATATCAGAATCATCGGTGGCACGCTTTGCCGGTAGTCATCGATTTCCTCCGTCCAGTTGACCTCGATTTTGTCTGACAAGCGGGATTTCTGGATGTGGATGTAGTCTTTCAAATGGCCAATTTCTTTTTCAATCGGCACCAGATTCTCCTGCCCTTCGTGCAGCACGTAGCGGAAATTGTCCGACAACTTGAGAATCAGCTCGGGCGTGGCTTCGTCTTTTGCCAAGGCACTGGAATACAGGGTGTTGAGGGTGTTGAAGAGGAAATGCGGGTTGACCTGGCCTTTCAGCAAACGCAGCTGCGCGTGCTGCTCTTTATCGGAAATGGCCTTGATTTCCTGTTTCTGGCGCACCAGTTTTTTGATCGCAAACAAGGCAAAAAAGAACAAACTGATTGAAACATGGCGAATCAGGTGGATGAAATACACATACCAGGTTTGTCTGTCTTCGGCGTGAAACAAGGCATCGATGTTGTAATAGACCAGCGCATTGGAGAAAAACAACACCGGCGTCAACATCAGGGCCCAGGCGCGCCCATTGGGCAGTATCAATAAATACAGGACGTAGGCGGGCAGCATGTTGAAACCGAGCTCAATGAAACAGTGCGCCGGCGTCACCATCTGGCCACCTTCCAAAAACTTCAAATAT
>JBNLBT010000182.1:0-2773 GCA_050303435.1 Marinicellaceae bacterium
AACCACATCCATAACGCTCATGGATGAGATGGCTTCCAAAATGTCTTCTTTAGAAACGGCCATTGTATTACTCCAAAAATATGCTAAAAATTAAATCGGTTATGCAGCTTGCTTCTGATCTCTGATCGCTGCGATCGTGCGAGTCAGTTTTGCATGCGGTTCAGCCAGTGTGCGAACGAACTTCTCGATCGGCGCTTTCATCACGCTCATCAACATCGAGATGGCTTGCTCTTTAGTCGGCAGTGAAGCCAGACGATCCAGTTGACTGGCGTCAAGCATTTCACCGTTGATTGCCAGAAACTTGACAACAATGCTGTCATGGTCTTTGGCGTGCGACTTGAGCAAACGCGCGGCGCAACCCGGGTCTTCCTGGGAAAACGCGTACACCAGGGGTCCGACCAGCGATGCCTGAATGCATTCAAAGTCGGTGCCTTCCACTGCACGTTTGACCAGCGTGTTTTTCGCCACCCTCAGATACACTCCGGTTTTGCGCGCCTCATCACGAATTGATGTCATGACATCAACGGATGTGCCGCGATATTCCGCAGCGACCAGAGAATGTGCGTCTTTCGCAATCTCCGCTATTTCACTGACTACAGCTTTCTTTTGCTCTATATTGAGCGCCATGATGACCTCCGAAAGGATCTCATGCAGCGTGTGCTGCAGTGCTTGCATTCCCACCCGAAGGTGGGCCCATTTTGGCGACCTTTCACAGAAATTCTGTGAGGGATACACCATCTATGCAGGAAATTAAGACCCCAAGGGATCACCTGCAGTCTTTGACAGCTGCCCGGCCAGGCCGGGCAACCCTCAAAATTTATTTCAGTTCCAAAGAACTTTGATCCACTTCAAGACCAGGACCCATGGTGCTGGACAGGCTCACCTTGCGGATGAATTTGCCTTTTGAAGTGGCGGGTTTTTTCTTGTTCAAGTCATTCAACAGGGCATTGATGTTTTCAATCAGTGCGTCGGTGCTGAAAGACGCTTTGCCCACCACCGTGTGAATGATGCCGGCTTTATCGATGCGGTACATCGCCTGACCGGACTTGTTGTTCTTAACCGCAGCGGCCACATCGGGGGTCACCGTGCCCACTTTGGGGTTCGGCATCAAACCTTTGGGACCCAGGATCTGACCCAGCTGCCCAACCACGCGCATGGCGTCAGGAGATGCGATCACCACGTCAAAATCCATGTTGCCGCGCTTGATCTCATCGGCCAGGTCTTCAAAACCCACCAGATCGGCGCCGGCTTCTTTGGCCGCCTCGGCGTTGTCGCCCTGGGCGAACACCGCCACACGAATGGTCTTGCCGGTGCCGTTGGGCAACACCGTTGCACCGCGCACGGCTTGATCCGATTTGCGCGCATCCACGCCCAGCTTGATGGCCACATCCACGGTCTCATCAAAGTTTTTGGACGCGTTTTCGCGAATGAAATCCAGCGCCTCGTTGAGCGAATACTTTTTGTCGGCTTCGACTTGTTGTCTCAGCGCTTTGATTCTTTTGCCTGCTTTAGCCATTTCAGTTCACCCCTTCGGTTTCAATGCCCATGCTTCTGGCCGTGCCCGCAATGGTGCGAACGGCCGCGTCCATGTCCGCAGCGGTCAGGTCCGGCTCTTTCATTTTGGCAATTTCTTCCAGTTGAGCGCGCGACACTTTGCCCACTTTGTCGGTGTTGGGTGTGCCGCTGCCTTTGGGGATGCCCAAGGCTTTCATCAGCAACACCGCCGCCGGCGGGGTTTTGGTTTCAAAGGTGAAGCTGCGATCTGAATACACGGTGATCACCACCGGCGTCGGTAAACCGGCTTCCAAATCCTGCGTTTTGGCATTGAATGCCTTGCAGAATTCCATGATGTTCACGCCGTGCTGACCCAGCGCCGGACCGACCGGCGGACTCGGGTTGGCCTGACCGGCAGGCACTTGCAGCTTGATGTACGATACTACTTTCTTAGCCATGACAATTCTCCGGGTGCAAACGCCATGTATTCATGGCTCCCCATGCAATCGTTAATTAAACTTTTTCCACTTGGCTGAACTCAAGCTCAACCGGGGTGGAACGCCCGAATATGGACACCGCTACGCGCATGCGGCTTTTTTCATAATTGACTTCTTCCACTTCACCATTGAAATCAGCGAAAGGACCATCAATGACGCGCACAACCTCACCCACATCAAACAGAGTTTTCGGTCTGGGCTTGGATTCACCGTCCTCAATGCGACGCATGATGGCGTCGGCTTCCGCATCGGTGATCGGCGATGGGCTTTCGGCGGTGCCGCCAATGAACCCCATCACTTTGGGCACGTTTTTAATCAAGTGCCAGGTGTCGTCGTTCATTTCCATTTGCACCAACACATAACCCGGGAAAAATTTGCGCTCACTTTTGCGTTTTTGCCCCTTGCGCATTTCCACAACCGTTTCCTTGGGCACCAGAACTTCACCAAACATGTCCTGCAGTCCATAGCGTTCTATGCGCTCAAGAATGGATTGCGAGACTTGCTTCTCGTAACCCGAATACGCGTGCACAACATACCATTTCATTTCAGACATCAGTCAATTCCCGTTGCTTGTGGTCAACCGAAGAAGTATTCGATCAGATTACTGAAGGCAAAATCCAGCAGAAACAGAAACAAACCAAAGATCACCACAACCACCAGCACAATCAGAGTGGTGTGCAGGGTTTCATTCTTTGTCGGCCAGACAATTTTCTGCCGCTCAATGTTGGACTGCTTGACAAAACGGGAGAATTCCCGCCCCTTTTCGGTGGTCAATGCAATCA
>JBNLBT010000183.1:0-2762 GCA_050303435.1 Marinicellaceae bacterium
GATTGCGGCCGATGAGTAAGGTGAAAATTCTCAAGCCCGGCGATTCCAGTGTGAATCTGCCGTTTTACGAATCCAGCGTGCCGGCGGGTTTTCCCTCGCCGGCCAATGAGTACCTGGGCGACACGCTGGATTTGAACGACTACCTGGTGCGCAACCGCACCGCCACGTTTTTTGCCCGCGTGGAGGGCGACAGCATGATCGGCGCGGGCATTTTTGCCGGCGACGTGCTGGTGGTCGACCGTTCGCTCACCGCCAAACACGGCGACGTGGTGATTGCCGCGCTGGACAATGAATTCACGGTCAAGCGCCTGGACACCCGCGAGGGCGTGCGGCTGATGCCGGAGAACCCCGATTTTGAGCCGATCAGCCTGAAGGGCGAGGTGGAGCTGGTGATCTGGGGCGTGGTCACCGCCATCGTTCGCAAGTTATGAGAACGGCGGGGGCGAAAATGGGGTGACGTGATGGTTTATGGGGAAGAGCGGTGGCGATGATTGCGCTGTGCGATGTGAACAATTTTTACGTGTCCTGTGAGCGGGTGTTCAACCCGGCGCTGTGGCACAAGCCGGTGATCGTGTTGTCGAACAACGACGGCTGCGCGATCGCGCGTTCCAATGAAGTCAAGAACCTGGGCATCAAGATGGGCGCGCCGCTGCACCAGATTCAGGATCTGATCAAACGCCACGACATCCAGGTGCTGTCGTCCAATTACACCCTGTACGGCGACATGAGCCAGCGCGTGGACGATGTCATCGCGGGGTTCAGTGATCGCGTGGAAAACTACAGCATTGACGAGTCGTTCATTGATTTTCAGGGCTTTGCGCGCATCGATCTGACCGCGCATTGCCAGCACATGGTGCAGCGCATCGACCGCTGGCTGGGCCTGCCGGTGTGCGTCGGGCTGGCGCCGAGCAAGACGCTGGCCAAAATCGCCAATCATTTTGCCAAGAAACTCAAAGTCGCCGGCGGCGTACTGTGCCTGCGCGATGAATACCCGATTCGCCAGGCGCTGGGCAAGACCCCGGTGGGCGAGGTGTGGGGCGTGGGCCGGCGGCTGTCGGCGCAGCTCAACGCCATGGGCATTGAAACCGCGCTGCAACTGCGCGAGGCCGATCTGAAAACCCTGCGCAAACGCTTTTCGGTGGTGCTGGAGCGCACCGTGCTGGAGTTGCGCGGCGTCAGCTGCATTGAATTCGACGCCGATCCGGAGAAGAAAAAACAGATCGTCTGCACGCGCTCCTTTGGTCAGAAAACCGGCGAGTACCAGTTGCTCAGCGAAGCCATCGCCTACCACGTGGCGCGCGGCTGCGTGAGCCTGCGCGAGCAGGGTTCGGTGGCGCGCTGCATCACCGTGGGCATCAAGACCAACCCGTTCAGCCGCTGCGATCCACAGTACACCAATTCGATCACCATTCAGCTGCCGCAGGCCAGCGACCACACCGGGCATTTCCACGCCGCCGCCAGCCAGGCGCTGAAGCGCATTTTCAAACCCGGCTTTCGCTACAAAAAGGTCGGCATCATGCTCAACGACATCAGCGACGCCGGCGTGGTGCAGGCCGATCTGTTCGACGCCCTGCCGGCGCGCAACGACGCGCTGATGCAGGTGCTGGATGGCATCAACGGTAAATTCGGCAAGGGCACGCTGCGCAACGCGCGCGAAGGCTTCAGCAAACGCTGGGTGATGCGTTCGGACAAGAAAACCCCCGAATACACCACCCGCTGGAGCGATTTGATCGGTACCCGTTGAAGTGAATCGAGGTTTTATCCATAATTAATCTCTATATATCAATAGTATATAAAATATATCTAAAGTAAATTATCATTTTAGACTGTCGTCCCATGGCCCGCGCGATTTAACACATGTTGACACCGCGCGCGCCTCCGCGGCGCTATACTGGATCTCAACCACACAAGCCACGCACCGAGGCGTCATGAAGACACCGGCATTGAAATCCCGGGCAGGGCGTGCCCGATCCAGCGCCCGCGCGGCGCACACCGACCCGATGTGCAGCGGATGCGCCGCGCATCGCATCCAGTTCGGCACCGGTTGAACATCACTCGTCGCCGCTAAATTCCAGAGCGCTTCGACAAACTCAAGCAGCCATTGCATGCGCCGGGTAAACTGGCTATCATGAACACCAAGCTGCTTTTGGGAGGCAACGCGCGTGTTATTCAGACTGACCTGGGCGATCATCGCCGCGGCGCATCTGGCCGGCTGTGAACGGCAGGAGACGGCCCCGGCGCCGGGCGTGGCGGTGATTGAGTTGTCCGCTGAATCCGAAGTGTGGCTCAACGGCCAGGCCGTGGCCAACCGCGCGGTGCATGAGCACCTGCTGCAGGCGGCCGAAACAGGCGCGCTCAATGGCGTGCAGATTCGCGTGCACGTCAACTTCAAATCGGCCGATCTGGCTGAAATCATGCGTTCAATAGAGCAGATCAATCGACACCGGCTTGAGCCCGTGCCGGTGGATTTGACTGTGGACGAATCGCTGTAGCCGCCGCGCATTTCGCGCCGGCGTCATTTTTTTGCAAAAAAAACAATTATAGGAAAACAATGATGGTTTTGGAACCCTGATTACAAAGATACCGAAAGATGGTGAATAAGAGTGCATTACTTGGTGTTTTTTATTCAAAATACAGTATTCAGGTTTGGGATTGTAATACAAGTCATATTTAACTTATTTTTGCATCTTGAAATAAATTAAACTATATCAGATTTAGAATTCTCATGCAGTTATTTACTAAAAAGCAAATACTTTTTTCGG
>JBNLBT010000184.1:0-2723 GCA_050303435.1 Marinicellaceae bacterium
GTTTCTGAGCGGCTTGTGTCATCTGAACAATTTGATTCCCAGCTGTAGGAGTCTGTAGGTGTTGCGGCATGACATCACATGGTGCTACGGAGTAGAATATCCTTGCCCAGCTACTGCGGCTTTGGCTGGAGCATCGGCAACATCCAGGGTTCACCCCGAATCGCCCACAACGGCGGCATCAACGGTTTTGCAACCGCCTCCCTGATGCTGCCAGAGGAAAACGTTTTTGTCGCCATCTTCAGCAATTGCACCTGCACAGACCCGACGGATGCGGTCAACAGAGCGGCCGCCATCGCCATAGGCGAGCCTTTTGACTGGGAGAAAATTTCACTGGATGCGCCGTTGATGCAATCCTATCAGGCGGTGTATGAAAAAACCCCCGACAATCAGCGCATCATCACCTTTGCAGACGGGCAACTGTTTTCAATGAGAAGCGGCGGCGCGCGCTACGCCATATTCCCCTTTGCCAAGGACAAGTTCTTCTTCGAAGGCGACACCCTCAGCCTGGAATTCAATCGGGATGCGCGCGGCGAGATTGTGTCCGTGACTTCGAAAAGCACCGGCAGCGATCAAACCTGGCTGAAAACCGACCAGCCCATACCCAGCCTCAGCGCCATTGAAGTGGACCCGGCGATTCTGCAGGGCCATGTCGGCAAATACATTCTGGCAGCGGATGTATACATTCACGTGTTCTTGGATGGACCACTTTATTTGCAGGTCTCCGGCCAGCGCAAACTGGAAATGATTCCCCTCGAAACCCATGAATTTGTGCTCAAAGACACCGACATAAAAATCAGTTTCACAACCAATGATAACGGCCAGACCACAGGACTGATCCTGCATCAAAACGGCGATCACCCCGCCGAAAAGGTTGAGTAACCCGCAAATGACTTTCACCCAGGCTTGTTCAGTGCACGGCAAGCCTGGATAAACGTATAGTATCCAAGAGAGTGGAGTGAATGTTTGCTTAATACTGTGCCAGTACTGGCTTTATT
This sequence comes from Marinicellaceae bacterium, assembly GCA_050303435.1. GTDB lineage: Bacteria > Pseudomonadota > Gammaproteobacteria > Xanthomonadales > Marinicellaceae > JBNLBT01. Next base: position 996 of record JBNLBT010000184.1, read on the forward strand.
TTCACTGAAGTCTGTACTTGCCCTAGAGAGAATTATTGTCAGCGCTGGATGGTTGCTTATTTGATCAATAGCCAATATAAATATCTGAACCACAGAATCTTCTTAACAACATAACAAATGAGGGCACGCCCAGAAAAATCAGAACAAGTATGTGCACATAAATTTTCACTTCTTCATTTTTCTTGCCTGCAGGGCAAATGTAGATTTTGACCACGGCCATATAGGGCAGAAAAATTATCAAAAGACAGGTGCTTTGATTGAGCTGATTTTTCGTCTCTGCATAATAAAGACTGATCACAGAAAATAGTATATGAAAAACAACTATTGCATTGACGTAAAATGGGAGTGGAGAACAAATCATTAAATGGCTCATATCTCTATCTTCCCTTCAGCTCAACAATAAATACTTGAAAACGCCTGTGCGCCTATCCTGAATTGTATTTTTTCACTGTCCTTGCATGCACTGCACCAAACTCGGCCACGCCTTTGCGCCAGTAATAAATGGCCGCCACACAGGCCACCAGCGCAAGGATCGCGCCAAACTCGTCGATGTACCAGGCTGAATCGCTGTTTTCAACGGTGATCGGGGTCAACACCTTTTGGATGAACACATTTGAACTGGCGTGGTACACCACCGCAGTCCACAGACTGCCGGATTTCATGCGCAAATACGTCATGATCACGCCGGTTGATGTGATGAACAGGGTGAAGAAAAACAGCTGAAAATACAGCGGCGTCGCTTCAGCGCCATACAAACCCTTGAATATCAGCGGCCAGTGAAAAACAGACCAGGCCAAACCGCTGATCAGTGCCACCCCGGTGAACGACATCAACCTGGACAGCTCAGTCACCAACAGCCCCCGCCAGGCGATTTCTTCACCCAGAATCGAAGGCAATGACACAAAGAAACCCATGCTTCCCACCAGGGCCACATGAAACAGTAAAATGCTCAGATCGCTCCAGTCCGCCAGATTGTAATCCGCTTTCTTTTGCGCCAAAAATTCAGCGTTGTAAAAATCTCCAAATCCGGCAAGCCAAACGATCAGATACGCCGTCAAGGCAATGCCCAAAGGCAGAAGATAACTCGTCCATTGATGCGACCACTCGCCCCAACGCCACCCCAGATCCGCCAGCGGCCGCCCTCTCACCAGGCACGTGGCCACGGCGGCCATGCCCACCGACAACATCAAGGGCGTGGCCTGTGCCATTCTGAAAATGAGCCAATAGCCCAACAGATAAAACGCCACCAGGAACACAAAAAATGTCACCAGCGTCCAAACCGCGTCTTGAGAATTTTTCACCATGATTTGTTCCAGAGCTCTAAGCGATGCAGTGAATTCCGATCATACATCACCGCACAAAAATATCCGCGTGCCGGTTGGCCTGTTTAACGTGGCCATGAATGCATTGGCTGCGGTGAAGGGCATGGCAAAGCGTCTGTCCTTGATCTCACTCCCCAGTGCTTGCAAAATTCTCCCAGACAATGTCATCGGACTTCAGCTTAAACACAGTTCTCAGACGGGCTTTGCATTCAGCCGGATCAACCTTGGAATCAACACAGACAAGCAAACCGCCAGGTTTGGGGGCGTCCAGAAACGACTTCAACACAACAGGCCCAATGACGGGATCGAGCACGCCCGCCATTTGAACTCTGCCCAACCCGGCTTCAATAAAATCAAAGAATCGAACAGAAAACAGCGCTTCAATGTCCCGGGTGGACAGCGCAAT
>JBNLBT010000185.1:0-2577 GCA_050303435.1 Marinicellaceae bacterium
GACATGGATTGGTCTGGTGATTTTGCAGTGATGGGCGATCCTTTTGATGACGGCGTCGCCAACAACAGTGGCGCTGCATACGTGTTTCAACGAATTGGCTCCGATTGGCAGTTGACCCAGACGCTGCAATCAAGCGCCCTGGTGGCCGGCAGCCGATGGGGGGTTTCTGTCGATGTTGAAGACGATCGCGTCGTGGTTTCTAGCATTGAACACAACAGCGATCAGGGGTTGATCGCAACTTTTGAATACGACGGCAGCCAATGGCAAGAAATCCAGGCGTTCACATCCCAGCAAATTCCAGCCGATTCCTTTTATGGCACGGGCGTCAAGATCAACGGCCCGCATTTGCTGATCAGCGCGCCTGAATACTCATTGACCACCGATCTATTCAACATCGGTGCCGTGTCAGCACACGGCTGGGATGGGCAACAGTGGGGGCCGGAAAACTTGCTGATCCCAGACAATGGCACACAGGATGAACATATGGGCACGGACATGGCGATTGTGGGCACCGAAGCGTTCATCACATCGCCGGGCGATTTGGAAGAATTTGTGATTCAGGTGGGTGCCTTTAATCAATACCACTGGAATGGACTGAATTGGACCTGGGTCAAAAAATACACCGACGCAGAATTCAACCCGATGTTGCCAAGAAACCAGTTCGCTTCGACCATGACGCATGCGAATGGGCAGGTGTTTGTCGGATCATACTACTACCGTGAACAGAATTACGATGGATACGGGGCGGTGTACGTTTACGATCTGATCAACGGTGAATTGCAATTCAATCAACGCTTGTTGGGCACTTTGCTGAGACCCAGGGCTTTGGGACAAAGTCTCGCCACCGAAGGTGAATGGCTTGCCGCCGGCGCCAGTTTTTCCGAGGACTTTAAAGGCGCTGTATTTTTGTACAAAAAAAACGGCACTGCATGGCAGGAATCCAGTGTGTTAATCAATGCCGATGTACCGTCCTTGCTTTATTTCGGCACACGTGTGCAATTCGGCGGCGGGCGATTATTTGTGACCGCACTCAATTTAAACAACCGGTATGCAGTGTTAATTTTTGAACTCAGCGGAGACCAGTGGCACTTGATGGGCACACTGGAAAACAGCTCGACTATGCGCTTTGCCAAATCGATTCAAGCCTGGGGAGACGGTCTGTTCGTCGACGTCAAACCCTACCGCCGTGAAACCGGTCACGTGGCCTTGTATGAATACGACGGCACCGACTGGGTCGAAACGCAACGACTGGAACCCTACCCTGCCTTCAAGCAGTCCGACGTCGGCTTTGGGCAACACATGCATTTGAGCGGCGAAACGCTGACGATCAGCGCCCCGCATGAAATCATTTCTGAAAACAACCGCGGCGCGGTGTATGTGTACGCATTGCACGGTGGGACCTGGACACTGAAACAAAAAATTCACAACCCCGACGGACGCTACGATGAACACTTTGGCGGCGGCGTGGCGTTCAGTGATGAACACGCGCTGATTGCGACCCTCGACAGCGACGTCAATGGACTTAATTCCGGCACGGTGTACGCTTACAAACGAGGCGTGGTTTTCAGTCTGGGCGTTCAGGTCAGTGGTCTGTTGGGTGAAAATCATCTGGTGTTGCAGAACAACAGCAACGACGCCATTGAAATCCGCCGCGACGGCATCTATTTTTTCAATACGCTGCTGAACGACGGTGAAAATTACCTGGTCAGCATCCTCAGCCAACCCAACAGCCCCATTCAAAGCTGCCAAGTCAACAACGGCAGCGGCGTCATCGCTGGCGACGATGTGACCGCGGTCGAAGTGATCTGCGACGCTGGCACGGACCGGATCTTTTATTCCGGGTTTTAGGCGCACGCAAACGGCATTTACTCCAGCAGCTGCTCACGCAGGGCCGGCATCAGGCGGCGGCTGACAGGCACTGCAACATCGCCGCGCAGTTGCAGGGTGCCGGTGCCTGAGGGGTTTCTTTGCAGCGACTGAATCATTGCGGTGTTGACCAGGTGCGAGCGGTGCACGCGCACGAAGGTGGACGGCAGCTGTTCTTCCAGCCGGTTCAGGGTGTCCTGATGCAACAGCGGCGGGGCATCAATCCGAATCAATTCCACGTAGTCGCCGGCGCCGTTGCAGCAAACGATGTCGTTGATCGGCAACAGCTCAATCTGGCCGGCGCCGGTGATTTTCAGGTGCCCCGGCTGATCGACCTGCTGGCGTTGCTCCAGCGCCATCTGCAGGCGTTCGGCGCGGCGTTGCAGATTGGCCGTGCTCACGCGTTCATCGGCAAGCGCCCGCGCCTGCTGGATGAACAGGAACATCAGAAAAGCGGCGATCACCAGATAAAACCAGCGGTCCAGAAACAACGACGGTGCCAGCACATACAGCGCCACAAACACGGCCAGTCCCAAGGCCAGAATTCCTGCGCTTTGCCGACCGGCACGCCAGGCCCACACACTCACCACCAGGGTCACCAGCGCCGGCAACAGAAAGCCACCGGCGGCCTTCAGGTCATACCCCGGCAGCCACAGCATCAATGCCAGCGCCAGGATCAGCGATTCCGGAACGCTCTCGGTCACGGTCTCG
>JBNLBT010000186.1:0-2514 GCA_050303435.1 Marinicellaceae bacterium
GGGTGAAGTGTAAAGACTGACTGGCTGCAGCAGCGCTGACCGCAATTCGGATTCATTCATTGCTTCAAGACGACCATCCTGCCAATCCGACAGCAGACCCTGATAGTGCACTTCATCAAGCAAAACAGTTGCGCATTGCCAGATCAATAAAGCCGCGATCAGCGGCGCGGTGATTTGTACCGCCAACGCCCGCCTCATGCTTTCTCGCGGGTGTAATTGTAATTGGTGTAATAGCCGCCGTCGTAATTGTAATAGCGGCCGTATTTTCCGCCGCCAGTGCGAATTCGGTTGACGATCACACCGGCGACTTTGCTGCGCACCCGATTGAGGCGTTTGACCGCACTCATGATCAACTGGGAAGGCGTGGATTCATGGCGCAACACAAACAGAACCTCGTCACTTTTCTGCGCCAGAACCAACGCATCGCTGACCGCCAGCACCGGCGCACAATCCATGATGATGTACTTGAATTTGTCCTGCAAAATCGACAACATGTCGTCGAATTTTTGCGAAGAAATGATTTCCAGCGGATTGGCCGGCACCGAACCGGCCAACAACTGGTAAAAATCTTCATGCTTGGTGGATTCAATGCAGTCCTTGAGCTTGCATTCACCAGATATGTAGTTGGCCAGGCCGGGTTTTCTCGGTGTTTTTGCTTGCGCGGTTTGCACGTTCTTGTTCACCGCCGGGCGCCGCAGATCCGCCTCGATCAGCAGGGTCGGCCCCAGATGAGACAAGGCGTGCGCCAGATTGATGGCGATGGTGGTCTTGCCTTCGCCCGGCACGGTGGACGTGATCAGTATGGTTTTCTTGTCCTGATCTGGCGAGGCCAGCAATACGCCCGTACGCAACGTGCGGATTGCCTCCGAAAACGTCGATCGCGAATGACTGGAAAACTCCATGGCCGGCGACAACTGGCCTGCGCTGGTGTCGGCTTTGACGGTTGGCAGCAGGCCGATGACCGGCAGCCCCAAACGCGCCTCAATCTCTTCGGTTGAGCGAAAGGTGTTGTCCAGATGCTCCAGCAGAAACACCAAAGCCATGGCCAGAAACAAACCGGCAAAGGCGCCGCCGATGACCATCATTTTCTTGTTCGGCTTGTATGGGCTGGTCGGCACCGTGGCGTAATTCAGAATGCGTGCATTGATCGCCTGCACATTTTCAGAACTGGCCGCATCCGACTCCTTGGACTGCTTCAAAAAAGCGTCGTAGATCTGTTTGTTGTACTCGTAGTTGCGTTGCAGTGATTCAAGTTCAAACTTGATGTCATTGCTGCCCTTGATGTCGGATTTGATGCTACCTGACTGGGATTGCAGATTGCTGATCTGTTGTTGCAATGAGCGGAACTCATCGACCACCAGCTGTGAAGCTGAAATCAGGCTCTGGTCGTATTCAGACTGGGCCAGCTCAAGCGTTTCACTGCCGGCTTTCATTTTCGGATGTTTGGGCCCGTACACCTGCGCCAGTTCATTCATTTTGTTCTGCGCCTGGGTCAACCTCAAGCGGTTTTCCGACACCCCGGCACGGTTGTTCAGCGCCGCCACCCGCGACAGCATCTGGGCGTTGCCGCGCATGTTGACGATGCGTTGATACAGCGGCTCCAATGACGCTTTTTCTGCCTGTAAATCCGACAAGCGTATGTCCAGTGAATTCAATTTGGTGATGAACGCGTCTTCGGAGGTGTCGGACAAAATGATCTCATTGCGCGTCTGAAATTCGCGCAACGCCTGCTCGGATTCACGCACCTTGCGTTCCAGCTCCGGCAATTGCTGCGAAAGCTTGCGGGTTAACTGTTGTTTTTGCTGGATGCTGGATTCAAGCACCTCATCAATGTAGGCTTCAGCCAGGGTGTTGGCCTTCATCGCCGCCAGCGCCGGATCAAAATCATCAAACATGATGTTAAACACACCGCTGCCTTGCACCTGGGAAATGATCACCGTGGATTTGACCCGATTGATTGCGGCGTTCAGGCGCGCCTCCGCACTCAGCGGCTGTCGCACCGAATCGTCCGCGGAAGCAAACAGCTTGCGATACCAGCTCAATTGCGGCTGCGTTTGCGCATCGCTGGCATCCAGCCCCAGCTGCTTGACCACACGCTCAGCCACTGCGCGCGAATGCATGATGGCGATCTGGTTGGGGTAAAACTCCCAGCTGACACCCATGATGCCATACAACTGTTCCAACGACGCCATGCGGGTCGGACGCTCGACCATCAGACTGGCGCGCGCCTGATACACGGGCTTTGCCTTGATCGCGTAATACCCAGCCAGCAGGCCCGCCAAGGCCACCAGCGATAAAATCATCCACAGGTGTTTGCGCACCAGACGCAACAGCTTTTCCCGCCGCGCCGGATCGGAAATATCCAGTACGCCGCCGGTCTGCCGCCATTTCTTGGCCGCGTAATTGGCCAGCTTGGCCAGCGTCTTGCTCGGTCCCATGCCGACGCAGACCGGAATGCCGGTGGCGCGCCGCACCGTCTCCCTGATGCGCCGGCCGTAGGCGACCGGGTCGCTT
>JBNLBT010000187.1:0-2300 GCA_050303435.1 Marinicellaceae bacterium
ATGGTGTCGTCAGTGAAGATTGGGATGACATATTTGCGCGGGTGCAAGGAACGGCCGTATTTATCAACGCCACCGAACCATACAGCCCTGCCGGGCCACTCGTTCCCCAAAAACAAGCCGAAGAAACTGTTGCCCTACTGCCAGACTGCACCTACATCCAGGTTCCCGGCAATCACGCCACGATGCTCTTTGGGGCAAACGCGCCCATCGTCACACAGGCCATTTTAGATTTTGCAGGGAGCCAGGCATGACCACAGTCGGCATTGCCAGCATTGGCACCTATTCGCCCGAAGGCACGCTCACCGCCGAAGAAATCGCCGAAGCCAGCGGCCTGCCCGAATGGGTCGTGCGTGACAAGCTGGGCATTACCAAAAAACACATCGCCGGACCCGATGACCACCCCAACGAAATGGGCATCAAGGCCGCCCTCGACTGTTTGAGTGAGACCGACATTGACCCCAAAGATATTGACGTCGTCCTTTGCACGACCGAAGAGTGGCGCGAATATTCATTGTGGACTTCTGGCATTCATATGGCCTACGAAATTGGCGCAACCAATGCCTGGGCGATGGACATCCACACGCGCTGCGCCACCACCGTCGGAGCCATGAAGATGGCCAAAGACATGATGATCGCCGACCCCGAGATTGACACCGTTCTCATTGCCGGTGGTTATCGCATCTCTGATTTCATCAATTTCAAAAACAAGCGCACGACTTTTTTGTGGAATATCGGCAGCGGCGGTGGCGCAATGCTGCTGCGCAAAAACTATCCGCGTAATCGTGTACTCGGCACGCACCTCATCGCCGATGGCTACATGAGCAAACACGTCCTCGTTCCCGCCAGCGGCACAGCCCACTTCCCCAATCCGCAAGCGATGGGTAAAAAGCAGAAAGAAGTTGATGAGGAACTGTTTTATTTCGACCTGCTGGAACCAGAAGCAATGAAAGATCGCCTCAATGCTGTCAGCATGGACAACTGGGTGTTGTGCGTGGATGAAGCCCTGCGCAAAAGCGGCAAAAAAGCGGATGGATCACCTTACTCGCGTGCGGATTTAGATTTTCTCAACATGGTGCTTATCAAGCCATCCGGCCACAACGAAATGCTTAGCCGTTTGGGGCTGACTGAGGAACAGTCCGTTTATCTCGATGAAATCGGGCATACAGGCGAGCAGGATGCCATGTTCAGTATCCGCGAAGGGCTGGCACAGGGTCGCTTGAAGGACGGCGATTTGATGGCGATTGTTGCCGCCGGTATCGGCTACGTGTGGGCGGCAGGCATCGTGCAATGGGGAAGTTAGAAGGTGTCAGGTTTCAGGTGTCAAGTGTCATGAATGAAAATCATCTACCACGAAGGCACGAAGGACACGAAGTTTTTTTCCTCTTTTCTTCGTTTCTTCGTGGTTAATAGCAGAGGAGTCAATGATGGATTTTGCAGGAAAAGTTGTTTTGATAACCGGTGGTGCGGCGGGCATTGGCAAAGCCACGGCAGCCAGATTTAAGGAGGCAGGCGCTACTGTCGTTATTTGTGATGTGAACGAGGCGGCAGGCCAGGCCACAGCCACCGAATTGGATGTCGCCTTTGATCAGGTCAATATCACCGACCAGCAGGCGGTGCAGACATGGGTTGATGCGGTGCTGGAGAAACACGGCCGTATTGACATCCTGATCAACAACGCTGGCGTCCTCCGTGATGGGCAGCTTGTCAAGTTCAAGAACGGCGAAGTAACCGGCATGATGAGTGAACCGGACTTTGATCTGGTGATTAATGTCAACCTGAAAGGCACCTTCAACTGTACCCAAGCGGTCACGCCAATCATGATTCAACAGGGTGGCGGCGTCATTTTGAATGCCTCGTCCATTGTCGGGTTGGATGGCAATTTTGGTCAGACCAATTACGTGGCCACGAAATCGGCCGTGATTGGCATGACCAAAGTGTGGTCGCGGGAACTGGGCAAGTATGGCATCCGCGTCAACGCTGTCGCCCCGGGCTTTACGCTGACAGAAATGGTGCAGCAAATGCCGCAAAAGATTCTCGATGGCATGGTCGCTCATACACCGCTGGGACGCATGGGTGAACCACGCGATATTGCCAACGCTTATCTGTTTTTAGCGAGTGATGAAGCAAGTTTTATTACCGGTCAAACGCTCCGTGTAGACGGAGGCATTGTCGTTGGCACTTAGTGGCTGCCCAATATTTTCCTCGTCAGGTTGGTTCATTCTCAAAGAATGAACCAATCTAAATGCGAGGAGTTGTTTTAAAGGGTTGCTCAGGAGAGTTGTGAATTGTGATGCACGCCG
>JBNLBT010000188.1:0-2208 GCA_050303435.1 Marinicellaceae bacterium
CGCCAGCAGCACGGTGTTGGCGCGGGTCCCCGAAGCCCTGGGCACGCGGTGTTGCAAGGCGTCCGTCAGTTCGCTGTCAAAGCGCAGCGTGAGTTGCTGCATGGCGGTCGGCTGCCGGGCGTCCAGTGTGGCCGGATCGGGCCACTGCGGCAGCACTTGTTGCACGCACTGCAGCCAATGCGCGCGTTGCGCCTCGAATGCGCCGTCTTCGGCGCGGCGCTGCAACAATTCGGCCCAACGTTGATACGCGGTGGTTTTGGCCGGCAAAACGGCCGCGTCGGGCGCATCCGGGTGCGCCAGTAAACGCTTCAGATCGTTCAGCAGAACGCGCCACGAGACCCCGTCCATTATCAAGTGATGTGCCACCACCAGCCAATACACTTCGCCCTCAATGCGGCAATGCGTGACCGTAAAAATTGGTCCGTCGACGAGGTCCAGTCGGGTCTGCTGTTCGGCTGCAAACGCGCTCAGGGCCTTCAGGTCGGGCAGATCGATTGCTCCGCAGGCCTGCTGCAACAAGACCGGCAGATTGTCCTGATATTCACCGTGCCAGGCGCCGTCCTCACAGCGATAGCGCAGCCGCAAGGCGTCGTGTCGGCGCATCAGTTGATGCCACAGCACATTCAGTTGTTTGGCCCGCACACGCGCCGGCAGCTGCAGCACCATGGCCTGATTGTAGTGATTCAAGCCCGCCGGATCGGCGAAGAACGCGTGGTGCAGCGGCAACAGCTGCTGTATACCCTCGATCGGCGACTGACTGGCGTCTGTGGCCTGTGCCAGCCCCACGTGTGGCGCCAGCGCGGCGATGCTCTGGTGTTCAAACAATTGCCGTGCATTGAAACGCAGGCCGCGTTCGGCCGCGCGGGCCACCAGCTGGATGGCCAGAATCGAATCCCCGCCGAGGGCAAAAAATCCCGCCGCGGTGTCCAATTCGTCCTGCGGCCTGTTGAGCACGTCACTCCACACCGCCAGCAAAGCCCGTTCGGTGTCGTTCTGCGCAGCGCGCCGCTGGGTCTCCGGGCTGTGTTGCAGCGGATCCGGCAAGGCCTTGCGATCCACTTTACCGTTGGCATTCAAGGGCAGCGCCGACAGCTGCACCCACACCGTAGGCACCATGTACGCCGGCACATGCGCCAGCAGGTGCGTTTTGATTTCAGTTTCGATGGCCGCCGACGCCGCCGTTTCATCGACGCAGTAATAGGCCACCAGCTGCTGCTGTCCGGCGGCGTCTTCGCGCACCAGACACAGCGCCGAGGACAGCGCGGGCATGCGCAGCATCTGCTGCTCTATTTCACCCAGCTCAATGCGCAGGCCGCGCAGTTTGACCTGGTGATCCAGGCGGCCGTAGTAGTGGATTTGACCGTCTTCATTCAGACTCACCAGATCGCCGCTGCGGTACAGGCGTTCGCCCGCCAGTTCTGCGAATGGATTGCGCACAAAACGATCCGCGCTCAATTCCGGCAGCTTGCGGTAACCGCGCGCCAGACACACGCCACCGATCAGCAATTCACCGGGCGCTCCAAACGGCTGCAACTGCAGCGCCGGATTGACCACCAACAGATGCACGTTGTCGATCGCACAACCGATCGGCACACGTTCCACCTCACCCTGCGCCGGCGCCGGCCAGTGACTGACTTCGATGGCGGCCTCGGTGGGGCCGTAGAGGTTGTGCAATGACGCCGGATTCATGGCGCGGTGCCGGCGCACCAGATCGGCGCTCAGGGCTTCACCGCTGCACAGCACGCGGCGCAACGAGGTGCACAGCGCCCAGCCCGGCTGATTCAACACCGCACGCAGCATGGATGGCACGAAATGCATCACCGTGGCCCCGCTGGATTGCACCAGATCAATCAGATAAGCCGGGTCTTTGTGGCCTTCAGGACGCGCCATCACCAGGCGCGCACCGGCGGTGAAAAACCAGCACAGTTCCCACACCGACACATCAAAACTGTACGGGGTTTTCTGCACCACCACATCGTCGGCCTGCAGAGGCATGGTTCGCTGGCCCCAGGCGATGCGGTTGACCACCGAACGGTGTTCCACTTCAACGCCTTTGGGCTGACCGGTTGAACCGGAGGTGTACATCACATAGGCCAGATGTCGGGAGGTCAATCCAGGCACAATCGGATTGCTGTGCGCGTAGGCGGCCCACAGCTCAGAGGTGCCGCCCGGCTCCAGAAGCAACACATCCAGACCCGGCAAATCAAC
>JBNLBT010000189.1:0-2133 GCA_050303435.1 Marinicellaceae bacterium
AGTGGGGCACCTACGGCGGCAAACCCAAAGACGGCAGTTTCGCTTTCCACGCCATCATCATGCGCCACTACCTCGAAGGCGCGGGCTACCCCGTGGGCGGCGCGGCGGCCATTGCCCAAGGCCTGATTCCAGTGATTGAAGCGGCCGGCGGCACCGCCATCGCCAGCGCGCCGGTGACCGGGCTGCTGATAGAAAACGACAAAGCCGTGGGCGTGCGCACGCGCGCCGGTGATGAGTACCGGGCCGCGCACATCGTTTCGGCGATCGGCGCCCGCGAGACCGTCCATCGGCTGTTGCCGGAAAACCTGCGCGCGCATGACTGGGCGCGCCAGATCACCGAGCTGCAACCGTCGATTTGTCACTTTGAAATCTTTCTGGGCTTCGAAGGCGACATCTCCAAATACGGCGCCACGCGTTCAAACCACTGGTTTTACCAAACCTGGGACACCAACGAAGCTTTCTGGTCGATGGATGAAGACGACCCCATTCCAATGATGTTCGTCTCCTTCCCTTCGCTCAAAGACCCCGCCCACGACCCGGGCCCAAGACACAAACACACCGGCGAAATGTTCCTCTGGGGCCCCTGGTCCGCGGTCGCCGATTTCGCCAACGGCGGCGCGCAACAACGCCCCGACGAATGGGCCGCTTTCAAGCAAAAAGTTGAAAAACGCATGCTGGCCTTCTTCGCTGAAAAATTCCCGGCCCTGACGCCATTGATCGTGTTCAAGGAGCTCGGCACCCCCCTGGCCACCGTGGCCTTCACCGGCCACGAACACGGCGGCTTCTACGGCCTCGAAACCACCCCCCGCCGCATACTCTCAACCGCCCTCAAAGCCCGCACCCCGATTCCAGGCCTGTACCTGACCGGTCAGGACGTGATGTGTCCAGGCATTGCAGGGGCTTTGGCCGGAGGCATGCTGGGCGCCGCGGCGGTGGATCCCAGGGTTTTGAAGAAGTTGGTTTAGGGCGCTTGCGATCAGCTCACATTGCCATCATCCCAGACTGAGGCAATCCTGCATCAGGTTTGCATTCTGTGAAATATGCACTCAATTAAAATCGCCAGACAATCAACAGTCACAGGCTGCTGCGTGGAATCGTGTGCGCACCCATAGTGGGTATTTCAGATGATAATCAGGCATTCAAGGATTTATAATGACGTGTTTAATTTTCCCTACTGAATTGAGTACTTTATGAAAAAAATATGGTTGACTGTTTTAATCTGTCCTTTCTGCGCATTCGCTGAAGGAACATTAAATTTCGATGAAATGAAAAATCTCGACGCCGCGGTTTTTGCAGCTTTCAATCAATGCACTGATGATGAAGAACTGGCCAGGCATGCGGGCTTTTTTTCGGAAACTGTTGAGTTCTATCATGACAATGGCGGCGTCACTTGGGACCGGGCATCCATGATAGCCAATACAAAAACATACGCATGCGGCAAATATACACGCAAACTGATCGAAGGGAGTTTTGCTGCATACCCAATCAAAGGATTCGGCGCAATCACAGAGGGTGTTCATACATTCTGCCAGGTTGAAAGCAACAACTGCGACGGAAAGGCTAAATTTTTAATGGTATGGCGCCACGTTGATGACAGCTGGCAAATCACACGCGTCATCAGTTATGCTCATCAGCAAAATCTGTAAGCAACACATGGCCATACACTCTGATCCCCACCGAACGTGACGCACTCATGGGACGAGAAGCAAATACATCTTGTGCACAAGGGGCCACTGACTTCATTGACTGCTGATAGAGACATAAGATCACTCGAATGAGAGAACAAATGAGAACACCAATATTCCAAATTGACGCGTTCACCACACGCCGCTTTGCGGGCAATCCCGCAGCGGTGATGCCCTTGGATGAATTTCTCGACGACGCGACGCTGCAGGCCATCGCCGCCGAGAACAATCTGGCCGAGACGGCGTTTCTGGTCGCCGCAGGCGACGACTATCGACTGCGCTGGTTCACGCCCGCCGTTGAAGTACCGCTGTGCGGTCACGCCACGCTGGCGAGCGCGGCGGTGGTGATGCAGCGGCTGCAGCCCGAACGCGACCGCGTGGTTTTTCACACGGCCAGCGGACCCCTGACGGTCACCAGGTCGCAGCGGGGGTACGTGATGAACTTTCC
>JBNLBT010000190.1:0-2105 GCA_050303435.1 Marinicellaceae bacterium
TCCTTAACGACATGCTGCCCAGCGCGATCGAATTTCTCGGCCGCAACAACCGCATCGTGTTCGCGATCCGCTACAACCGCATTGACATGATGATTGAAGCGGGCCTCTACAGCGAGGCCGAACAGGCGCAGCAGGCGTTGCTTTCCGAAGGCGCCGATTCCGGGGGCAGTCCGCTGTATCTGGCCGTTCTGAAAGGCAACATGGCGAAACTGCAGGCCGTGCAGGGTCGCGACGACCGCGCCAGAGACCTGTACCTGGAAGCGATCGACGAGATGCAGCAGCTGAGCTCGGCCGAAGACCGTTATGTGCTGGACTATAAAATCGCCCTGCTGGAGATTTACAACCGCCTGGGACAGGCACAGAAAACCCTGGAACTGGCCGCCGAAATCCGCGAGCCGATCCAGCGCATCCTCGGCGAGGCCAGCCCGTCGATGCTGCAGCTGTTGCAGCACACGGCCTGGGCCGAACACCTGAACGGGCGGCATGAACAGGCCCGCACGCTGATGCAGGCGGCGCTGGATGCCCACCAACAGGCGCTCGGCGATGCGCACGAGCGCACACTGGCTGTGCAACAACAGCTGCACCTCATCGAAGGCTCAATCCAGCCCGATTGACCCCATCGGAGGCACGTCTCGCCCTTCGTCAGGCACACACCACTCCCAATGAAACGACAAAAAGTGCAGCGCAAGCGACCATTGTCATGTGCGCATCAATGATTTAGCAAAAATTTAACAGCGGCTGGTTTTAAATAGGCCGCACCACAAAAAACATGTCTGTCGCGGGCCTGTATTCTCGTGGTCTATGGCATGCACCGGCTGATTCGCGAAAAGCATCCGGATCCATGCATGCGCATCCATTTTAAACTTTGAAGAGGAATCCCAATGATAAAAACGTCCATCTCACTGACTTTACTGCTTGCTTTCATGGCCCAGGCGGCGGTGCACATCAACCCCGACGAGAGTGGCCAGGTGGCGGTGATCCCGTTCTACACCACGGCCAATGAACTCAACACCCTGCTGCTGATTGAAAACACCCGCGACCTGCCCAAAGCCGTCAAGGTACACATCCGTGAGGCCCGCGGCGGGCGCCTGACGCATTCATTCAGCCTGTACATCAATGCCCACGCCGCCTTTGCCGCGGCGCTGTTCAATGATCTGGGCGTCACCCGCCTGGCCTCCAACACCGGCCAGTGCCTGCTCGGTCAGCTGGAGCCATTGCAACCGGACATCGAACCCGACGCCTTGCCCTTCTCGCCCGCCACCGGCACCATCGAGGTGATAGAAATGGGCGAAGTCATCGACAGCGAATCTGAATTCTTTGTCACCGCAGGCCCGCCTTTCCCTGGCTTCGGCGGCGCCCAGACGGTCAACTGCGAGGCCCTGGCCGCGGCCTGGGACGGCGACGACAGCCTGTGGGGGCAGGACCCCACGGCGCGCATGGCCGCGGCCAGTGGCGGCTTGCAGGCGCAAGCCAGCGTCATCGACGTGGCCAGCGGCTACATGATTGAAATACCGACGCTGTATCTGGACGGTTTTGCCCCCGGCGACGGCATTTTGCACAACCCGCCGATTTCTGAAACACCCGATCTGTCCAGCAGTGACACCACCAGCCTGGTGGTGCACAACGGCGAAGCCATCACCAGCACCTGGCCGACCGGGCACCAGGCCATCGGTGCGCTGATCAGCCACACCCGCATTGAAAATGATTTTTCCCTCGATGCCAGCGTACAAGCGCTTTCCGAATGGATTTTCACCTTTCCAACGCGGCGCTATTATGCCAGCGATGACACGGATTCGCCCTTCGTCACCGACGAAGACGGTGCCTTCGCCTTTCCCGGGCGTTTCAGCCGCGGCTACACGATTTTCAACCGCGCTGGCGACGGCTTTGCCTTTGACACCAGTCTCATCGACCCGCCGCCACCGGAAGCACAGGATTTTTACAACACCACGGTCCTGAGCCGCTATTTGCACAACGGCACGCCGCCGGCCAGTGCGCCGGGCTGACATGCGCCTTGGCGATCGCCTCTCGCGTCGAAACAGGAATCATCGCGAACGCAGACCCAGCCGCAAAACAGCGGGCGCGGTGGTTTTCAAAACCGATCTCAT
>JBNLBT010000191.1:0-2029 GCA_050303435.1 Marinicellaceae bacterium
CAATGGCGTGAGCGCGGCACGTCAGACCCTGCGCATGCACGGCGCCTGTCCGACCTGCCAGTACCGCCCATCGCTGGCCAGCGAAAACGGCGCATTGAACACCGAAGTGATGGCATTTGATCGCATTCGCCTGCTCGACTTGTCGCTGCAGGACGCCACCGGCGCGGTGCAATGGCAACGCCGCAACCGCACACTGATCCGACTCAGCGATGCCTGGCGATGAAGCGGTATTGCAAACCTTGATTCAGCGACAATCGGCCACCGGCTCAATGCGCTGCGAGGAATCGGTGCGGTAACAGTCACCCAGCATGGAACAGTAGCACAGGTGCACGTTCATCTCGAAGCGGGCGCGGTTGATGCGGTTCCACAGGGCGTCGTTCTCGGCGCCGTGCTGGAGTTGGAAGTAGGTCAGTTTCTGCTGCCCGGGCACCAACCGGTTTTGTGTCGGCGTGGTGATGAATCCATTCAGTTCCAATTGCGGATTGGCTTGCAGAAATGCGTTGTATTGGCGCAGCAGCTCAGTGCAGCAGGCGTTCAGAAAACCGCTCAGGTCGGTGTGCTTGCGCTGGTCGTATTCGTAGTGAATGCTGCGGATGTGGCCCGGACCCAGGCCCGCGTTGTTGATTGAAAAGGAGATCACTTTGCGTTGATCTTCACTGAGATTGCCGTGTTCAAACTGCAACAGCGGCATGGTCATCACCTGCACCTGTTTTTTCGCCGCGTCGGCCTGCAGATAGGTGGCGTAAAACGAGGCCGCCGAAATCAGCACCGCGCACACCGCGATCAACAAATTCAGACGATCTGCGCGTTGCGAACCCTTTGAATCGTTGTTTGCATCTCCCGACTGTTGTTTTTCCATGCACTGGACTCCGCTTGGCTGAAAAGGCCCTCGGCCGTTCGCATTGCAACACGACCCCGGCATTCAACATAGCACACAGCGCGCATCCAGCGCAACGGCGGCTTGCCCGCCATCGGGCCACCGCGCCAATCCACTGGAAAATACCTTGTCAGTGTTTGCAGCTTTTTTGCACATTCCATGACTGAAGGATTTGTCTGCATGCAGTGCAAATCCCGCAGGTGTGTCTTCCGTGTGAAGCAACCAGACTTTAATGCCGAATGCGTGAAGAGGCACTCATTGACCCCACCATTAAAGAGGAAAACACCATGTTTAAGAAAACATTATTTTTATTCACACTGATTTGTCCCGGTTTTGTGCTCGCCGCTGAACCGGCGCCTGAAATCGATCCCTTGAACAGTGCCAAAGCGCCGCAGATGAAGACATATTTTTATGTCTTTGACAAAAACCACGCCCACGGCGCCAAGGGCGACATCGAAGGCCGCATTGAATACATCAACAGCGGACAGCGTTTGTTCAATCAATCCATGTCAATCCACGCCGATTCACCTGAGATCGCCTGGCTGGCATTGCCCGATCCGGTGGCCCTGTCGGTGGCTTTTGACAAAAGCACCGACACGCGCATCGACGTGTGGGTCAACGATTTGCTGGTCGATCAGTACAATGTGGCCGGTTTCGATCGCCTGCAGCAGGACATTTACACACGCCACGGCCTGGGCCAGGATAAAATCGTCTGCAACCAGGATTACTGTGAACCGATGGACCCGTGCCGCTTTGGCCTGCCCAATGACTGCGACCGCGACGGCGTGCCGGACAATCAGGACAACTGCATGGAACTGCCCAACCCCAACCAGGCCAATTGCGACGGCGACGCCTGGGGCGATGTGTGCGACAACTTCAACGCCAGCTACGCCAATCTGGGCAGTGAATACACCTGCATGGCCGACAAGGACAATCACATTGGTTACGTTAAATGGGAACATCACGTGGAACAGATTCAACACGACGTGAGCTCTTGCGGCGCACCCAACCGCTACACCAGCCGGGTCCGTTCAAGTGGCTACTGCGATCCTTTTTCCGACGACCAGTACTGCTGTGATGAAGGCATCGGCACATCGATTCAACAGGTCGGCGACAATCCTTCGGTGTGGTGTGGCAGCAAACGCAACCAGG
>JBNLBT010000192.1:0-2020 GCA_050303435.1 Marinicellaceae bacterium
AGACTAGGCCCCCGGCACGGCGCAGTTCCACGAGCATCAACTGCGCCAGCGGACCAGCCTCAGCCAAAAAACCAGATTCTACATAATCGCGCTCCATTGCCTTCCAATCGTATGAAACACGGCGCAGTTCTGCCTGCCAGCCGGATTGTTTGCACCAGGTAAAACGGCCGTAACAGGACCGCCGATCCCCATCAAACGAAGACCCGACAGAGCCTGTGTTCACGATCAACGTCTCATCCACCTCTCGGATAAGAGAGCGGTGCGTGTGCGCTGTGGCAAAAACCGTCGGCGCCGGCGCAATTTGCTCACGAATATGCTCAACTTCCGTGCCTGGATAGATACCATCCCGATTATCGTGCATCGCCGCGTGCACAGCGCGCAGTTCTGTGCCATCCGGGGCAAAAACTGAGGCCACCGACGGCATGTCCAACAAATGAAGCGATTGCCTTCCTAATTGTCTATACGCCCAATAGGCAAAACGGCGAATTTCATAATCCGGGTCAGTGACAGGAATGTCATTTTGACCGCAGTCAATAATGTAATCTTCGTGATTGCCCCGCACCAATCGCCACCCATCCGTCGCCTGTTTTTCTAACACCACATTCAAACAATCCAGTGAACGCGGCCCCCGATTGACCGTATCCCCATTGACAATGACCTGATCTGGCTGCCACTGTTCTAAATCCTGCAAAACCTCTTGTAAGGCCACAAAGTTTCCATGTATGTCTGAAATAACTGCAATTTTCATGATTTCACCAAGCCGCTAAGTCTAGCTGGTTTCGTCCAATTACTCAACATCTTTCATGACAAAAGATGTCAACAATCAACCCTAAAATCAGTGTTAGATGGGACTTATAAGCATCCCAATCGAATGTCATGCCCACGTAGGTGGGCATCCAAGGGCGTGGATTTCCGCCTGCGCGGAAATGACACATTGTTTTCGTTCATTCAATTTGCATGAGGGTGTAATCATGAAACCATTCCAACTGGAATCAACTTATCAGCCAACGGGTGATCAACCAGACGCGATTACGGGTTTGGTAAATGGACTGCAAAATGGATTGCGGCAGCAGGTGCTCTTGGGCGCAACAGGCACAGGCAAGACGTTTACCATCGCCAACGTCATCCAGCAAACACAGCGCCCCACTTTGGTGATGGCGCACAACAAAACATTGGCCGCTCAACTGTACGCCGAATTCCGCGAATTCTTCCCCAATAACGCAGTCTCCTACTTTGTCAGCTACTACGACTACTACCAACCGGAGGCATATGTGCCGCGCACGGATACCTACATCGAGAAGACGACCGACAGCAACGCAGAAATCGAATTGATGCGCCAGGCAGCGACACAAGCCCTGGCCACGCGCCGCGACGTGATTGTCGTCGCCAGCGTCAGCGCCATATATTCGCTTGGCGATCCCGTCAAATATAATCAGGCGCGGGTTGATTTTCAGGTGGGGCAGGTCAAACAGCGTAACAAAACATTGCGCCATCTCATTGGCATCCGCTATGAGCGCAACGATATGGACTTCAAGATTGGGACGTTCCGTGTGCGCGGAGATGTGTTGGAAATACGGCCGTCTTACACAGAAACCGCCTACCGTATTGAATTCTGGGGCGAAGAAATCGAGCGCATCACCGAATTCGATCCCTTGACCGGCGAACTGCTCAACGAAATGTCCCAACTGACCATCCATCCTGCCAAGCACTTTGTCACCGATGAAGACGAAATGGAAATTGCTATCGCCAGCATCGAAGCAGAATTGGAAGAACGGCTGGACGAATTGAACCGGACCAACCAACTGCTCGAAGCGCAGCGTCTAGAACAACGCACCCGTTACGACATCGAAATGCTGCGCGAAATGGGCTACTGTTCCGGCTCCGAAAATTACACGCGCCACTTCTACCAACGTCCGCCTGGCGCACCGCCCTGGACATTGCTCGACTACTTCCCCGATGATTTCCTCACCATCGTCGATGAAAGCCACATGACCATCCCCCAGCTTCGTGCCATGTATCG
>JBNLBT010000193.1:0-2002 GCA_050303435.1 Marinicellaceae bacterium
CTCATTGTGAGGTGCCCCGGGCACCCGCGACCGCCGGCCCAATGGGTGTTCGTGACTGTACACGTGACTGGAGTGACGTGAGCATCCGAACATCCGAACCGCAGGCCGTTGTCCGCAACGGCCTGCGGCTTTTTTAACCCCGCCAAACGCCCCCGCAGCAGCTGCAACGCGGCAGCACACACCGCCCCAACTGAGACGCGCTTTGACTTACAATGGGCACTTCTGACAGTTCCGGAACACGCACATGACTGAATGGCTCATCGACATCGGCGGCTGGATCGGCGCCGGCCTGCTGCTGAGCGCCTATGCGCTGGTATCGCGCGGCTTCATCAGCGGCCAATCGCGCGCCTATCAAGGCTTGAACATCGGAGGCAGCGCCCTGTTCATCCTCAATTCCGGCTACCACGGCGCCTACCCGTCGGCCGGCCTGAATGTCATCTGGCTGAGCATCGGCGCGTACACCCTGTACAGAATTTCACGGCCACGGAGCGATGAAAATGCCGAAAGCTAAAGCGCGCCTGATCGACCTCAGCCACACCATTGAGAACGGCACAGTCACCTATAAGGGCTTGCCGGCACCGCTGATCTGTGATCACCTCAGCCGCTGCGATTCGGCCCGACTGTATGCGCCAGGCACCGAATTTCAGATCGGCCGCATTGACATGGTGGCAAACACCGGCACCTACATGGACACCCCGTTTCACCGTTACGCCGATGGCCATGATCTGGCCGATGTGGACTTACACCGGGTGGCCAATCTGGACGCCCGCGTGCTGCGTTTTGCAGCCACCGAAAGCGCCATCGATGCCGCGCAGCTGGCCGCGGCCCTGCCGGCGGATTCACCCGCCCCGGAGGCCGTGCTGGTGCACACCGGCTGGAGCCGGCACTGGGGTCAGGACGACTACTTTGAAGGCGGCCCGTATTTGACCGAGTGCGCCGCGCTGTGGTTGCGCGACCTGGGCGTCAAGGCGGTCGGCATCGATTGCCACAACATCGACGACACCCGTGGCAACACCCGCCCGGTGCACAGCGTGTTGCTGGCCGCCGGCATTTATATCATTGAACACATGACCCGTCTGCAGGCACTGCCCGACGCGCCGTTCAAACTGTACGCCGTGCCGGTGAAAATTCGTGGCATGGGCACCTTTCCAGTGCGCGCTTTTGCGCAATGCAGCGACTGACCGGCGGCGCGGGAATCCGATTCGTCACGCCATCGGGTGCTCCGGTCACACGGTGGAACCCTCGCGCCCCGAGTGGCACACAATGTGATCCATTTGACACGACGGACATCGCGCATGAAAAACACATTCTTGATCTGCCTGGGCTTGCTGCTGTGCGGGGTCACGCACAAGGCCCCGGCAGGCAACGACGAAACCCCTTTCAACTACCGTCACGGCGTGCTGGTGGCGCACTGGATCGGTGGGGTGGCGCCAAGTTACCGTGGCCAGTCGGACGTGCCGCACACCTACGCGGCGGACTGGTTTGACGGCGAAGACATTCACTGGATCGCGGCGCACGGATTCGATCACCTGCAAATCACTGTGGACGCCGAACGCTGGTTTGATGGCAACAATCGATTGCAGGAGTCCGCGCTCAAACCGTTCGACCGGGCGCTGAATGCAGCCAACGCCGCCGGTCTCGGTGTGGTGCTGGTGCTGGGTCAACACCCGGGCGTGCCGTTTGATCCGATGGATCGGGCCTTCACTGCACAACGCGTGCAGCAATGGGACCAAGTGGCGCGACGCTACGCTGCTCATGGGGATGGCTTGCGACTGCACATCGGTGAAATGGACCTGCCGCTGGCATCCAAACCACAACAGCGCTTCACCGAATACCTGCAGGCCATCCGCGCCAGCAGTCCTGAACGCTTTGTTTATCTGCCCATCCCGGTGGCGCCGGGGCGCGCAGACGAGGTGTTTTACGTGTACCCGCAAAACGCCGGATTCAGCCAACTCGGTGCACTGGACTATGCACGCTTCGACGCCCGCGTGGGGCTGTCTTT
>JBNLBT010000194.1:0-1986 GCA_050303435.1 Marinicellaceae bacterium
TGAATCTCCGCGGCCCCGGCGTCGATCGCCGGCGATTCGGGTGACAGCGCCACCACACCGGCTTCGTCGCGCGGCAGACTCAGTCCGTTGACCACAGAGACATCGCCCGGTCCATCCATTGCACACGACGCATCCCCGGTGAGATTGAAGCCCAGGGACATGAGATTATTGGCACTCGCACCGGGTTCAACGACCGAGCAGGCGCCCAATTTATTCGCCGATGCTGCCACTTTAAATTCTCGCGGCACCCAGTCAAACAGATTGCCAAAGAATTGAATGCGCCCATCGCCGGCGATTTCCATCGTGTTCGCCAAATAGCTCGTGAAGGTGTTGTTATCGAGACGCATTGCGTTGTTGTTTGCCCGGCTTGACACGCCGTGCTCAGTGTAAAATGTGTTGCCCAGCATGTGCACCGCCACATCCGATCCGGGCAACACGCCGTATTCTTCTTCCCAATTCCACACATAAACATCGAAATAGGGCGATAAATAGCCGGAAGTGTTGGCCACAAAACGACTGAATTCAATGCGTGCCGTCGCCGTCCGCATAATGGCAATGGCACCACCTCCAAACTTGGTGGAATTCTTTTCAAATGTGCAGTCGATGATGTGCACATGCGCGCCTTCATCCACCGCCACGGCACCGCCCAACCCATAGGAGTCATTTTTTCTAAAATCAACATTGCGCAACTCGGCAGTGGCCTCGTCACGCACTAACAATGCGCTCAAAGACTTAAAATTTCTAATTTCAAATGGTCCGTTCATGCGCAGATGCGCGCCATTGTGGATTTCTAAAAATCCCAAGGGCGTTGGATTTAGAAGGTCGGTATCAGCGCGTTGAAAACCCACCGATTGACCTGCAGCGTTGACAATGGCTAAATCATTGACTATTTCCGAGACCGTTTCTCCATCGGTGGCCTGGGCAAAGGCAAACACCGGATCGTCCGAAGCCACAATGCGGATCTCATCCGCCTCAGGCGTGGCGTTGGCCTGCTGTATGGCATCAACCAAAGCGGCCTCATCGCCGGCGATGACTTCCATGACGGCTGCAAGAGCGCATCCCTGCCACAGCATCAGGAGCGCACACAGCACATTGAGTTTTGTTCTGTTCAATTTCATTTCTCTCTCATTTTGAAGATTGGATGGGTGATGCAATACGCGTCCGCACCACATCATATAATCACGTGAATCAGACCGGCACCACGACAGTCGCGACCCAAAGACCTTGGTTGAATGGTTTATTTAAATCATGAATCTGGCTGCATTCACGCAGCGGATTTATTGGCATCCGGTTAACAGCGGATGTGCGACTAGGGCCGCGGTTGCACCTGCACTGCGGCGCTGTGTGCACAGGCGGCGTGGCGTGCAAATTTCACTTTGTGCAAATCCATTGAGCCGCCTTTTTTGATCAACACGGCGAGGCAGGCGGCGGGCGCAAGTGCGTGGATTTCGAACGGCCCATGCAAACTCAGATGCGCGCTGTTCTGGACCACAAACAATGGCGCATCGGCGCGCTGAAAATGCAGCACATGCCCCGCCGCGTTGACGATGCGCAATGCATGCCGGATGTCCAGCGGGGCCGGATCATCCGGCGTTTGATCAAACACAAACACCGCGTCGTTCGATGCCACGATGTGAATTTCATCCACTTGCTCAGTGGCGTTGGCGCGTGCGATCGCCGCCATCAGCCCGGCCTCATCGCCCGCGGCCACTGTCAAGACGGCGGCCTGCGCACAGCCCAGACCCAACAGTAAAATCACCCCAAAGCAGCACGTTTTCCAGGCAATCAATGGCCGCTTCCTCCCTGTCCTGTCTCGATGTGCGGAGCGTTGCAAACCCGGCCGCGCAATCCAGACGTTTCATCCATGCCCTGTGGTCAGCCAACGCCCCGGCATGTCACCAAAACCGGTCTGCCTGGCAGACCGCTGCACTCACAAATCGCAGCTCACGCCGATGGGCTGGGTCAGGCGTTGATAGCTCAGGCTTT
>JBNLBT010000195.1:0-1943 GCA_050303435.1 Marinicellaceae bacterium
CCGGCGGCTTTGCTGCATGAATTGTTTGAAGCGCAGGTGCATCGCACACCGGAGCAGACGGCCGTGGTGCTGGATGGCGCCGCCATGAGCTACGCGGAACTGAACGCGGCGGCCAACCGACTGGCGCATCACTTGCGCGGGCACGGTGTGGGCGCCGATGACATCGTCGGCCTGTGCCTTGAGAGGTCCCTTGACATGCTGGTGGCTTTGTTGGCCACGTTGAAAGCCGGCGGAGCCTATGTGGCGCTGGATCCCAGCTACCCGCAAGCCCGCTTGCAGCACATCCTTCAAGACAGCCGTTTGCAACATCTGATCACGCACACTGGGTTGCGTGCAGCGCTGCACGTGCCTGAACAGGTTCATGTGATGGCCATGGATGATCCGGCGCATCGGCGTCGAATGCAGGCATCCTCCACAGAGAACCCCACCAGAAGCGCACAACAGGCACCAGAAAATCTGGCCTTTGTTATTTACACATCGGGTTCCTCGGGCGCGCCCAAGGGGGTGATGATGGAACACGCCGCAGTCAGCGCA
The DNA here is from genome assembly GCA_050303435.1 of Marinicellaceae bacterium. Lineage (GTDB taxonomy): Bacteria > Pseudomonadota > Gammaproteobacteria > Xanthomonadales > Marinicellaceae > JBNLBT01. The sequence goes on from JBNLBT010000195.1 coordinate 535, forward strand.
CACACACAGGCGGTGGTGGAACGCTTTGCCATGACCGCACAAGACCGGGTGCTGCAGTTTGCCTCGATCAGTTTTGATGCCTTTGTTGAACAGACCTTTGCCGGTTTAAGTGTCGGCGCCGCGATTCACTTGAGGGGCGATGCGGTCTGGACCGCGGAGCAATTTTATGCTTATACCCTGAAAGAACAGATCACCATCACTGATCTGGCGCCGCTGTATCTGGCTGAGCTGTTCAGCGATCCGGCGGCCAAAGAGTACTGGCAAAAGACCCCGTTGACGCGCCTGGTTTCTGGCGGCGATGTGTTGCCTGCCGCGGTGGTGGCGCATTGGCGTCGGGCGAAGTTGGCTGACCGCTGCCAGTTGTTCAATGCCTACGGCCCCACCGAAGCGGTGATCACGGCCACGCTGTGTGCAATCAACCCGGCCGAGGAGACGGTGCCTATAGGGCGCCCGTTTGCTGGCCGCAAAGCCTATGTGCTGAATGGCGCGGGAGAGCTGGTGCCGTTCGGCGCGGTGGGTGAATTGTATCTGAGCGGTGCATTTTTGGCGCGCGGCTATTTGCATGACGCGCAATTGACGGCGCAGCGATTCACCGCCAATCGGTTTTCAGAAGACGCCACAGAGCGCATGTACAAAACAGGTGATCTGGTGCGATACCTGCCGGATGGGCAGCTGGCATTTCTGGGTCGTGCAGACAATCAGGTGAACATCCGGGGCTTTCGGGTTGAACTGGGTGAAATCGAACATCAGTTGTTGCGGTTGGAAGAAATAGAGTCCTGTGTGGTGGTGGCCTGTGAGGTGGGTGAACAGAAAGCACCGGTGGCGTACATCACACTGAGTCCAGCGGTGCAAGTGGAGGGCGACGGCGATGCGTCGCAGGCGGTGCAGTCAATCCGGCGCAAGCTGCGTCTTGAACTGCCTGATTTCATGCAGCCGGCGAGTTACATGGTGTTGGACAAACTGCCGCTGTCGCAGAATGCCAAGATCGACCTTAAGGCCTTGCCTGCGCCGGATGCGCTGTCGCAGATTGGCGAAGTGGTGCCGCCTGCAAACGCCACAGAAAAACAGCTGGTGTCGCTGTGGGCCAGGCTGCTGAAGCTGGAGGAAAGTGCTGTGGGTGTCACCACCAGCTTCTTTGACCTCGGTGGACATTCCTTGTTGGTGATCACGCTGATTTCCTCGATTAAAAGAATCTTTGAAGTGGATTTGTCGGTGAAACAGGTGTTCATCCTGAATACCGTGGCTTCGATGGCCGAAGAAATTGAATTGAAAAAACTGAAAGCTCAGGCTGAGCAAGCCATGTGCAATCGTGACGATGTGGTTGAGCTGGAACTCTGATGCGGGTGCGATCAATATGAAAAAAACCAATAAAACACATGTAAAAAAACTTTTGAGGACGATTTATCGAT
>JBNLBT010000196.1:0-1921 GCA_050303435.1 Marinicellaceae bacterium
GCCAGGCTCTTGAGTTTGCCCTGGATGCCAGTGACCCGGACGGTGATGCCTTGTTGCTTGAGATTGAACAAGCCCCGAACTTCGGAGACGTGAGCGGCGATGTGAGCGTTCTGAATTACACACCACCGGCAGGATTCATCGGTGTGGACACTTTCAGTTATCGGGTTGATGACGGCCAGGTGAGTTCGGATTTGGCCACGGTGCGCATGGAGCTTGGCGAGACTCATTGCGCCTTGCTGCCGTTGACCCTTGAACAGGGTTTGATCAACGGTTTGAATCCCGGTGATGCCGTAATTGAATACGCCACATCAACCGGCAACGGGCATTATTCACTGCTCAGTTGGAGCGGCGCGCCGGACAGCAACACCCTGGCTGAGTCATTGGTTTGGCCGGGTGACAGTCACAACTATGTCAATCCAGATCGTGCCGATGATGTGGGACTGAACATCGGTGACTGGGTGCAGGGCGCGCCGGGCAAACACAACGCCCAGTCGGTGCGCGATGCGCTGGATGCATTGCTGGGACAACCGCTGGTGGTGCCGTTGTGGGACACACACCGGGGCGTCGGCAATGCACGGGATTACAGCGTATCGGGTTTTGCCCGCATCCAGCTGACCGATTACCGCCTGAACGGCTCGCCGTACTTGAGTTTTGTTTACTTGTCGGCAGAGCGCTGCAGCAACTTTGCCCCGGTGGCCTTCTCCACAGAACTGACCGTTGCGGATGGTGCGCAGGCTTTCCAGCTGGATGAATTCAACGGCACGGTGGACGATGTGCCGCACTTGCAGGCGGTGCACGATGGCGACGGCGATGCCCTGACATTCGAAATCATTCAAGTGCCGCAGCACGGCGTGCTGTCCGGAGCCGGCCCACTGTTTGAATACCTGCCGGACGCGGGTTACAACGGCGAGGATGCGTTCAGTTTCAGGGCCAGCGATGGGCAGGCGTGGTCCAACGTCGCCGAAATTGTCCTGTACGTGACCTCCAACAACGCACCGCCGCAGGCCGAAGACAGTCAATACGTCGTTGATGAAGACCAAAACCTGTTGCTTGAGCTGCTTGGCAACGACCCCGACGGCGATGCACTCACAATAATCGTCATTGATCCGCCCGCACACGGGGTATTGCTAGGCACAGAAAACCCGTTCAGTTACACACCCGATGCCGATTTCCATGGCCTCGATGCGCTCACCTTTCAGCTCAGCGATGGGGCGCTGTTGTCCAATGTGGCCACAGTCACCATTACGGTGACCCCGGTCAACGACGCGGCGGTGGCATTGGACGGCGTGGCCACTGTTGATGAGGACGGCAGTGTTGCGATTGCCATCCAGGGCAGCGATGCCGACGGGGATGCTTTGAGTATCAATCTGGTGTCCCCGCCAGCCAATGGCACATTGAGCGGTACTTATCCAAACCTGGTGTATCAACCCAACGCCGATTTTAGCGGCACAGATGGTTTCACATTCACTCTGAATGACGGCACAGCTGACTCCAATGTGGCAACGTTCAGTATCACAGTGACCCCGGTCAACGACGCGCCGGTGGCATTGGACGGCGTGGCTGTGGTTGATGAAGACGGCAGTGTTGCGATTGCCATCCAGGGCAGCGATGCCGACGGGGATGCTTTGAGTATCAATCTGGTGTCCCCGCCAGCCAATGGCGCATTGAGCGGTACCTATCCAAACCTGGTGTATCAACCCAACGCTGATTTTAGCGGCACAGATGGTTTCACATTCACTCTGAATGACGGCACAGCTGACTCCAATGTGGCAACGTTCAGTATCACAGTGACCCCGGTCAACGACGCGCCGGTGGCATTGGACGGCGTGGCTGTGGTTGATGAAGACGGCAGTGTTGCGATTGCCATCCAGGGCAGCGATGCCGACGGGGATGCTTTGAGTATCAATCTGGTGTCCCCGCC
>JBNLBT010000197.1:0-1915 GCA_050303435.1 Marinicellaceae bacterium
CGTTTTCCGTGGTGCTGATGAAAAACGCGCCGTCCGCCGGATTGATGTGGACATCGCCGATGGCCGCGCCCCGCAGGTGCTGGTTGATGGACTGCAAAGGTTGTATGGTGTTGTTTTTCAGTTGCACCACGCCGCGATCGGTGGCGAAGTAATCCAGCTGGGTTTGGTGACTGAAACTGTGGGCAAAATACGTGGTGTCTGCAAACCCGCTTTCACTGGCTGACAGACGTTCAAATTGAGCGGCCGACGGGTGGTAACTAAACAACCCGGCTTCACTGCCAACCAGCACGGCATCTGGGCCTTTATTGACGGCAAACACCGTCGGAATCACCGGCGCAACGCCGCTCAGGCGGTCGACGGCTCCATCGGCGATGTTCAGGCGGTTCAAGCCCTGATTGGTGGCCACCCACAAGGTCTGTTCATCGGCTTGACTGATGGAACGGATTTCCGGGTAGGACAGGGTGTTTTCAGCGTCGCCTGCGGCGTGGTGTGTGCAGGCCGTCGGACCGAGGTGCACCACGCCGTTTGCGGTGCTCAACCACAGATCCCGTCGCGCGTCTTCAAACACATGATAGATGACGTTGGATTTGATGCAGTCCAGACGGTGCGGTGTGCCGCTGATGGCGCCAAACTGCAACCGCAGCGTGTGCGTGGTGTTCAGATTGCCATCGAAAGTGCCCAGAAACACGGCGCCGCTTGGCTCCAGCAACATCGACATGATCACATCATCGGACAGGGCGCCCACGGTGTTGGGTTGATGCCGGTGTTGGGTGATTTCTCCGCTGCGCCGGTTGAGCAGAAAAAGTCCCTGGGTCAGGCTGCCGATCCACACGTGCCGGTCGTCCGCGGACAGAGACAGAATGGTGTCTTCAGGCAAGCCGGCCACCTGAGTGGTTGCGCCATCGGCGGTGTCAACGCGGTACAGGTGCCGATTGGTGCCAACGAACACAGCGCCCTCATCCGCGGGATGGAGCACGCGCGGCATTTCATCCGCAGCGAAGCTGTGCACAATCCGTCTTGCGTGACTGCGCGGGTTCAGCTGCAGCAATGCGTTGCCGAGCGTGATGTACAAGGTTTCGGCGTCTTTCACCCACGCGCTTCGCACCGCGCCCTCAATGCCTTCAAATGGCGTGAATTCATGTGTGCCGATGCGGTGGCTGTACAGGCCGTTCTGCGTGGCCAGGTACACGGTGTCGTTAATAGAAGTGATTTGATGAATGGCCCATGGTTTGCCCGCCTGAGCCGAGCTTGCTGTGCCGCCGAGTGTGCCGTGTGAGGTCAGTCGGCCGTTGGCCTGGCTGTACAGTTCGCCCAAACCGGTGCCAATCCACAGGCGATTGCCCTGATCCACGTGCACCGTGCGTTTTTTGTAGCGAACCTGTTCATTGATTTCAATGGCTTGAAAGGCGTAGCCGTCGTAGCGCAGGACGTTCTGCGTGGTCGCCAGCCAGATGTATTTGTTGTGATCCTGGGCCATTGCCCAGATGGTGCGGTTGCCAAAGCCGTCGTTGATTTCTGGTTGATCAAAGCGCAACGCCTGGCTGTGCTGAGGCAACAACAGCCAGGCGACGCTCAAGAATAACAGCTTCAATGGTTGCACGGCGACGGAAGTTAATGCATTCGCACGCGCTCTTCATTGAAGGCCTTGCAGGCGTGCATGGACACCATCAGTCTTCGATGTAGCGCACGTCTTTTTCATGCAAGCGGCACAAATGCGTCTCAACGCGCGTGCTGCCGGGGAATTCAAAACGCGCGCCCCGTTCATTTTTAGGCAACGGCGCAGTGGCCGCAGCGCGGGGGGCGTGCGGGGGCAGGGCGAGGTGCGCGGCTTCGCAGGACGCGGTGCGCGCAATTTCAGTGAATAACACGTCGTTGTGAAAACAGTGCTTCATGCGCACGATGCCAGCCGGCGCAT
>JBNLBT010000198.1:0-1913 GCA_050303435.1 Marinicellaceae bacterium
CAGAGAATTGAGCACTGCCGGCTTTGGCTGCAGCGTTGGCTGCAATCGCGGCAACGCCGGTCGACCCATTCACAACCCGACTGGACCCATCTGCCGGTGCGGGTGTGGCGACGCAACTCCGCGTTGATGGTCACCCTGCATGAACAGCTACCGCGTGGGACGCCATGAACCGGCTGTGGTTTTATGAAAAGCCGGGTTGTGTCGGTAACCAAAACCAGCAGGCGCTGTTGCGCACACGGGGGGTTCAACCGGCCGTGCGCAACCTACTGAGTCAGCCTTGGACGGCGGAAACCCTGCGACCGTTTTTCGGTAACAAGCCGGTGGTGGAGTGGTTCAACCCTTCTGCGCCGGCGGTGAAATCGGGAGCGATCAAGATTGCCACCCTGAGTGCGCGCCAGGCATTGAACCTGATGCTGGTCGAGCCGCTGCTGATTCGTCGGCCACTGTTGCAGTACGGGCAACTCAGACAGTCGGGATTTGTGAATGGCCCGGTGTTGGCGGCGCTGGGTATTGTGTTGGATGACCCATCGGATCTCAGCGCCTGTCCGATGGATGGGGATGCTCCCGATTGCGGGAGCGGTGTTGACTCTCACAGGTGAGCGCAAATGGCGAAAGCAAAAATTACATTTGAAGATATCGGCAAGACAGTCAGCGTGCCGGCCGGCACGCGGGTGATCGAGGTCTCTGAACAGATCGGTGCCGGGATTGTTTACGGTTGCCGCGAAGGGGATTGCGGCACCTGCATGATGCATGTGCAGGAGGGCTGGCACAATCTCACCGAGCCTTCGGTGTTGGAAGAGAAAGTGCTGAAGGAGAACATGGCCAGCCGGCATGATCGGCTCGCCTGCCAGGCGCAGATCATCGGTGACTGTACCGTCAAGCCGACATGAACGGACAGGAGTAGAGGGATGCCGTTAATTACCTTTTCCAGCCCCGATTTCACCGACAAAACGGTGTACGCCGTATTGGGTTCCGTGCCGGATACCTTGCTAGCCATTGCCCGCGCCAACCGGATTCCGTTGCGCTTTGAGTGCGGGGAAGGCGCGTGCGGAAATTGTGCCATCTGGGTGAAGCATTCCGATGAACAGACGTTTTTTGGTTATCCCCTGGATGAGAAGGAACAACAGACGCTGCGCACGGTGGGCAAACTGAAAGGGTTGCCGCCGCTGAAGCGGCGGGTTCCCGGTGAATGGCATCTGGCTTGTCGGTTCTTTCCCCGGGATGAGGACATCGTTGTGGAATATGAGGTGGATGATGCAACGCGCACTCAGAAACGATGAATCGCTGGAGTCGGTGTATGTCGGCTTGATGGCGACACGCCGAGGTGAACTGGTGGAGGTGCATCTGGCGCAGATTATCGCCTCCTGGTCGATCGGCCAGGGTGTGATGCCGGATTGGCTGGGACTGGATGAAATGGCGTTCCGATTGATGATGGCGCGGCATTTTCCCGGGACCGATATCGAGCAGGTGGTGCGGCTTGGCCGACCGTTAGCGTTTGATCGTCACGACGAACGGGAAGAGCTGCACAGCCTGTTGATGGAACACCGTAGTGGCGTCAGCCCTTCGGAGAGCTGGATGGCCGGCATCGTCACCGTCGGTTGTCTGGGTAGCGATCACCTGTGGCAGGACCTGGGTCTCTGGAGCCGCGCCGACCTGTCGCAACTGATGCTGGACAATTTCGCGCCGCTGGCCTTGCGCAACGACAAGAACATGAAGTGGAAACGATTCCTCTACAAACAGCTGTGCGAGTCAGAGGGGATCTATGTTTGCCGCTCGCCCAGCTGCGAAGTGTGTGTCGATTATTCGAAATGTTTTGTGCCAGCGTAGGGGCAGGCCCCTGTACCTGCCCGAATGCGGTGGTGGTTGTTTCGACAGGGCAACCACAGGGGGTTGCCCCTACGCAAGATGTAAGG
>JBNLBT010000199.1:0-1904 GCA_050303435.1 Marinicellaceae bacterium
CACGAAACTGTTCTGAAACAGCGGTTCATCGCCGCGCGCGCTGTAATCGCCCAGGGCCTGAATCAATTCCGGCAAGGGGTAATCGGCGTGCATCAATGCGCCATAAACCGTTTCACGCACGCTGGGCAACCAGGCTTCAAAGCTGACTGACGGATCCATTTCAATGCACAGCGGCACCGGATTGACGAAATAGCCCACGGTGTCATCAAAGGCGGCGTCCGGCCGCCCCATGGACGGCGTGCCGATGAGCACGCGGCGGCGGTCGGTGTAGCGGGCCAGAAACAACGCGTGCGCCGCCAGCCAGATCAAATATTCACTGCAACGGTGTTGCTGCGCCATGGCGCGCACCTGTTGCACCCACGCGTCGGGCAAGGCGAATTTGTAGTATTCACCGCTCACAGGTGCGCCCTCAGCCGCAGACAGATCGGGTGGCAGATTCAATGCCTCGACGCCGCTTTCAAGCTGCTGCAGCCAGTGGGCTTTGGATGCCTGCGCGGCGTCGCTGTTCAACCACTCGGCCTGCCAGCGCACAAAATCATTGAAATCCGGCGGCGCGGGCAAGGGTTCAGCCCGCCCCTGCAAGCCGGCATGTATGGCGCCGAATTCACGGCACAAAATGCGCAGCGATGCGCCGTCAAACACGATGTGATGAAAATTCAGCAACAACACATCGGCGTGGGTGCCTCTGCGCAACAGCCAGCCACGGTGCAATGGTCCATGCGCCAGATCGAACGGCTGCGCGCTCAGCGTGCGCACCGTGGCGCGTAAAGTCTCTTCATCCTGCCCAGCGGCATCCACAACGGTCAGGCTGACATCAGGGACGGGTTGCACGCGCCGCACGACGCGACCGTCCAGCGGCACAAACACGCTGCGCAGCAGCGCGTGTCTGGCAACAAACGCCGTGAACACCTGGGACAGTGTGTGCACATCGCTTTCCCCGCCCACGGTGAAGGTCAATGGCATGTTGTAGCGGTCCGATTGTGGGTCCATCTGATGCAACAGCCACAGACCCTGTTGGCCTGAACTCAAGGGCAGATCGGTTTCATTGTGCATGCGTCGAGGCTCCTGAATCAATGCGTTGAAGCGGTTTCACCGATCTCTGAATCGGCTGGTTGCGGATCGGCGATCAGCATGATCACATCGACCACCTGCGCCGCGTCGTCCTGTGCCGGGCGAATCAAATACAGCGGCGTGTTGTGCGGTCTGAATTTGTTTTTAAACTGCAGATTGCCCTGGCCGTCAAAGGCTTCCTGGTTTTGCAAATCCTGCAACAGTTCAGTCACCCGAGGGTTGGCGTGTTCTTCGCCCCCCTGGATGATTCCGAAGGTGGCGCCGAGGCTGAACACCCGCGCGCCTTCATCGCGCAGCGTCTGCACGATGTGCCAGATGGCAAATTCCAGTCCGCCCAGCGGCATGTCCTGGCGGTAAAACTCCAGATCCATCAGGTGCCCTGAGCCGTCGGCCAGTTCAGTGATCACAATGGCGTTCTGCAAACGACCGTCCAACCGCGTCAGGAAGACCCGGTGCCCGGCACCGAGTTGACCTGTGCGGATGCGTGCACGCACGTCTTGTATGTAGGGGTTGACCATGCGCTTGCCGGCCGCCCAGGCGTCGATCACCGCGACGATTTCAGCGTCAACACGGGCGTCGCTGCCCACGCGGTACTCTTCCACCGATGCGGCGCCAACCGCGGCAAATTTCGAAACCTGATAGCGCAGCCGTCGCATGCGCCCGCCTTTCAGACTCAGTTGCGCGGTGTCCATCAACCGCTGCATGACACCGAAGTGGTTGGCGCTGTAGGGCTCGCCGCCGGCCTGTGAAATGGCCTGCTCAGCCAGCACGTTGGCGCTCCAGCCCTGCGCGCGGCAATGCGCGGTGAATTCGGCGATTAAATCGGCCAGCCC
>JBNLBT010000200.1:0-1899 GCA_050303435.1 Marinicellaceae bacterium
GCAACACGTCGTGGCGCCGGTACAGATGCTCAACCAGCGCAGCCAACAGTTGGGCGTCCATGTCATGCGGCGTACACAGCATGACCGATTGGTTGTAATGATCGATGGCGCTGCAGTCGCTGAAAAACTCCCGCTGAATCGGCAACAACTGCAACACGCCCTCGCTGGCCGACTGCGGCGCGGCGACCTGCGTGCTCAACTGAACGCGTTGGGCCAGGGCCTGAATATTCGGCGCTGCGAACAGGTCTTTCACGCTCAGATGCATGCCCTGTTGCGCGGCCCTTGAAACCACCTGAATCGACAGAATCGAATCGCCGCCCAGTTCAAAAAAGTTGGCGGTGATGCTGAGCGTCTCGGCCTCCAGCTGCAACAACTCCGACCAGATGCCGCAGAGCGCTTTCTCTGTTGCGCTTTGCGGTGCAACGTAGTCCATTTGCAGCGGCGCGTTGTCCGGGTCCGGCAGCGCCTGCATGTCAATCTTGCCGTTCGGACTCAAGGGCCAAGCCTTCAGAAGCACCAGCGAGGATGGCAGCATGTACGCCGGCAAGACCTTTTGCAATCGCGCCCGGGTCTGCAATACAAATGCCGTCTCATCCAGGTCTTCGCACGATGCCACCAACGCATAGGCCAACAAACGCTTGGTCCCCTCATCATCCGCCCGGGCAATCACACGACTGGACTCAACGCCGGGACAGGCCGACAGGTGATGTTCAATTTCCCCCAGCTCAATGCGATGACCCCGTATCTTCACCTGATCATCCGTGCGGCCAATGAAATCCAGCGTACCGTCGGACAAATAGCGCACCAGATCCCCGGTCCGATACATTCGCTCTCCGGCCGGTGCATTGAACGGGTTGTCGATGAAACGGGCCTGTGTCAGTTCCGGCCGGTTCAGGTAACCGCGGGCAACACACGGTCCAGCCAAATACAACTCGCCGGCCACACCGAAGGGCGTCAGGTGCTGATCGTCATTCAACACATAGGCTTTGGACTTGCTCAGCACTCGGCCGATACTCGGCGCCGATTGCAGCGGCGCTTCAATCGACAAACCGGTCGAATACGTCGTGTCTTCCGATGGTCCGTATAAATTCAACACCCGCTGGACCGTTGACAATGCTTGCAGCCGATCAACCAGCGTCTTGCTCAACGCCTCGCCGGCCAGATTGACTGTCACCACAGAAGCCGGCACACCGCCGCCGTCCAAAACCGCACCCATGCCCGAGGGCACGGTGTTGATCAGACTCACTTCGCTGTCGCGCCAATCGCCTTCCAGCAGCGACAAAATCGAATCCACCAGCAAGCACCGATGCCCTGTGGTCAACGGCACAAACAACTCGAACACCGACAAATCAAAATTCAGTGAGGTGCTGGCCAGCACGCAGTGCAGTTCGTGTGCCGCGAAATGACCCTCTGCCCAACTGAGGAAACACACCACACTGCGGTGTTCAATCAGCACGCCTTTGGGCTGACCGGTGGAACCTGAGGTGTAAATCATGTAGGCCAGCTTGCCGCTGTCCAATTCGGGCAAGCGCGACGGATTGCTCGACTCAAAAGCCGTCAATTGCTGCCGCGTCTGTGCAGCATCCAATGCCCAAACATGCACATCCGCTGCACACGCAAACAATGACTCCAAATCACTCTGGGTGAGCAGAAACTTTAACGCCGCGTCCTGTTGAATGAACTGCAATCTGGATTTTGGATAACCGGGGTCCAGCGGCACATAGGCACCACCGGCTTTGAGCACCCCCAGCACCGCCACCACCATGTCTACGCAGCGCCTCATGCCAATCCCGACAAACGTCTCAACACCCACGCCCGCTGCACGCAGGCCATGCGCCAGGCGGTTGGCGCGACGATTCAGTTCACGGTAACTCAGCCGTTCGTCTTCATACACCAGTG
>JBNLBT010000201.1:0-1898 GCA_050303435.1 Marinicellaceae bacterium
CCATCAACCCATGCTTTGATCACCTTGTTGTCGGATTTAAATACTTTGTAGTTATTCATTGGTCTTCCCTTGGTTTTCTCCAGGCACAAAAAAACCCGGCACGGGCCGGGTTTTCTCCTTTCATGGCAACGAAAAGATCAACCCGACGCACACGCCCTCCAGTCACGCGCCATGCGACTGGGTGTGTGTTGCTGTTGGCGATGTTTCGCTCGGGTTTGCATCGTTGCTCGGAGTTGAAATGAAATGATCCTGCATTGTCCTCCATCCGCGCCCCCAAGCAAACACCCACCGGCGCGAACGGTCGCCTCTGCGGCGTGAGCGGTTGGGGCGGGTGGACCGGGTCTGTGGTCAATCGACCTTTTTACCTGTGATGGTGATTTTCGCATCATTCATCGCATCCATCTGATCCGGCACAGGTCCCTTCACATACAGCCCGTTTTCAAAATGATAGCGTGTAATAAATGCCTTGCCATCCTTTTTAAGTGCCTCGGTCTGATCAGTGCGCACAACAATCACATCGTCGCGGACTTCAGTCACCGTATTTTCGCTGTTCTGCAACAGCGCCAATACCTCGGCGTGCGGTGTGCCCGGTTCGGGGAAGGGCAAGCCCGATCCCATCAAAATAAACATTTGCGCGATATTGATGTCTCCGGCGCGTTGCAACTGCTCACGCGAAATCTCAAAAACCACACGGGGCGATTCCTCCACAGCGCTTTCATGCGGCGCGTCCAATGCCCAAGCCATGGGCATGTTAATACTCAGTACCAATGCCAAAACAAACCATCTTTTCATATCAATTCTCCTCTCAATCTACTCACTCTTTCTCATTGCGTTTTGAATCATAGGTGTAGTCCTTGATGTATTGATTGGCGCTGATTCAATCAAATCCCTGACTGAAGATGATCTCGGCTACATCAAGCAGATAGACCGCGCCGGAATTGGTGCCATGGATGTCTTTGTACATGGATGATATGACCGCAAAGCCATCAGAAGAATAGCTCACATCATGACCGAAGTAATCGCGGGCGGCGGGAGACAGATCCGCTATCCGTGCTTTTTCTTGCCAACCGGTTTCTGTTTTTTTAAATAAATACACCGCGCCGCTGCTGTCTTCACCCTTCTGATCAAAATACGGAGCGCCGATCAATAAATGATCATTTTGCCAAGACAATGCCGCGCCAAACACTTGTGAATTATGCAGAGTGCTGGGCCAAACAATGGATTGCTGTGTCCAATCGGTGCCATCAAATAAATAATGAATGACGGCCCCTGTGAAGCCGTAACTGTTTGCGGAAACCAGCAGATCATTGGCGTCGTTCAGCACCACTTGCCGACCAAATGAGGGCACATCGTTGATGTAAAGGCGTTTTGAAAAGGTGAATGTTTCATCATTGTGCCATACATAAACCCGCGCACGTTTGCCGACAACGAGCCAGTTGTCATTTACATCAATGCTGATTCCAAAAGCATCGTCTTCATAGATATCCAGCGCATGCAGTTTCATCTGCTGTTGCCAGCCGGATTGTTGTGGCGTGAACACATAAACTGCGCCGGTATCTCTCCATGTGTCGTCACGTCCAGGAGCCCCAACAAACACCACGTTGTCATGGATGGCGACGCTTGAGCCAAATTCGTCGTATGCAACGGCATCCGCCGCAAATATCTTGTCCACCTCTGTGAATTGGTCGTTCTCATACCGATAAATATAGACTGCGCCGGCCTCTTCAGCTGTTGTGGAATCATTTGCAGCAGATACAGCAAGTAAATCGCCCTTCAAAATCATGCTGTTGCCAAAATCACACTCTAAAGCATTGCCGTGAGGCAACAAAGTTTGCACATGTTGCCAGGGCGTTGAACTCTTGTCGTAAACGTAAACCGCGCCGGTGTTGAAGCCGGCT
>JBNLBT010000202.1:0-1842 GCA_050303435.1 Marinicellaceae bacterium
TATGAGAACTTTTCAGACATCGGCGATGCGCTCAAGCCGAAGTTGGCGCTGTTTTGGCAAATGAACAATTGGCTGGCATTGCGCGGATCCTATTCAGAAGGTTTCCGTGCGCCCAATCTGCCGCAGGTGTTTTCCGATGGCGTTGAGCGCGCCAATACCCGCGAAGACCCGGTGGTGGACGGCTCTTATACGGTGGTGGAAATCCGCGGCGGCAGCCGCGACCTGGAGCCGGAAGACAGCGAAAATCGTTCATTGGGTCTGGTGCTGCAACCGCACGACGATGTGACCATCACCGTTGACTGGTGGCGCATTGAACAAACCGGCGTGGTCGGCATCCTCAACAGCCAGACGCACCTGCTGTACGATTCACTGCTGCGTTCCCAGGGCAGTTTCAATCCGGCGGTGATCCGCGACCCGGTTGACAACGAAGTGATTCAGGTGAACAACCAGTATCAGAATCTCAGTCCGCGCACCGCCAGCGGCGTCGACTATTCGCTGGTGTGGGACATCGAATCCGACATTGGCGACTGGACGCTGTCATTGCACGCCGCGCAACTGAAAAAATTTGAGCAACAGGCCGACCCCATCTCCGCTCTGGTGATTGCCGCGCAGGACGCCGGCAATCCGGCCACCCCGGCCGACATTGTGGTGCCGGGCGTGGGCGATCTGTTGGCGATGGACGGCAACCCCGAATGGCGCGGGCGCGCGTCGCTGCGCTGGCAGGGTGAGCTGTGGGGATTCGGTGCGGTGTATCGCTACATCAGCGGATTCTCGGAAACCTCAGTGACCGCCACGGTGGATGGCGAAACCCGCTTGTTGCCGATCGCCAGTTACGATGCCATTGATGTGTTTGTTGACCGCCGCATCTATGGCAGCAGTTGGCTGGCCGACAGTCGGGTGCGCCTGGGCGTGACCAACTTGAGCGATGAAGATCCGCCACTTGCGGATGAAAGTTTTGGTTATTTCTCAAACGTGCACAGCAACCGCGGGCGTTACTGGTATGTCAGCCTGCGCAAGAATTTCTGATGGCAAATACACGGCATTGAAAGCCACCCGGTGGGGTGTGTTTAAACGCGCGGCACTTCTTGCCATCGGCGGTGTGTGCGGCGGGCTGTATCCTGCCGCACCGCTGCTCGCGTGCGATTTCCCCGAGGTGCAATTCAATGCCGATTTCCCCGGCGCTCGGCTGAGCGAATGTCAGGCCGCATCTGCGCACCATTACCGATTGCAGGTGCGGCCGGAGGACGAGCCGGTCAACCCCAGTCCGTGGTACGCGTTCAGTGTGCAGGCGAATCAAAACATGACCATTCGCCTGCAGTTGGATTTTGCCCGCACGCAGGCGCGCTATCGCCCCAAAATCAGCCGTGCAGGCGGCCCCTGGGAATCATTGCCGCACCGTTTTTCAGGCGGTGATCTGTGGTTTGAGGTTGAAGTCGGACCGCAGACGGCACGCATCGCAGCACAGGAAATCATCGACAACACCGACCACATGTTGTGGCTTTCGCAACAGGCCTGTGCATCCGGGATGTCGCTACAGACACTGGGCCATTCCACCCAGCGTCGGCCATTGCATGCGCTCATCAGTGATGCAGCGGACGAGGAGTCCGCCGAGTGGCTGGTGCTGATCGGTCGTCAGCATCCACCGGAAGTGCCCGGCGCGCTGGCCTTGCGGGCCTTCAGCGAAACGCTGCTGGCCGACGATCCGTTGAGCCGTTCATTCCGTGCGCGTTTCAAGCTGATGGTGGTGCCGAACATGAATCCGGACGGCGTGGCCCTGGGGCATTGGCGGCACAACGCCGCCGGGGTGGATTTGAATCGCGACTGGAAAAACTTTTCGCAACC
>JBNLBT010000203.1:0-1827 GCA_050303435.1 Marinicellaceae bacterium
TGATCCAGGCGGCGTTTACGCGCATTTGTCCGGCGCTGTGGGTGATCAAGAAACTGGGATTTGCAACAGAACGTGAGCAGGCGTTGAGAGAACACAGCGGGCGCTGAGCCATTTTTTTTGCGCTGCAGCGCGTTCAATCCAGTTGTTTGGACACCGAATCCTGCAGAAGTTCCCCGCGGATGATCTCGCGATAGGGGGTGTTGTTGTCAGCCAGGCATTTGAGCAGTTCAATTTCCAGGTGCTGGGAATTCTGCTGCGCAAAACACACCAGCAAGCGGTGACTGCCGGCGGGCCCAGGGGTCACTTCGGTGACCTGTGGCAAGGCGCGGATGCGATCACACAAAATCTCGCTGGCATCGCTCTCCAGGCGCAGGGTGACGCGTGCGGTGCGGTCGACCAGATCGGACACCGCGCCGTGAGAATGCAGTCGGCCTTTGTTCAAGATGATGATTTGTTGGCACAAATCCTCAATCACTTCGAGGTTGTGTGATGTGATCACCACGGTGGCCTGGCCACTCAGGCGACGGATCAGGCGTTTGATGCCATCGGCGGTGCCGGGGTCCAGTCCGGCCGTGGGTTCATCCAGCAGGATGACCTCCGGTTGACCGATGAAGGCCTGAGCAATCGAGACGCGTTTGAGCATGCCGTGGCTGAGGCGTTCAATGGTCTGTTCCGCGGAAGATTTTAAATTGACCGCGTCCAGAACGCGCAGGGCTTCCTGATCGGCGGCTGCGCCGGAAAAACCCTGCAGTTCCGCAAACATCGCCAATTGTTTGCGAATCGCGATGGTTTTCAGCAACTGCGCGTCCTGCGGCAATATACTCACACGCCCGCACAAGTCCACATGACCGGGTGGCCGGCCCAACACCGATACTTCACCGGTGGTGGGCTTAAGAAATCCGCACAGCAGGGAAAACAAGGTGGTCTTGCCAGCCCCGTTGGGCCCCACCAGTCCGGTGGTCACGCCCCGTTCGATGCGCAGATTGATCTGTTGCAATGCCGGGCGGTTGTTGTAGGATTTACCCAGGTTGCTGGTTTGAATCACGGCCTCGGTCATGTCAGATGTCCCGTCGGGAAAACACCAGCCAGCCAAGCCATGCATACACCGTGGTGTACGCCAGACTCAACAGCGTGGCCACCGGCAGGCTGCCCCAATGCAATTTGAGGAACCAGCCCTTGCTGGCGCTGGGCAACAACCAGCTCAACACTTGAGCGGCTGAGTCTGCGCGGATGCCGACCACGGCAATGATGACGCCGAGGGTGACGTACACACTGAAGCCGATCAGAGCCGACAGCGCGGCCGAACCGACCACCGCCGAACACAGCGACATCAGTGCCACAAAAGGCAACGCGTAAATCACCAGGGAGGCGATCACCAGCAGCCCATCCGGCAGCACCGCGGCGGCCGATGGATCGTCGACCATCAGCGTCACGCCCAGAGCGATCAGGCCAATCAAAGCATAGGCCCCGGCCACCAGCACGCAAGCGCCGAGCAGGCGCGCCAGATACAGTTCACTGCGCAAACAGCGCGGCATCAGGAATCTCAGGTATTTGTTGCCGATGTCGTTGGCGGTCTGGTCGCTGGCGGCGAACAGCACAAACATCGGCAGTGTGGACATGGCCAAGAGATAAAACGCAGACAGCGTCGGCGCCCGCTGACTGAACAGCGCGCGCGCGATTTCAGCGTCAAACAACCAGGCGATCAGCCAGCTGCCTTCGGGATTGGCCATCCAGCGGGCGCTGCCCTGACCGAGCTTCCACAACAGCCACAGCCAGATGGCGCCAAAAAACACCAGGAACAACAAGCCCCGGGTGCTGCGCAAAGCG
>JBNLBT010000204.1:0-1777 GCA_050303435.1 Marinicellaceae bacterium
TTTTATCGGCCCGAACTGGATCTGTTCCGTGCGTGCCGCCCATCAACCACCGAATGAGTCACCGGATGAAAGAGTTTAACAAATTGATCAAACCACACGCCGTCTCCCTGTGCGCACTGGCGCTCATGGCCACCGGTCTGATGTTGGTGATCCGTCTCATCGGCGGATGAGTCCGGCGAACGCGGCCGCCATCGAGCGCTTGCCGCTGTACACGCTGCTGCTGGCCGCCGGGCTGTTGTGGCTGGTGTGGCAAACCGGCCTGGACCACTGGTTGGCCGGGCAGATTTATTCCAGCGAGACTGGCTGGGCATGGCGTCATCATTTCATCACCTCCACGCTGATGCACCGCGTCGGCAAACCGCTTTCGATTCTGGCCTGGCTGGTGTTGTGCTTTTTCTGGATCCGCGTGCGCCGCGCGCCGGCGCCGGTGCGCCGCGACTTCCTGTTGATGCTCATTGCCATGCCCGCCACCGGCATTCTGGCCTGGGGACTGAAACACTGGTTTGAGGCCGATTGCCCCTGGGATCTGATTGAATTCGGCGGCGAAAGACCCTTTGCGCCGTGGTGGGACTACCCGCTGGCCATGCGACCGTCCATGCATTGCTTTCCGGCCGGTCACGCCAGCGCCGGTTACGCCTGGTTCAGCGCCTACTTTTTCCTCCGCCGCCACCGCCCCGAATGGGCCCGCGCGGCTTTTTTCACCGCGTTGGCCCTGGGTCTGTTCTTTGGCATCGGCCAGCAATTGCGCGGCGCGCATTTCATCTCCCACGACCTGGTCACACTGATGATGTGTCTGGCCTGCAATGCGCTGTTGTTCGCCTGCCTGGGCAGCCCGGCGCAATCCACCCGCCGGTAAAAAAATTGTCGGGTTTTGTCTCTTTGAGTTGTTAATGCCCATGTCGACTCGCTGCACCGCGTGTGCACGCGTTGACGCGTTGGGTCGTTTGCAGGGCCACACCCTGGCCGGCAGCGGCACCGGGATTTTTCTATTTTGGATTTCAAGAGGAGATTGATATGCGCATTGCAAGTGGAGTTGTTTTAATCGTTGCCGCCCTGTTTAACTTGATTGCCGCGTTCGGCTACCTGGCCGGCGGCGCCGCGTCCCAGGGCATGTCCAGCGCGGTGGATTCAGCCTATGTGCAGGAGCAGATGGGCGGCAGCCAGTTGACCGATGAGCAGCAGGCTCAAGTGGATCGCATCAAAGCCGATGCCGGTGCCACCGGCGTGGGTCTGCTGGCCTTTGGTGTGTTTTTGCTGATTTCAGTCGGTGTTCTGATCGCCGGTGCGGTGTTTCTGTTCACTGGCAAGAAAGCCACGTTCATTCTGGCGGCCGGAGGCATCGCCATACTCGCCGAAGTGATCGGTGTGCTGATCACCGGCTTTGGGGTGACCAACCTCGTCGGTCTGGCCGGCGGTGCGATGGCCATTTTCGCGGCGCGTTCCATGGGCGCTGTGCCGACCCTTGCGCCGGCAAGCGCGGATTGATTGATCGCAGGCAAATCGCTGTCCGCGAATTCCCCGGCGCAACACCGCGCGGCGCCGGGGAACACGATTGACAGCATCGCGGCATTGTAATACGATGGTTTTGGGGCGGGGACGATCGGGGCATCAATACCCCACGCATTCTGGCACAGTCCAGCGAAAGCGTTTTCTTTTTGTGAGTCATGGATCGACCCCTCATCCGCTGACAATTCTAATATCAACCAAAAAGAGGAGATCGCTATGCGCGTCGCAACTGGAGTCATTTTAATCATTGCCGCGGTGTTCAACCTGTTGG
>JBNLBT010000205.1:0-1744 GCA_050303435.1 Marinicellaceae bacterium
ATGCGCAGGGAGTGCGCCAACCGGTTGGCGCGGCGGTTCAAAGCCGCGTAGCTCAGCTGCGTCCCTTCAAATTCCACCGCGATGCGCTCGGGCGTGGCTTTGACCTGATCTTCCAGCAGGCGATGCAAGGTGTGAGCGGCTGGATACGCCTGCGTGGCGCCATTCAGCACCCGCAGTTGCTGGCGCCGCACACCGCTGGAAACCATCGGCAAATCATCGATGCGCAACTGCTCATCCACCAGCACCGCATCCAGGGCAGCAAACAATGAATCGGCCAGCCAGTGCATGCGTTGCTCGCGCCACAGGTCGGTGTTGTATTCAAAGGTCAATTCCAGCCCCTGCACGGTCTCGCGCGCGTACAGACTGAGGTCAAATTTGGCCACCACGCGTTCATTGCGCATGGGCTGCAGGTGCAATTCAGGCAGCTGCAATGTTTCGCCGGCGTTGTTGTTCATGTTGAACATCACCTGAAACAGCGGGCTGTGGGCCGGACTGCGCTGGGGATTTAACTGCTCAACCAGGTGTTCAAATGGCACATCCTGATGGCTTTGCGCCTGCAGATGGGTTTCTCTGACTTGCAGCAAAAATTCATTGAAGCACGGGTTGTTGGCGCAATCCAGTCGCAGCACCAGGGTGTTGACAAAGAAACCGATCAGATCATCCAGACCCGGGTGCGCGCGGTTGGCCACGGTGGTGCCAATGACCACGTCGATGCTGTTGGCGTGGCGTGAAATCACCAGTGAAAACAGTCCGTGCAACAACATGAACACCGTCACGCCATGATCCAGCGCCAGGTGCTGCAGCGCCTGCAGGCGCGCGTGGTCCAGTGTGACCGTGTAATTGGCGCCGTTGTGGCTCTGTTGTTCGGGGCGGGGAAAATCCAGTGGCAGGGAATGCAGCGCCGGCAGTTCATGCAATTGTTCCCGCCAATACGCCAGTTGACTGGCAGTGCGCTCATCTTCCAGCCAGCGCCGTTGCCACACCGCGTAATCCGGATAGGTCACGGACAATTCAGGCAAAG
This sequence comes from Marinicellaceae bacterium, assembly GCA_050303435.1. Lineage (GTDB taxonomy): Bacteria > Pseudomonadota > Gammaproteobacteria > Xanthomonadales > Marinicellaceae > JBNLBT01. The sequence continues at coordinate 1,022 of JBNLBT010000205.1, forward strand.
CGTCAAGCGCAGCACCGCGCGCTGTTTGATACAGGGTTTTGAACTCACGCAACAGCACCGCAATTGACCAGCCGTCGAAGGCAATGTGGTGCGCGTTGATGCACAGCACGCCTTGCTGCTCGGACAAATGCGCGAAACACACCCGCAGCAAGGTGTCTTGCGTCAGATCAAACGGCGTGAGTGTCCATTGATCCAGCGCCGCTTCCAGTGCCTGCGATTGTTCCGGTTCCGGCAGCGCGCTCAAATCCAGCTGCTCCACGGTAAATTCAAAATCCGGCCTGGGGCGTTGCATCAATTGATCGCCGTGCAGTGCAAACACCGTGCGCAAAGGCGCGTGCCGTTGAATCACTTGCCTGAAAGCGGATTCGGCCGCCGCCAGATCCAGGCGGCCTTCAACCCGCAGCAGTCCGGCCATGTTGTATTGCGCGCTGGCGCCATCCAGCCGATCGATCATCCACAAACGCCGTTGGGCGAAGGACGCCGGCCACAGACCGTCCTCTGCGTCCACGTGTTCAATCGGCGGCAGCTGCGCTCCGGTGGTGCCTTCAATGCGCTCGGCCAGGGCCTGCAGCTGTGGACATTCAAACACATCGCGCACGCCGATTTGGCCGTCGAACTCCGCCTGCACGCGTGTCACCAGGCGCACCGACAGCAAGGAATGCCCGCCGAGCTCAAAGAAATGCGACTCGGCGCCGAGCGATTGCAGTGGGCATTCCAGCAGTT
>JBNLBT010000206.1:0-1646 GCA_050303435.1 Marinicellaceae bacterium
GGCACGGTTACGCGTGGCCGCCGCTGTTTGCGGCACGCTGGTTCTGATTTCCTGCGGTGGCGGCGGCGGTGGAGGCGGAGGCAGCACTCCTGATCCAAACGCAGCCGGCAACGTCAACGTCACGGGCTTGGTGGGTGGCGCGGCGCCCGCGATGGGGCGGATTGCCGCCCAGGCGGCAGGGACACCCGACCGCATCTGGGCCATACCAATTACAAAAATGCAGGGCTCACAGCTGGATCCCATCAATATCCTGTTGCGGGAAGTGGCGATGCTCGACGCCAGTGGAAACTTCGAGCTGTCGCTCGGCAAGAGCATTACCGCACCCGAAGTGGCGGCAGTTTATCCCGGGCTCTACAACCAGGGTTTTTCTCCCGACGATGTATTTGAGGTCGACTGGATTCTGGTGTTGATGGACGGCACGACACCCGTAGGCACTATTGAACTCAGTGATGCCACCAATGGATTGATCAACCTGCCGATCAGCGCCTTTTCCAGCAATTCCCTGGACGTCGGATCGGTAGACCCTTCCACTGGCGCTGCCACCACCACGGTGGGTTCTCTGGCCACCAATGTCACTTTGAGTGCGGCCCAGTTGCTGACCATCGCCAAACTGGATGACATGTTCAAGGCGCTTGAAGACCTGTTGCGCAACTGCGACTTCAGCGTCGATCCTGCAGTCTGTGTGTCCGGCCGGCTAAGCCACGCCTTTCAGGGTGATCACGACCTGGCAGCCGCCGGCGACAATCGCGCAACCAGCTACGGCGGATACCAGATCTATTTCGATCTTGCGGACAAATATGACGACAGTGAATTTGCCAGCCTTTGCGCTATCGGTTCCGCGACACCCGGTGACGCGGCTGGCGTGGAATATCGACTCACACCGCCCGGCAACGTAACGGCTGTCGAGGGCAGTGTGCCAACCGTGTTCAACGCCACCACGCCGATGCAGACCGGTGACGGTCTGGGCACCGTCAGTGCAAACGGCAGCGGTGTGGATTGCTTCAAGAACTCGACGATCACCGGCGGCAGTGCCAATGTCGGCATCTATGTCCGCGACGACTCGGCAGGCGTGGATGGATCGGATTGGCTGCTGCAGTTTGTTACCGGTGACCAGGATCTCATCTCTGGAAATCCGTCAGGGTTCTGGACTCTGGAGCGACGTACCGATCCCGCCACGTCGACGGTATGGACCTCTGAGGGACAGTTTCGCTATGAATTCAGTTCGCCCGTGGACACGAACAGCAACCCGAAGATTTTCATACCCAGTCTGAGAGTGGACACCGACGCGAATAGCCAGATCACCAGCCTGACCATCAAGTGGTGGGAATACGACGGCAGCGGTTTTCAACCAGCCAATGTGGCGTTGCTGAACAATCTGCTGGGCGGGTTTGGTATCTCTGTGGACGATTTTGACGGCACGACCGGAAACGGGGGCTCACGACGGTCGGCCAGTGCCAACGGTCTGACTTTTGCAACGCAAACCGTTCTGGACCTGACCCCGGCCAACATTGCCACCACGCTGCCAGACGACAGCGCCACCGGGGGATTCAAATACTCCTGCAGCATTGACCCGGACTCCTTTGAAGCCCTCTACATAGGAATCGATTACTCAATTGCCGGACAGGGACTGCGTTTTGTCTGGCGCT
>JBNLBT010000207.1:0-1536 GCA_050303435.1 Marinicellaceae bacterium
AGAAAAGGTCAAATGGTTCAAACCCAAATGACCCCAATCAACTGAGCGTTCATAATCCCAGTTCGACGATCAGCGGCCAGTGATCCGAACCAAAGGTTTCGCCCGTTCTGATGTCGAGCACGGTGAATTCTTTGGACATCAGGCAATGGTCGATGGGGATCATCAGCGGCAACAGATGGGTCGGCCAGGTGGGGATATATCCATGGCCGCTGCTGGCATTGACCAGGCCGGTGCCGGTTGTCAGGATGGGGTATTCGGCCGACCAGACCGTGGTGTTGAGGTCGCCAATCACAATGTTTGGCACGTCGCTGTCCTGCACCGCCGCTGCAATGCGTGCAAACTGGGATTGGCCGATGTCCAGATAAAAGCGATTGACCGGTGGCGGCGGGTGCGCGGTGATGATGCGCACGACCTGCCCGGCCACATCAATCTCAAATTCGATGCTCGGCACATCGAAATCAGAACCGTCATCAATGCCTTGGCTTATGAATGGCCTGTGAGAGTAAATGGCCATGCCAAAATTGTCATTCCTGGGCAACTCGATGTGATGCGGGTAATGAGTCTTGAGTGGTTTCAGGGCGTTGATCCAGCGTGCATTCACTTCCTGCAACACCAGCACATCCGGGTTCTCTTTCAGGACCTGCCGGATGAGTTCGGGGTATTGGTCGTTGGCGCTGTAGACATTGGCATGAAACAGTTTAAGTCGCTGCGTCGCATGCGTCGTTTGACCGGCATCGAAAAACAGGACTGGCCAGACAAACACCGCGTTGATGGCGGCACATGTCAGCGCAAGACAGGCATACACGCGATGCCTGGCCAGCACAAACAACAGGAAAAACACACTCGAGAGCAGCAGGTACTGAAACCTGAAACTGGACAACAGATCCAAGGCCCAGTGCAGGCGGGCCAGGTGCGGCGCCAGGGTGCACAAGGCCACCCCGAGACAGCCCACTTGCATCAGGCCCACCAGTGACAAGATCGGACGTTTTTTGCCTTCTGAATTCATGCCTCAACCAGCACGGCGCATGCGCTCAAACACCCACGCGGTGCAAGGGCCAGTACAAGGCCACCATCACCGCACCCAGGATGGCCAGCGCCAACACCGAATTGAACACCGCCAGGCCCTGCATCAGGCGCATCGCGGCGGCGCTGAGGCGCGATTCAAACCAACCCGCCAGCGGCACCCCCGCGATCAACAGAGGGGCCACCACCCAGAGGCGGTGTTGAAAAACAAACTCAGTCAAGTCCGGCAAAGGGATTTCAAGCCGGGCATACATTTCAGCAAACTTGGGCAAAGCCCACAGCAGCCAGCCATGCACCAGCAGCGGCAGCAACACCCCCGCGATCAACAGCACCCGCCCGCGCCAGCGCAGGCGCCAGGAATCGGTTTGCTGAGCGGCTTGTCGGACGCGCTCCTCACGGCGCATCGGACACCTCACGGATCGTCTGCTCGGCCAGCAGCGATTGGTAGAACGCCGCCTTGCCGCGCTGATAGGCGGCCTTGTCGCCGGCGTGTTGGCGCGTCAGCGTGCGTTT
>JBNLBT010000208.1:0-1326 GCA_050303435.1 Marinicellaceae bacterium
GGAATTTGCCAACACCGTTCAACGAAAATCCAGCGCCGCTGACCGATCCGATCGATCACAGGCGTTGAGTCCGTGATACGCTGCCGGTCAATCAAATTCAGGAAATCAGCGCATGCGATTTTTGTCAATCCTTGCCCTGCTGGGCGCCATGCAGACTCAGGCCGCCACCATCAACGGCGAAGAGGCGATCACCTTCACAACCTCCAAAGGCGAGACCACCGCGGCTTTCAGCGGCCACTTCACGGTGCCGGAAAATCGCAGCAAGCCATCCAGCCGAACGCTCACGCTGCGCTACGTGCGCTTTCCGGCCACCGGCCCAAACGCCGGCCCGCCGATCGTGTATCTGGCCGGCGGTCCGGGCGGATCCGGCATTGACACCGCCAAATACCGCAGCCGCTACGCGCTGTTCATGGCGCTGCGTGAATTTGGCGACGTGATCGCGCTGGATCAGCGCGGCACCGGTGCATCCGACGACACCCCCGAGTGCATTTCCGCGCACACCGTGCCCACGGACCGGCCGGTGCCCGACAGCGAATACACCGAATTGCACCGCCTGGCGTTGCGGGACTGTTTGGCCTTTTGGCGCAATTCAGGCGTCGATGTGGGCGGCTACAACACCCGCGAAAGCGTACAGGATCTGGTGGCCCTGCGGCAACATCTGGGCGCCGACAAACTGGTGCTGTGGGGCATATCCTACGGCTCGCACCTGGCCCTGGCGGCACTTAAGGACATCGATGCACAGATTCATAAAGTGATCATTGCCAGCGCCGAGGGGCTGGAGCAGACGATCAAGCTGCCGGCCCGCACCGACGCCTATTTTGCCCGCCTGCAGCAGGCCGCGGCGGCCAATGGCACAGACATTGGCGAGGTGCCGGCCTTGCTCAAACGGGTGCACGCGGCACTGGACGATGCGCCTTTAAAGCTGAACATACCGGGAGAAGACGACGCGACGTGGACTTTTGTTCTGCAGCGCCGTCACATGCAACAGTTCACGGCGTCCAGCATCGCCGATCCACGCAATGCCCTGCAGGTGCTGGCGCTGTACCAGGCGGTGGACGCCGGGTTCACCGCGCCGCTGATTGCGGTGGTGAAAAAGTACCTGCAGCCGCATCAACCGATCCAGTTTCGCGCCATGCCGGTGGCCATGGATCTGGCTTCCGGCATGGGCGTTGAGCGACGGCGCCTGATCGCCTCACAGGCGCGCACCGCCCTGCTCGGCGACTGGCTGAATTTCACCTACCATTTGACCGATGCGGCGCCTGAGCTGGACCTTGGCGATATGTTCCGGCGCGCGCCTGAATCCGCGGTGCCCACGCTGTTGCTGTC
>JBNLBT010000209.1:0-1009 GCA_050303435.1 Marinicellaceae bacterium
AGGTGGTTGCTGCTGAGGCCTCTGCGTCTGGAAGTTCGGATGTTGGGCTTGAAAGTTCGGCCGCTGCGTCGGAAACTGAGAGCGGGACATTGGCATTGGTGGCTGTTTCATCGGGAGTGGCTTGAAAAGCTGGTTAGGCTGCGCGAAGCGAGGCCTAACGTTACTCCCCGAAGATTGTCCAGAGAATGGCACTTTCCTCTTGCCATCCTTTTCCATTTCCCGGATCTTGTTCTCAACAATGATGGCCTTGTCGACCACGTGCTGGAAATCAGCGTAGTCGGTGTTGAGCAGTTGGAATTGATTGTCATCATTCAATCCGTTCAGGAACACATCCTGCTTCTTCTCGTCGGTGTTGATGTCGTCAGGGGCATACCTTGACAACTGAATGAATGAGTTGAGGTACTCATTGACCATCATGCTGCCCTGCCTCAGATTAGTGAATTCCTTCTTCAGTTTCATGGTGCCGTGGGGTACATAGTGGTTACGGAAACGAGCCTTGAACTTGTTCCACATGATGGAGTCAACATCTGCATGGGTGTTACAGTATGTCTCCCACCAATTTGCTGCCATACCAAAGAGCTGGTGTGCTGCAAAAAGAACTTTCTCGCAATCCATGCATTGGGCAATCACGAGCTTCTTCTCTATCCCCTTGAGCCAATCTTTGGCCTCCATGAGATCCTTAGCCTGAGAGAAGGTGGTGGGGTGAGTTCGCAGGAACTCCGCCAAACGAGACTGGTGCGGTGGTGGAGGTGGGGGTACTTGCTGCTGGTTGGGCTGCATGCTATTGAGGGTCTGCAACATGGCTTGCATCAGCTGAGTTTGGGTGGTGAGTAGTTGCTCCAGGTGAGCGTTGTTGTTGTGGTTGTTGCTGTTGTTGTTGCTGGGCTGGCCGTTGCACTGGCTGTTCCTTGTGTTCACCATCTGATGGTTTGAGAAAAAGGGAAGAATGAGATTCCATGTAACCCAACTATATGCACAAGGGATATGGGGAAAATGCTGCCATTTTATT
>JBNLBT010000210.1:0-881 GCA_050303435.1 Marinicellaceae bacterium
CGGCTTGCCCGAAGACACCATTTTAAGCCTGGCGTCGGACGATCGCAGGCTGTGGATTGGCAGTTTGACCCAGGGCGTGTTTGTGCTGAACCTGCAAAACGGCGAAATCACCCGTCACCGCCATCAACCGAACACCCTGGGGGCCTTGTCTGATGATGTGATTGTGTCGCTGTTTGTGGAACCCGGCGGCGCCGTGTTTCTCGGCAGTTTTGATGGCAACCTGAACACCACCCATGCACTCAGGCTGCAATTTGGGGCCATCGCCGGGAAACCGCACGAACTGGAGTGCATCAAATCGAACGTCATCTATCATGTGCATGAAGATGCGCAACGGGATCTGTGGCTGAGCACCGCCAACGGAGTGGTGCACCTGGGGCCGTCGGGTTGTCGACACTACGGCGCGGGCGAGGCTGAGAACACCCTCTCCTACCCTGAAATCCGATCCATCAGCCAGGCCGGTGAGCAGGCCCTGTGGGTCGCCACCAACCAGGGGCTCAACCGGCTGGATGTCAAAAACAAATCCGTGGACCGACTGACGGGGATTGCGCCGGCGATACCGACGGTGTTTGCCATCAGCAAAAGCCCTGAAGAAGTGCTGGTTGGCACCGAATCCGGCTTGTTTCTTTATCGCCCGGGCGCAGCCTCTTTTCAGCGCCTGCCGGCCAGTGATGCCGTGTTTGCTGCCACCACGTATTTCGCCCACAGTTTCAATCATCAGACCCAGCTGGATTACTTCGCCACCGACCGCGGCGTGGTGCAATTGAAAAACAACACCGTTCAGCCTTTGCAGTCCATCAACCAACTCCTGCGGGGCGCGGCCATCGGCGATGTGCACATCAATCCGGCGGACGGCGCCTTTTTCATCAGCACCACGGAAAACG
>JBNLBT010000211.1:0-846 GCA_050303435.1 Marinicellaceae bacterium
CCAGACTCGGCGGCGAAGATGACGGAGTCGACGCCCTTGATCTCCACGCTGGAGCCGTTCCTAAACTTGACGGAGCCTCGGACATCGGAGTCAAGCTCAGTGAAGAACTCCCGTCGACCGGTCATGTGATGGGTGGCGTTGGTGTTGAGGCACCACCCGTCAGTCTTGTCGTTGCTGGAGCCGTCGCTGAGGAGGGCGTGTGCTCTCGACTCATCAAGGTGGAGGAGAGCCGATGCGGCCGATGCCGTTGGAGATAACTCGATGCTTGCATGTGCCAGGAGCAGAGCTGGCTCCTCCTCCTCCACCTGTGCGACGTGGGCCTGGCCGCGTCGTGGTTGTCGACACTCCTTGGCCCAATGGCCAAGCTTGCCACAGTTGTGGCAGGCGCCATCTCATGCCGGCTTCTGGTTGCCGGCAGCGCCGCCAGTGGCACTTCCGCGGGCACTACCCTCAGCACGTCCTCGCGCCCTGACTTGGGCGCCTCCGCGCGCCTTGTGCTGTTTGCCGCGCTTGCGGCCACCCGTCGAGGGAGGGGACTCCCCCTTCTTCCCGTCACCCTGGCAGGCCTCCCACTGTTCCCGAGTGAGATGTAGCTTCCCGCCGACAATGATAGGCCCCGAGATAGGTTGTGGTTCGTCGCCATCAACGACCTTGAGGCGACCTATCGCCTCTTCGATCGACATCGTGGAGAAGTCCAGCAGAGACTCGAGTGAGCGATCTGCTTGTACTTCTTGGGGATGCACCGGAAGAGCATCTTGATGGCTCTCTCCTCGCCGTAGGTGTCGTCGCCAAACTGCACCATTTTCTGCTGTAGAGTGCTAGGACGGAGAGCAAAGTCATCAACGT
>JBNLBT010000212.1:0-842 GCA_050303435.1 Marinicellaceae bacterium
TTCTTGACCCAGGCGACCCGGTCGAGCACGCCCTGGGAGTGGCCGTGGGCGGTGTCGACCACGACCACGTCGACCCCGGCCTTGACCAGGGCATCGACCCGCTCCTCGGTGCCAGCGCCGACACCCACCGCGGCGCCGACCCGCAGCCGCTCCTGGTCGTCGCGACAGGCGTGCGGATTGTCCTTCGCCTTCTGGATGTCCTTGGCCGTGATCATGCCGCGCAGCTCAAAGTTGTCGTCCACCACCAGCACCTTTTCGATACGGTGCTTGTGCAGCAGCTGCATCACCTCATCACGGCTGGCGCCCTCTTTGACGGTGACCAGCTTCTCCTTGCGGGTCATGATGTTGCGCACCGGGTCGTCCATCTTGCGTTCGAAGCGCAGATCGCGGCCGGTGACTATACCCACCAGCTCCTTGCCATCGACCACCGGCACGCCTGAGATATTGTGCGACCGGGTCAACTCCACCACCTCGCCGATGCTGACGTAGGGACCGACAGTGATCGGTTCGCGGATGACCCCGCTTTCGTACTTCTTGACCCGGTTGACCTCGCCCGCCTGCTGCTCCGGTGTCATGTTCTTGTGCACGATACCGATGCCGCCCTCCAAGGCCAGGGCGATGGCGAAACGGGACTCGGTCACCGTGTCCATGGCGGCGGAGATCAGCGGGATACTCAACTCGATCCCCCGGGTGAGCTTGGTTCTCAGGTCGACATCCTTGGGCAGCACCTGGGAGTGGGCAGGGACCAACAGGACATCGTCGAATGTGAGGGCTTCCTCGATAACACGCATGGCATTTGTTCCGGGGTGGAGGTGAAGTTAGCCGCGCATTATAGGATTTGG
>JBNLBT010000213.1:0-791 GCA_050303435.1 Marinicellaceae bacterium
AACTCACCGACGAAGTCGAGGCGGCGATCGAGGCGAGCCTGGACAAGGCCGCCATAACCGTCGATTCGCAATCACTCGGCAAGGCGCAGCGCATCGATTCCGCGCTCGTCCGCTACGAGAAATTCTGCGCGTCTACGCTCCCCGACGGGGTGGACCTGGACGGCTTGAAAGTGGTTTTCGACGGTGCCAACGGGGCGGGCTACAAGGTCGGACCGCGCACGCTGGCGAACCTGAACGCGGAGGTCATCCCGATCGGCTGCTCGCCCAACGGGCGTAACATCAACGATGGCTGCGGTTCGACGCGACCGGACCTGCTGCAGCTCACGGTGCCTGCCGTGGGGGCCGATATCGGCATTGCGCTGGACGGCGACGGCGACCGCGTGGTGCTCGTGGACGAGAACGGTCAGCTCGTCGACGGTGACCAGATCCTGTACGTGCTGGCGACGGCATGGAAGGAGGAAGGACGGCTCCATGGGCCGGTCGTCGGCACGGTGATGAGCAACCTGGGCCTGGAAGAACAGGACATCGCATTCCATCGTGCCAGCGTGGGCGACCGCTACGTGCTCGAGGAGCTCAAGAAGAGCGGCGGCGTCATCGGTGGCGAAACCTCCGGCCATATGATCGTGCTGGACCAGACGACGACCGGAGACGGCCTGATCACGGCCCTGCAGGTGCTTGCCGTCATGAAGCGTGGCGGCAGGAAGCTGTCCGAGCTGGTGGCCGGTATGCCCAAGTACCCGCAGACGATGCTGAACGTACGCACGGAACAGCGCCTGGATCCGGAGCAGTCG
>JBNLBT010000214.1:0-783 GCA_050303435.1 Marinicellaceae bacterium
GTTTGAGCTCAACCTGTGAAATGGTCCATGACAAACAACGCACAGCACATGCACACGGCCACAACATGGGTGTTGCTGTGTGAAATGCTCAGCGTGCACGCAGTGGAATAGACCCGTGGTCGGGGGTGTTCGAGGCGCTGCGGTCGACAACACCCGCGTGCTGCATTGCACTGAAAATCCAGGTGCATGCAAAAAAATGTGTGTTTTCACCGCCGCCCGGCATCGCTGTGGGTATCCAGGATACTGAAAATTAAGGAGCACCGAACCATGAAATACATTGCATTGACACTGATTCTGTTGATTCTGCACTGCGGCGAGATCCACGCGGCGCAGTTTTGCGTCGGCACCAGCAATGAATTGATCAACGCGCTGGACACCGCCAGGGACAATGGCCAGGCCGATGAGATCAAGTTGCAGACCGGCGACTACGCCGTGCCCGGTGAAGCGTTTGAAATTTTCATGCAGGAAAATCACGCACTGACGCTGTCGGGCGGCTGGAATGGCCCGAACAACGCGCCCTGTGCCGTGCAAAGTGGCCAGCCGAACGACACGGTGTTGGACGGCCTGGGTCAATTTCGGGTGCTGGAGGTGAAATTCAATCAAGGCCTGAATTTCTCTGAAAGCATCTCCATGAACAACTTCACTGTGTTCGATGGCTTCTCCAGTGTATTCGAATCGGCTGGCCTGAACGTCTACTGCATCGCCCCCTGTGCCGCCGATCTGTTGCTTGATCGCATCCGATTTCTGATCAATCTGGGCGACAAAGGCGCCGCCCTGCGCATC
>JBNLBT010000215.1:0-772 GCA_050303435.1 Marinicellaceae bacterium
TCGGGATTAAGCGATGAAACAGACTAAGTTATGGGCCGGCGGGATGGCCGGTCTGGTGGCGGCGCTCTCTCTGGTGGTGACCGCTACAGTGACGGCAGCGCCCACGAAGCAGAACGCCGAGATCGACAAGGTGCGCGAGAGCATGAGCAAACTGCTCTCCGGAAACCAGGTGACTTCCGTCAATCCCTCGCCGATTCCCGGCGTCTATGAGGTCCTGGTCGGATCGCAGCTCTACTATGTCTCCGCCGACGGTAAATACCTGCTCACCGGGAAGCTCTACGATATCGACAGCCGGCAAGACCTCACCAGCCCCAAGGTGGCCAAGGTCAAGGCCGATATGATCGACAAGGTCAGCGAGCAGGACATGATCATCTTCGCACCGGAGAAGTATGACCACACGGTCACCGTGTTCACCGACATCGACTGCGGCTACTGCCGCAAGCTCCACTCCGAGATCAAACAGTACAATGATCGCGGAATCCGTGTGCGCTACCTCATGTATCCGCGTGCCGGCATCGGCAGCCCCTCCTACCAGAAGGCGGTCAATGTCTTCTGTGCCGAGGATCGAAACACCGCCCTGACCCAGGCCAAAGCCGGCAAGCAGATCGAAGAGAAAGAGTGCGAGAATCCGGTGGCCCAGGAGTATGCCTTGGGCCAGGCGCTCGGAGTGACCGGTACGCCGGCCATCTTTCTGGAGAATGGGGAGCTGGTCCCCGGTTATGTGCCGGCCGATCGTATGGCCGCTATGCTTAAGGAGATGGCTGCTGAATAG
>JBNLBT010000216.1:0-763 GCA_050303435.1 Marinicellaceae bacterium
GCGCACATGACTGACGCCTTCACCGAGGGTCTGACCGGCCCCATCCTGCCAGCGCCAGCGGGCGGCGCCCTGCCCGTTGTGGGCATTGAACCAAAGTGTGGCAAAACCAGCGCCGGGAAATTGGCGTTGAAAATCCAGCATGTAGGCGATCAGTGCTTCACGGCCCTGCGTTTGGGCCACAGGATCGGTGTACAGACAATCGGCGCTCACGCACTCGCGCAGCGCCATGTGCATCTGCTGTGCATCCTTCATCGACCACACCCCGGTGTATTTTTGCCACATGGGCAACGCCTTATCTTGCATCGTCATCTCCAGTGAATAGTGTTCACCCATTGTGCCCATATCAAAAGCACGGTTCTGACATTTTGTGCGCCACTGAAAAAAAATTCCATCGCTTTATTCGCGGCCTCGCTGGTTTCTGCGCGGGAGGGTTTTGCCGCCGACCCGGTGATCTTGTCCTGCGCAGGTCCATAATTTTGCCGCGTTTGCGTACTCTGGGGTGAAACAACATCAAACGGAGTCTGAACATGTTTAAATTGATCACTCAAATCTCTGCCTTGCTGCTTCTGTTGCTGACAGTCGGCAGCGTGCGCAGCGAAATCTTCTGGGTCGGGAATTCAACCAACTGCACCGGCAGCAACGTGCGACCATCCTTAACGGCGGCGTTGCTGAACGCCGGCCTGAACAGCACAGACGATGAAATTCGCCTGACCGGCACGCTCAGCTACACCGGCGGTGGCAACGCCTACACCTTGACCAATTT
>JBNLBT010000217.1:0-249 GCA_050303435.1 Marinicellaceae bacterium
CCAGTCGCCACTGGCAGCGAACCAGTCTCTGAACGCGCTCGACAGAGGCAGCCGTTCGAGAAACAGGGTCGCCCCCACCGCGCTGGCCTCCAGTATATGCCCCAGATCGGCCAGCAGGCCGTCTGAGATATCGATGGCGCTGGTGGCCCGCTGACGCAGAGCCATGCCCGCTGCGACGCGGGGTTGCGGAGACTCGAGACGCTGACGCAGCGAGTCGGGAATGGCAGGTGGCGGCACAGCGGACTGCAG
>JBNLBT010000217.1:259-755 GCA_050303435.1 Marinicellaceae bacterium
CACCCGGTCACATAGATGTCGTCACCGGCCCGGGCGCCGGAGCGACGCAGTGCCTGGCCTGCGGGCACGAAACCCTGGACCTGCACAGTCAGGCTCAGCGGCCCCCGTGTGGTGTCGCCGCCGATCAGGGCGACGCCGAAACGCCGGGCCAGGGCGGCAAAGCCCTTGGCGAAGCCATTGAGCCAGGCCTCGTCAGGCTCGGGAAGCGTCAAGGCGAGCGTCGCCCAGGCGGGTTCGGCGCCCATCGCCGCCAGATCGCTGAGATTGACCGCCAACGCCTTGTGTCCCAGGGCCAGCGGAGAGACGGACGGCAGGAAATGGACGCCGCTGACCAGGGTATCGACGCTGATCGCCAGCTGCTGTCCCGGCGGCAGCGTCACCAGCGCCGCGTCGTCACCGATGCCGAGGGAGACATCGGCTCTCGGCGGCGTCATGCCGGCGAAGTGTCGCCTGATGAGATCGAATTCCGATTGGACCGGGCTGTCTCGCATGGATC
>JBNLBT010000218.1:0-739 GCA_050303435.1 Marinicellaceae bacterium
TGGATGAGATGCATGAAGCGGTTGGCCGGGTTTTTTTGTTCCGGGACAATGTTGCCGTGAATAAAATACCCCATCAAAACCGGAACCACGGTCACCGTCAGCAGTGCCGCGGCCGCCATGGCGTAGGATTTGGTATAGGCGAGGGGACTGAATAACCGGCCTTCCTGCGCTTGCATGGCGAAAATGGGCATAAACGAAACGGTGATCACCAGCAACGAAAAGAACAGTGTCGGCCCGACTTCTTTTGAGGCTGCGGAAATTGCCTGCCAACGTTCTTGACGGGTTAACTCGGCTTTTTTCTTTTCTGCCGCTTCGGCCAAATGCTTATGGGTGTTTTCTATCATGACGATACCGCCGTCGACCATATCGCCGATCGCAATGGCGATGCCGCCCAGCGACATGATGTTGGCGTTAAGCCCTTGCAGTTTCATGACGATGAAAGCAATTAGCACCCCCAGGGGCAGGGTAATCACGATCACCAGGGACGACCGCAAGTGCAGCAAAAACACGCCGACCATCACGCAGACAATGATCAGTTCCTGGGTCAAAGCGTCTGACAAGGTGGCGACCGCGCGCTCGATCAGATGCCCGCGATCGTAAACCGTGACGATGTCCACTCCTTCCGGCAGCCCCTTTTTTAGCTCGGCGAGTTTTTTACGTACGTCCGCTATCGTCGCCAAGGCATTTTCGCCGAAGCGCATCACCACGATGCCACCGGCGACTTCGCCTTCGCCGTTAA
>JBNLBT010000219.1:0-736 GCA_050303435.1 Marinicellaceae bacterium
GTCGCGCGCGGTGAGAAAGTTGCGGATGTAGTTGATGATGCTGGAGCGGATGCGAAAGGTACGTCGCGTCTCTTCATTGACAATCAGATCCACGTAGCGCTGGCGGTAACGGGTTTCGGTATCGGTCAGCCCGTGCCACTTTTCCGGCAGCGGGCGCACCGATTTGGTCAACAGGCGCAGATTGCCCGCCTTGACCGACAACTCACCGGTTTTGGTTTTGAACACCACTCCCTCGGCGCCGATGATGTCCCCCACGTCCCAGCCCTTGAACTCCTGGTACAGCCCCTCGGGCAGGGCGTCGCGCTGCACGAAAATCTGGATTCGGCCCGACATGTCCTGCAGATGGGCAAAACTCGCCTTGCCCATGATCCGCTTGGACATCAGCCGTCCGGCCACCGCCACCTGCCGACCCAACTCCTCCAGGGCGGCGGCCTCCTGTTCGCCATGCGCCTCCAGCAACTCCTGCGCCAGGGCGTCGCGCCGAAAATCGTTGGGAAAAGCCTGCCCGCGCTCACGCAGTGCCGAGAGTTTGCTGCGCCGCTGCGCCAGGAGCTGGTTTTCGTCGATAGGTTGCTGGTCGTCAGAACTCATTGGGTTTTCGCTTTTTCGGTCAGAGCCCGCTCTTCAGGCTCGCTTCGATGAAATCGTCCAGGTCGCCATCCAGCACGGCCTGGGTATTACCGGTTTCGTGACCGGTGCGCAGATCCTTGATGCGCGACTGGTCCAGCACGTAGGA
>JBNLBT010000220.1:0-731 GCA_050303435.1 Marinicellaceae bacterium
AATCACCTGATTTGCCCATCTCTTCCAGGGTGGCACAGCGTTGCGCCAGGGAGATGGCACCAAAATCGTTGCTGCCAGATTTGAGCGTGTGGGCCGCCAGCCGGAAACTGACCTCATCATCAGCCGCCAATGCCTCTTGCAATTGTTGCAGCAGCGGGGGAGATGTTTCTAGATAGCTGCTGATCATTTCTGCCAGGAAGTCCGGATCGCCCCCGGTGATTTCCAGCAAATTATCAAGCGCCTTCATGTCCAGGATCGCTTCATCCTGGCCGGTAGCAAGTGCCGCTGCGTGGTGTGCTTCATTCTCAGCAGATGAAATTATTTCGTCTTCGTGAACCTCATGCCCTTTGACATTGGCCAGGGCCTTCACCAGCACTTCTACCCGAATTGGCTTGCTGATGTAATCATCCATCCCGGCGGCAAGGCACAGCTCGCGATCTCCCTGCATGGCGTTGGCCGTCATGGCAATGATGGCCAGATGTTCATCACCCTTTTTTGCTTCCTGCCGGCGGATATAGCGCGCCGCTTCCAGGCCATCCATTTCTGGCATTTGCATATCCATCAGCACCACGTCGTAATGTTGGCGTTCCAGAGCGGCTATCGCTTCCAGGCCATTGGCGGCCACATCGGCGCGGTAGCCCAGGCGATCCAAAATGCGCAGCGCCAATTTTTGATTGGTTGGGTGATCTTCGGCCAATAAAATGTGTAGGGGATGGCGCTGGCCCATGCTG
>JBNLBT010000221.1:0-706 GCA_050303435.1 Marinicellaceae bacterium
GCCAACACCGGCACCTTCACCGCGGCGACGAACTCCCGGTACTGGTCGAGCTCGGTCATCGCCTCGGGGAAGATCATGTCGGCGCCCGCCTCGACGCAGGCGCAGGCCCGGTCGATGGCCGACTGCATGCCTTCCACCGCCAGTGCGTCGGTGCGCGCCATGACCACGAAGTCGTCGTCCAGCTTGGCGTCCACCGCCGCCTTGATGCGATCCACCATTTCGCCCTGGGAGACGATCGCCTTGTTGGGCCGGTGGCCGCAGCGCTTCTGCTGCACCTGATCCTCGATGTGGACCGCGGCGGCGCCGAATCTGTTCATGCTGCGAATCGCCCGCGCGATGTTGAAGGCGCCGCCCCAGCCGGTATCGATGTCGACCAGTACCGGCAGCGTGCTGACGTCGGTGATGCGGCGCAGGTCGGTCAGCACGTCTTCCATGGTGGTGATGCCCAGGTCGGGGATGCCGCAGGAGCCGGCGGCCACGCCACCGCCAGAGATGTAGAGGGAGCGGTAACCAGAGGCCTCGGCCAGGCGGGCGTGGTAGGCGTTGATGGCGCCCACACACTGCAGGGGCTTTTCTTGCTCGATGGCGGCACGGAAGCGGGCGCCTGGATTCTGCTGGTTGGTCATTTCATATCCTCAACAAGATTAAAATCAGTTTTGAGCTTTAAGTGATGTGTTTTGAGTTGTGGTGTGCTGCGCACGCTGTT
>JBNLBT010000222.1:0-691 GCA_050303435.1 Marinicellaceae bacterium
ATCCACGCTCGCTGTGTCACCCAACACCGCCATCTACGCCGAGTCATGCCACGTCGCCGTCCACGTGCCGGTGAGCCCCGCCACGCCTTCTCGGCCGTCTCCCGTGCGCCGGTGTTGAGCCGCCGCCAGCTCACCGGGCAGCGCACCGCCGAGCGCGCGCCACCGGGCAGAGCCGCCGCGTGCACGCGCGCATGCGCCATGCGCGTGGGCCGCGCGCGGTGCGCCAGATGAGGTCGCCCCAGCGACGGACTAGTGCCGTCTTCCACGCGAAAACCTCGACGGGTAGTCCGTGGGTGGCCCGAACACTATCCCAATGTCATCCGTGAAGTACAGTGGGGTGTCATCCAACTCAGCGACCGTCGATGCTACTAAGTTTGCAGGACCCCATAAATCCCGTATGCGTCGGTACACAACTCAATGCTTGTTGTAACAGCGCACAACCGACGCGGTCCTTAATTGACACAGGCGGGGGCTACCACCTTCAGAGCTCCAAACATGAAAATAAACCACACACCGACCTTTCCATCTAGCATTCTCCACTTTCCCCTAATTGCCCTGCCCGATCTCAAGTTGTACCAACATCTCAATCAATCCACTAAACCACATAGGACTTCCATCGATAGAAAGGGCCCTATCGCGAGCGGTTCCAATGACTCAACTTCTATCGATAGTCTATACCACTAAGCATAGC
>JBNLBT010000223.1:0-689 GCA_050303435.1 Marinicellaceae bacterium
GCCCACCGCCGCGACTACAATGTCGGCGTTTCGTATGTGCCAACTAAGATCTGGAGTACGTGAATGGCATACCGTCACCGTCGCGTGCCGTTCAAGCAGGAGCAGAGCCATCGGCTTGCCCACGATATTCGATCGTCCGATGATAACCGCCTGTTTGCCCAACGGATCTATGCCCGCAAATTCAAGCATTTTCATCACGCCATGAGGTGTGCAGGGAATGAAGTTGGGATTACCCTGTACCAGAGCCCCAACATTTTCTGCGTGAAACCCATCCACATCCTTGTCCGTGTCGATAGCCTCAAAAATCCTCGCTTCTTCGAGGTGTGGCGGTAATGGCAATTGCACCAGAATGCCATGAATGAGTGGGTTTGCGTTGAGTTCGTGGATCTTTGTCACTAGTGTCTCTAGTGATGTGGATTCGGGAAACTCAATCTTCTCGGAATAGATGCCCAACTGCTCGCAGCTGCGTACTTTGCTACCTACATAGACCTGGGAAGATGGATCACTACCGACCAGCACAACGGCCAGGCCAGGACGGCAGCCTTTTGCGCTCAACGCGGTAATACGTTCGACAAAGCGCTCACGAAGTTCAGCAGCCAAAGTGGCGCCATTAATGGGGATTGCGGTCATCGTTAGTTCAAATCCATACACGGAGAGGTTTGCGCAACACCTGGGTATCGCTAAATGGC
>JBNLBT010000224.1:0-665 GCA_050303435.1 Marinicellaceae bacterium
CCATAACATTGTGGTGACGACACACTTGCCTCGAGTCAAGGTCAGTGATGTAGGTAAAAGCATGCCCGAGTAGGGTCGTCGGTTGGAGTGGTACTCCTCAAGCCTCCGAGCCCGATCGGCGGTGAACCTCTGAGCCGGTTTGCTAGTCGGGGAAGTAAATGTCAAGCCCACCGAGTCATGCTGGTGATGGCGATGCTGAGTCCTGCTGGCAACATTGCTGCGGAGGTGACTTGGTCACGACGCGATGTAGATATCGAGTCATGCTGGCGATGGTGCTATCGAGGCAACGTTAGCTATGGTGCGATGTCGCTACTGAGTCATGCTAGCGATGGTGTTGTCGAGGCGATGGCGCTGCTAAGGCAACTTGGCTGCAGCTTGATGTCGATGCCAAGTCATGCTGGTGATGACGCTGCCGAGTCCTATTAGATATGGCGCTGCCTTGGTGATTTGACAGCTATGTGATGTAGATGCTGAGTCATGTTGGCGATAATGCTGTTGAGTCATGCTGGCGATAATGTTCCTGAGTCATGCTGATGACATAGATGCCGAGTCATGCTGGTGCAGTACTGCTGAGTCATGCCAGCGATATAAATGCCGAGTCATGCTGGCGTGATGCTGCCGAGTCATACTGGTGATGACGCTGCCAGGGTGACATGGCTATGGCG
>JBNLBT010000225.1:0-649 GCA_050303435.1 Marinicellaceae bacterium
TGCTCAGACGACAGCCGGGGAGTGGCGAACCGGTCTCGCGCCGCATTCGCCTGCTGAGGGCCGCCGCCAGGCCGGCCGGACCCTATTTCACCCTCATCGCGGGAGCCCTGGCCGCCAGGCGGCGCCTGCAGCTGGTCTACTACAACCGGGCCCTGGACACCCTGAGCGAGCGTGAAATCTCACCTCTGCGGCTCACCCATTACCGCGACAACTGGTACCTGGACGCCTGGTGCCACCTGCGTCGCGGCCTGCGTACTTTCGCGCTCGATGCCATCCGCGAAGCACGTACGCTCGAGGCTGCGGCGAAGGAGATCGATGAGTCTATCCTGGATGAACACTATGCGGGGACCTACGGGATCTTTTCCGGCCAGGCGCAGCATCGGGCGATCCTGCGCTTCAGCCCGCAGCGGGCGCGATGGGTGTCGATGGAGTCCTGGCATCCGCAGCAGCAGAGCCGGTGGCTTGCGGACGGCAGCTACGAATTGAGCCTGCCCTACGGTCAGCCGGAGGAACTGGTGATGGACCTGCTGCGATTCGGCCCAGATGTTGAGGTGTTGGAGCCGTCCTCACTGCGTGAAATGGTGAAGCTTAAGCTGCGATCGACCCTCGATCTGTATCGCTGATCCGGTCGCGAACAGCGATTTCTCCC
>JBNLBT010000226.1:0-637 GCA_050303435.1 Marinicellaceae bacterium
GAGGGCTTCACCATTGGCGGCGCCCGCCAGCGCCTGACCGGTGATGACGCCAAGTCTGATGTGACGCAAAGTCAACAGATAATCAAGCAGATACGCATGGAACTTGAACAAGTTCTCAAGATCCTGCGTCGCTAGAAATCCTTGCTTTGCAAGTCGCCGCGTGGCGGGTATCATGGCCGCGCTCTGTACGAGGGCCTTCAGGCCCGATTGGACTTGCGGCTGAAGCCACTCCCAAGAAGCAGACACGGTCGGGGCGTAGCGCAGCCTGGTAGCGCACCACAATGGGGTTGTGGGGGTCGGGAGTTCGAATCTCCCCGCCCCGACCAATTTGCACCCGTAGACGGTAGGTGAGGCTCAGGCGGACTGCCGCGCCTCGGGCAGCTTGCGGTCTTCGATCCCCAGCAAGATCGGCTGCGTATTCTCGCGGTAGATGTTCACCTTGGCGTTGTACGCCACGCGCGAGAGTCCGTGCTTGTCCTTGATCGTCAGGCGGCGGATGCTGAACTGGCCGCCGCCGAGGTTTTCCCCGGTCAGGTAGCACTTGATTGCCGTGACCCGCTCGCCGGAAAACTCGAGGCCACTGAGCTTCGACAGGTTGCCCTGCGCACGCTCCAGGAAGGTCACGGCGTCGATGTGC
>JBNLBT010000227.1:0-633 GCA_050303435.1 Marinicellaceae bacterium
TATAGTTGCTTAGATACAACCTATACAAATTGTCATGTACCAACACGTGAGGTATTTAATTTTTTTAAATCAACTTAATTTGTTATATATTTGCATAAGTTTATATTTGTAATATATTTTAAATTCTATTTTCACAATTGTGTTCTATGTGACGAGATTAACAAAACAAGATCCCACTTGCATACATTTTAAAGAATTTTTAAATCAACTTAATTTGCTATATATTTGTATATGTTTATATTTGTAATATATTTTAAATTCTGTTTTCACCATTGTGTTTTATGTGATGAATAAAATAAGATCCAACTTATATATATTTTAAAGAATTTTTAAATCAACTTAATTTGCTATATATTTGCATATGTTTATATTTGTAATATATTTTAAATTCTATTTTCACCATTGTGTTCTATGCGATGAGATGAACAAAACAAGATCTCACTTGCATATATTTTAAAGAATTTTTAAATTAACTTAATTTGCCCTATATTTATATTTGTAATATATTTTAAATTATGTTTTCACCGTTGTGTTTTATACGATGAGATAAATAAAATAAGATCACGCTTACATATGTTTTAAAGAATTTTTAAATCAACTTAATTTGTTTTATATTTGAATATGTTTATATTT
>JBNLBT010000228.1:0-631 GCA_050303435.1 Marinicellaceae bacterium
AAGAATATAGTCCCGGTAACCAAAGTGATCGTCGTTACGACGATAAAGCTAATACCCGGATTGATAACAACCGCCAAGCCGCCGGCCGATTGGTTTTGCAGCGCGATGGAGATTCCTATTGCTTGGAAGGTCGCCAAAACCACTGTGCCGTATCGGGTGTACTGAGAGATTTTCCGCCTTCCCGCTTCGCCTTCTTTTTTCAACTGTTCTAAAGTAGGAATGACCACAGTCATCAATTGCATGATAATCGACGCGGAAATGTAGGGCATGATCCCAAGCGCAAACAAGCTCAGTCTCATCAACGCGCCGCCGGAAAACATGTTGAACATTTCCAGAATCGAACCGCTCTGTTGTTCGAACATGATTGCGAGCGCTTTCGGATCGATTCCGGGAACCGGGATGTGCGCGCCAACTCGGTAGACAAAGAACGCACCAAGAACAAAAAGCAGCCTTGATCTCAGCTCTGAAAACCCGCCTATTCTATTTGCCATTTCAGCCCGTGAAGTACTCACTGCTTTATTCCTCTACTTTGCCGCCGGCCGCTTCGATAGATTGCTTAGCTCCAACAGTCGCCGCGACACCTCTCAGAGTGACCGCCTTGACCACTTCGCCGGATTTAATGACTTTCGCC
>JBNLBT010000229.1:0-630 GCA_050303435.1 Marinicellaceae bacterium
CTCGCTCTCGAGCGCCTGGATCCAGTCGAACCCCCGGCACCCCTCCTCCATCACCAGCTCGACGAAAGCGTCGCGGGTGCCGGAGGTGGGCGGCGGCCCGAAGACCTAGATCTCGACGTCCGGCAGGGCCGGGTTGACGTCTTTCCAGGTCTTGTACGGGTTCGGCACCAGGGTTTCGGAACCGTCCGGATTCGGCACTTCCTTGGCCAGGGCCAGGAAGATGTCCTTGCGGCTCAGCTCAAAGGGCTGGTCAGCCTTGGAGTTGGCCAGCACAATACCGTCGTAGCCGATCTGCACTTCGACCACGTCCACGCCGTTGCCGTTACACATTTCCAGTTCGGACTGCTTGATGCGGCGGGAGGCGCCGGTGATGTCCGCGGTGTTCTCGCCCACACCCTGGCAGAACAGCTTCATGCCGCCGCCGGTACCGGTGGATTCGACCACCGGAGTCTTGAACTGGGTCGCGCGGCTGAAACGCTCGGCCACGGTGGTGGTAAACGGGTATACGGTGGAGGAGCCGACGATGCTGATATGATCGCGGGCCGCCAGGGCCGCCTGGGATGCGGCGATGGTCAGTGCCGCCAGGGAAGTGGCCACGAGTTTCTTGGCAACGGGGCGTTTGTTCATGGA
>JBNLBT010000230.1:0-625 GCA_050303435.1 Marinicellaceae bacterium
CACTCTTCCTGCTCGCCCTCTTTCTGTCAGAAAAAAAGAAGACGATTGATGCGGAAAAGAGAGTGGAGCTGGCAAAATCACTCATCGACATTGGACCTATTATTGAAGAGGAACTGCCGGTAATCCAGGAGCAGATAGCCAAGTTAATCGACACCTTTTACAACTGCCGCGACTTCCTGTTTATCGGCAGGGGACTTAATTATCCCATAGCCCTTGAAGGTGCCCTAAAGCTCAAGGAGATATCCTACATTCACGCCGAAGGGTATGCTGCCGGCGAATTAAAGCATGGTCCCATCGCCCTGATCGATAAAGAAATGCCGATATTGGCTCTGGTTCCAAAGGACAGTGTGTATCACAAGGTGATTTCAAACGTTGAGGAGATAAAGGCCCGACAGGGCAGAATCATTCTTATTGGCAGCAGGGATGATGAACAGCTCAGCACGTTGACCAACGATGTCATTTACCTGCCTACTATTCCCGAAGAGATGAATCCCATCCTCTATACTATTCCGGCTCAGCTTCTCTCCTACGAGATTGCAACCAGGCGCGGGTGTGATGTGGATCAGCCCAGAAATCTGGCAAAGAGTGTTACCGTTGAGTAAAAGCAACGCATTCCGAAGGCAGG
>JBNLBT010000231.1:0-618 GCA_050303435.1 Marinicellaceae bacterium
AGGCAGGGATGGGGATAGGAACTCAGTCCGCCGCCGGGCTGCAGTTCGCGGCGGAACCGGGCCAGCCGGTCTTCGTCAAAGCGCCCCTCCAGAAACGCCCGGGCATAGATGCCAGGCGCGGCATGCCCCTGGAAATAGATGATATCTCCGGGGTGATCCACGGTTTTGGCCCGAAAAAAATGGTTGAACCCCACCTCGTAGAGGGTGGCGCAGGATGCATAGGTGGAGATATGCCCGCCGATGCCCGGGTGCTCCCGGTTGGCGCGCACCACCATGGCCATGGCGTTCCAGCGGATAATGCTTTTGATCCGCCGCTCGATCTCCCGGCTGCCGGGGAATGGCGGCTGGCGCTCCACCGGGATGGTATTGATATACGGCGTATTGGCCGAACACTGGACGCGTGCGCCATGCTGCTGGGCGCGCACCTGCAGCAGACGGATCAGTTCGAGCACCCGGCCGGGCCCCTGGTTGGCGTTCACATAATCCAGGGACTCGATCCATTCCCGGTTTTCCTGAACGATCTGCTCATAGGTCGGAATAAATGGTTGGTCGGTCATCGCGCACGTCCTTCCGCCGGTAATCGGTCCAGCCGCCGGCCGATCCGGATGAACCCAAAAT
>JBNLBT010000232.1:0-599 GCA_050303435.1 Marinicellaceae bacterium
AGGTGCATGTGATAATCGCCACCGGCGGTACCGGCATCACCGGTCGCGACAGCACGCCGGAGGCGATGCTGCCCCTGTTCGATAAGCAGATCGAGGGTTTCGGCGAACTCTACAGGACCCTCTCCCTGGAGGAGATCGGCACCAGCGCCATCCAGTCGCGAGCCATCGCCGGATTGGCCAACGGCACCCTGATCTTCTGTCTGCCGGGTTCCACCGGCGCCTGCCGCACCGGCTGGGACAAGATCCTCAAGGCCCAGCTCGACATGCGTACCCGACCCTGTAACTTTGCCCAGATGTTTCCCCGGCTGCTGGAGAAATAGGAGCCTGTATGACGGACTGCGGCTGCGACTCTCATCAACCGACGCTCAAGCCTTTCGACGAGGCCCTCGACTTCCTCCTGTCCCGGGCCGCAAGCGTGACCGAGACTGAGCGTCTGCCATTGGCCCAGGCCCTGGGTCGCGTATTGGCCGAACCGGTGCGCAGCCGGGTCGATGTGCCGCCCTGGGACAACAGCGCCATGGACGGATATGCTGTCAACCTGAAATCGCTGAAGGAGGGGGAACCCCTGCGGGTGGCACAGCGGATTCCGGCCGGCACTG
>JBNLBT010000233.1:0-598 GCA_050303435.1 Marinicellaceae bacterium
AACGCGCCCTGTCCCGGACCGATCTCGACCACACAGTCTGCGTCGGCCGGGTGGAAACAGGCGAGAATTCGCTGGATCACGCCCGGATCGCTGAGGAAATTCTGACCAAAGCGCTTGCGCGCGCGGTGCCCACTCATGGGGAACTGTTCCGGCACATGATCAGGGCGTTTTCCAGTGCCACCGCAAAACTGCCGGTATCCACCCGGCCCGTTCCCGCCAGATCCAGCGCGGTTCCGTGGTCCACGGAGGTGCGCACGATGGGCAGCCCCAGAGTGATGTTCACCGCCCGACCAAATCCCTTGTGCTTGAGCACTGCCAACCCCTGATCGTGGTACATGGCCAGGAAGGCGTCGGTGCGCTCCATCTGTGGTGGGGTGAAGGCCGTGTCGGCGGGGAGCGGGCCGCGCGTGGCGATCCCTTCAGCTGCCAGCAGCGCCAGGGTGGGCTCGATAATCTCCAGCTCTTCCCGCCCCAGGTGACCGCCCTCACCGGCGTGGGGGTTGAGTCCGCACACCGTGATCCGCGGATCGGTCAGGCCGAATCGCTGGCGCAGGTCACCGTGAAGTATCCGGACCGTGGTACGGACCCGATCGGCGGT
>JBNLBT010000234.1:0-593 GCA_050303435.1 Marinicellaceae bacterium
GGAATGGAATGATTTTGGTCTAGCCTCAGTGGGGTCTTATGATCTATAGAACCCTTTTGTGGATCATACTTTGAGATTAATTTAACATAATTGGGTAGTCTTATCCTACAACTACAATATAGAAGAGAAGTGCTGAAAAATTTGAGTCAAGTATAGGTGCATTTCTGCTTACTATTTTACTACAATTTTATCCTTGTTATTACCTTGCATCATGATTTTATTCCTGCACTTGCTGAGTACCAACCATAAGTCTACTCACCCTTGCTGTAACGTTGCTCAGAAGCTGGAGATGAACTTCTATGATGAAGACTTCTTATAGAGGCGTGTGTTGCCCCCGGTCGATTGCCTGTGGGATTGGTGTGTTCCACTGCTGCTCGACGAGAGAGTCGATATAGTCTTCTTTGTAAAGATAATATCTCGTGTAATAAAATTTATATAATAAAGACATTGATTTTTTGTGTTCACATTCTGGCTGTATGTATGACAATTTGATCCTGGGCATGCATACGATGAACATATGGTTTTGATCTTAAAACCGGGTGTGACATAACCACTCCTATTTACCTCATCTGCAACATCTACATGGAAAAAAC
>JBNLBT010000235.1:0-591 GCA_050303435.1 Marinicellaceae bacterium
AGGTCATCGCCGTGCGCTGCGGCTTCGGCTCACATTCGGCCTTCTCGCGGGTTTTCCGCCAGCACTTCGAGGTGAGCCCCAGCGCCTACCGCCGGGCGAACTCCGCCTAGCGGGCGTTCTCAGTCCGCGGCGCTCTCCGCCGGTGGTGCGGCGCTCTTCTTCCTGCGGCTGCCCAACTCGGCGAGCCGCTGCATGACCACGTAGAAGGCCGGCGTGAAGCAGAGCGACATGATGGTTGCGGCCAGCATGCCGCCGACCACCGCCGTGCCGATGGCCTGGCGGCTGGCTGCGCCGGCGCCGGCGGCCACCACCAGCGGCATGAAGCCGGCGATGGAGGAGATCGCGGTCATGAGGATCGGGCGGAAGCGCAGCTTGGCCGCCGAGACCGCGGCCTCGGAGATCGACTTTCCGGCTTCGTGCTCGGCCTTGGCGAACTCGACGATCAGGATGGCGTTCTTGCTGGCCAGGCCGATCAGCAGCACGATGCCGATCTGGGTGTAGACGTTGTTGTCGAAGTGGCGGGCCAGCAGGGCGGCGATGGTGCCCAGCAGGGCCAGCGGCACCACCAGGATGACGGCGGCCGGCATGGCC
>JBNLBT010000236.1:0-590 GCA_050303435.1 Marinicellaceae bacterium
GTGATGGTGGCATGGGCACCGTCTACCGGGCCTACGATGTGAATCTAGACCGGCAGGTAGCGCTCAAGCTGATGCACGCCCACTTTGCCCGGCAAGAAGAGTTCCGCGCCCGCCTCATTCAGGAAGCCCGCACGGCTGCCCAACTGGATCATCCCTCCGTGGTGCAAATCTACGACTTTGGCGATTCGCCCGAAGGGCTTTTCATCGCCATGGAATTTGTCAACGGCGGCAGCCTGCGTGACCATTTGCGCCGCTTGCAAAAAATGCGCAAATTTTTGCCGTTGGCGCAAAGCCTGCAAATTGGCGCTCAAATCGCCGAAGCCCTTGACTACGCTTACCGGCGCGGCATCGTCCACCGCGACATCAAGCCGGGCAACATCATGCTCAAGCGGCTCAACCGCCCCGACGAGCCAGACGAACAACCTTTCCGTGCCTTGCTGACTGATTTTGGGCTGGTGAAGCTGCACGAAGGCTCCCAACTTACCCAAAGCGGCACGACTCTGGGCACGCCCACCTATATGTCCCCTGAACAGTGCAAGGGCGATCCGTTAGACGGCCGTGCCGATTTATACGCGCTGGGGGTGGTGCTT
>JBNLBT010000237.1:0-587 GCA_050303435.1 Marinicellaceae bacterium
CGATAACCTCTTTGGCATCCGGCTCGTAGATATAGTCCCAGTGCTTCTTGAGTTCCTGGTCGGTGCTCGGTTTGAGCGGGAGCAGGCGCTCGACGTTGGGCTTCTGGGTCATGGAGTTCACGAATTCGTTGAACGCGATATAGAGGCGATCAATCCGTCCCTCCAGGTAATCATCCAGCATCACCTTCACGGTGCCGATCAGATCCTTGATCTCCGGGCGGTCACCCAGGTGCGAGGCCTCGGCCACAATGGGAATCCCGAAGCTGCGGAAAAAGGAGCGCGCCTTGGTGCCAATGGTGCAGAGTTCGGTCTCTACTCCTTTGGCGTTGTACTCCTTCATTTTGGCCGACACCGCCTTGAACAGGTTGATGTTCAGGCCGCCGCACAGACCGCGGTCGGTGGAGATGACGATGATGCCGATCTTCTTGGCCTCACGCTCCACCATGAACGGGTGCTTGTACTCCGGGTGCCCCATGGCGAGATGGCCGATCACGTTGCGCATCTTGTCCGCGTAGGGACGCGATGCGCGCATGCGATCCTGAGCGCGGCGCATCTTGGATGCCGCCACCATCTCCATGGCGCTGGTG
>JBNLBT010000238.1:0-583 GCA_050303435.1 Marinicellaceae bacterium
TTCGCGAGCCCGAGGCGCGGTTGCTACTGAATTTTTTGCCCCAGGTTGAGTCAAACCTGCACCTTCCCATGCATCTGCTGGGATCCCCCGCCCCAGACAGGTGTCGTTTCATGTTTTCAGGCCTTCTCCAGCTCCCCGTGTGGGGCTATGTCGTAACGACGGCGATACTGACCCACATCACGATCATCGCCGTCACCCTCTTCCTGCATCGCAGCCAGACACATCGGACCCTGGATCTCCACCCGGCTCTGAGCCACTTCTTCCGGTTCTGGCTCTGGCTCACCAGCGGCATGATCACCCGCGAATGGGTGGCCATCCATCGCAAACACCACGCCAAGTGTGACACCGAACAGGACCCCCACAGCCCGCAGGTTCGGGGGCTACGTGCGGTGCTGTGGCGCGGCGCCGAGCTCTACCAAACTGCTGCCGCCGACAGGGAAATGGTGTGCAAATACGGGAAAGGCACCCCAGATGATTGGCTGGAACGCCATCTCTACACCCCTCACCACCTGCTGGGTATAGGTCTGATGGCGGCCATCGATCTGCTGCTCTTCGGCCCTATCGGCCTGACCATCTGGGCGGT
>JBNLBT010000239.1:0-576 GCA_050303435.1 Marinicellaceae bacterium
TGGAGAGGGCGAAGACGATCGGCTTCGGCGCCATGCTGGCGATCATCTCGCGGCTGACCAGGTTGGGACCGGAGACGCCGATGAAGATGTCGCACTCCTGCATGGCGTCGGCCAGGGTGCGTTTCTCGGTATCGGCCGCCACCGCCCATTTGGAGGGATTGAGGTCCTTGCGCTGGGTGTGGATGATGCCGCCCCGGTCGATGACGTAGATGTTGTTGCGGTGGGCGCCCATGCTGGTGAGCAGGCGTACGATGGCGATTCCGGCCGCGCCGGCCCCGAGGACGGTGATGGTCGCCTCGTCCAGACGCTTGCCCTGCAGTTCGAGGGCGTTGAGGAGGCCGGCGGCGGCGATGATGGCGGTGCCGTGCTGATCGTCGTGAAACACGGGGATGTCGAGCTGTTCGATCAGCGCCTGCTCAATCTCGAAGCAGTGTGGCGCGGCGATATCCTCCAGGTTGATACCGCCGAAGGTCGGTGCAATGCGCATCACTGTCTCGATGAACTCCTGGGGACGCTTGGCATTGACTTCGATATCGAAGACGTCGATGTCGGCAAAGTGCTTGAACAGCACGCCCT
>JBNLBT010000240.1:0-576 GCA_050303435.1 Marinicellaceae bacterium
CAACTGGCTGCGCGGCAGGACGGCGTTTTTGTCGGCCGTGTGCAGCGTGGGTGCAGGCAGGGCATGGCGGTTGACCTTGCCGTTGGGCATGAGTGGGAAGGCATCCAGCGGTACAAACAGGTTGGGCACCATGTAATCGGGCAAAACGGCTTGCAGCTGATTGCGAATCTCAGAAATGTCGATTTGCTGGCCATCTTGCGGCACCAGATAAGCCAGCAGCCGCTTGTCGTCAGTGCTGACGGTGTGCAGTGTGACCAACGCTTCACGCACGCTGGGCAAGGTGGTGAGCTGGTTCTCGATTTCACCCAATTCAATGCGGAAGCCGCGCAGCTTGATCTGGTGATCGACGCGACCCAGGAATTGAATGTTGCCATCGGGCAGGTAGCGGACGAGATCGCCAGTGCGGTAAACGGTGGTCAGTGGTCGGTGGTCGGTATTCAGTGATCGGTGATCGGTGATCGGTGATCGGTTTTCAGTTAACCGTTTACCGATTACGGATAATGGAATAAACCGCTCCGCGCTCAGTTC
Organism: Marinicellaceae bacterium; assembly: GCA_050303435.1. GTDB lineage: Bacteria > Pseudomonadota > Gammaproteobacteria > Xanthomonadales > Marinicellaceae > JBNLBT01. The sequence goes on from JBNLBT010000240.1 coordinate 529, forward strand.
CGGCAAATTTAAATAGCCATCTGCCAGGCAAGCACCAGAGACACACAG
>JBNLBT010000241.1:0-574 GCA_050303435.1 Marinicellaceae bacterium
GGCCCAGTCCGGCCCCGTCCAGTTCGAAATTGATCACGGCGGGGCCCTCCTGCTATTGCTCTTCCGCCGGCTCTTCCATACTGCCGCTACAAGCGCCCTCCTTCATCTTGCCGGCACCGCATTTGCCTTCGCCGCATTTGCCTTCCTTCATCTTGTCCATGGCGCCGCTGCAAGCGCCCTCCTTCATCTTGCCGGCGCCGCATTTGCCTTCGCCGCATTTGCCTTCGCCCGCCTTCATTTCCGCTTCGGCAACTTGCATCGCGTTGTTCACTTTTTGCATCGCGAACGGGTTTTCCGCCGCCTGTGCGATGTTCCCGGCCATCAACGAAACAGCGGCGGCACTGCTCAACGAAAAGATCAATTTATTCTTGTTCATCTGGTGAATCTCCAATATTTTCAATGAAATTGTAAACGCCCTTCCTTTCGAAAATGTAATGACCTAAGGCCTAGGCTGTTCACTTCCATATGTCGAAATGCTCTTGGAAACCTTACATCACGGTTTCGGAAAATCCTGATACCCATAACCCGGACATATCGCATAAGCGGCATTGGTATTAGAAATAAGCTTGGGTTC
>JBNLBT010000242.1:0-573 GCA_050303435.1 Marinicellaceae bacterium
GACAGCATCGCACGGTTACAGAAACGCAAAGTCCGGGTGCTTCTGGTGCTCAGCAACGCACACCGGGCCATGTTGCTGAAGATGAACAAAACCGGTGTGTTCAACGCAGTGCAGTTTTTCAATACTTTGGCCGACGCCTACGCCGCCAGCAAGCGCTGAAGCCATCTTGCTGGACTGCGTTTTTGCCGTTGCACCTCTTTCGGTCAATGCACCACTGACAACACACATCAATCAGCCTTTGGATTTTAGCTTTATAATTCGATTCAGCTTCGGCATTTACAAATTCTACACCCTCAGCGCTTAACCAGGATTGATATCTTTTTTTGCGTTTTTCAGGGCTGAGGTATCTTCAAGCTGCCCGATTGTTTTATTGCATTTCAATCGAAAAAGGTTTTCTTCCAGACTTTTAATCTTTGCTTTTAAATCGTCTTCCGAAAGTTGGCGTAATTCCGCAGCTTTCATTACTGATCCTCTCTAGAAATAATCGTTGTTTTAATGGGCAATTTGTATTGGGCCAGTTTAAATGCCTGCCTGGCAATGTCAGGACTTACCCCTTCAATCTCGAAAAGAATC
>JBNLBT010000243.1:0-573 GCA_050303435.1 Marinicellaceae bacterium
ATTCCATTCACCTAGGAGGGAATAAGATGTACCATGATCTCAAGGCCACTTATTGGTGGTACGGTATGAAAAGAGACGTTGTTGAGTATGTTGCCCTTTGTGACACTTGTCAGTGAGTCAAAGTCGAGCATCAATGACCTGTTGGATTACTGTAACCGTTGCAAGTGCCTGAGTGGAAGTGGGAAGAGATTGCCATGGATTTTATCATGGGTTTGCCAAGAACTCAGTCGGGCTATGATTCCATTTGGGTGATCATGGATCGACTCACCAAATTCGCCCACTTCATACCCGTTCACACCAATTACAATGTCCAGAAGTACGCGGGGATCTATATCGCTCGCGTGCTATGCTTGCACGGAGTTCCGAAGACAATAATTTCCGACCGAGGTTCACAGTTTCTCACCCTTTAGAACCTTTTCTCCTTTCAAATCTCGAGACGAGATTTTGTTTTAGGGGGGAGGGCTGTAACACCCCATGTCTCTAAACCACATGATTATGTTAATCACATGTTTATGAGACCCTAAGTGTTGATGAAATTCCAAGTCTAGAATCAAATTCGAAGTTTTCAAATTC
>JBNLBT010000244.1:0-572 GCA_050303435.1 Marinicellaceae bacterium
GGGCTCGCGCAGGCCTTTCTGATCGGTGAGGACTTTGTCGGCAACAGCTCCTGTGCGCTTGTTTTGGGCGACAACATTTTCTACGGGCACGGCCTGACGGAAAAGCTCAGGCGGGCTGCGGGTCAGACGGAAGGCGCCACGGTCTTCGGCTACCGCGTGGTCGATCCCGAACGCTATGGCGTGGTCGAGTTCGACGCCGCCGGGCAGGCCGTCAGCCTGGAGGAAAAGCCGCGGCACCCGAAGTCGCGCTTCGCCGTCACCGGGCTGTATTACTACGACGAGCAGGTGGCGGACATCGCCGCCGACCTGAAGCCCTCGGACCGCGGGGAGCTGGAGATCACCGATCTCAACCGGCGCTACCTGGAGGCCGGGCAGTTGAAAGTCGAGCGCCTGGGCCGTGGCTATGCCTGGCTGGACACCGGCACCCACGACAGCCTGATCGACGCCGCCCAGTTTGTGCAGACCATCGAGCATCGCCAGGGCCTGAAGGTGGCCTGTCTGGAGGAGATCGCCTTCCGCAAGGGCCTCATCTCCGCCGACGACCTGCGGGCGCTGGCCGAGCCGCTGCGCAA
>JBNLBT010000245.1:0-572 GCA_050303435.1 Marinicellaceae bacterium
GCGGTGGCGGTCGGCCTGGGTGACGCCCTGCATCCGGAGGACGTGCTGCTGCCATCCTTCCGCGAACAGGGCGGGCAGTTCCTGCGCGGCGTCACCATGACCGAGCTGCTGCTGTACTGGGGCGGCGACGAGCGCGGCAGCGACTACGCCGGGCCGCGCGAGGACTTCCCGATCTGCGTGCCGGTCGGAACGCAAGCGCCGCAGGCCGCCGGCGTCGCCCTGGCGCTGAAGCTGCGCGGCGAGGCACGGGTGGCGGTCTGTGTCTTCGGTGACGGCGCGACCTCGCGCGGCGACGTCTACGAGGCCATGAACTTCGCCGCACTGCAGGCCCTGCCGCTGGTCTTCGTCGTCAACAATAACCAGTGGGCCATCTCCGTGCCGCGCGCCCGGCAGACGGCGGCCGAAACCCTGGCGCAGAAGGCCGTCGCCGCCGGCATGCCCGGCCATCAGGTCGACTGCAACGACGTCATCGCCGTGCGCCATGTGGTGGGCGAGGCCGTCGAGCGGGCGCGCCGCGGCGAGGGGCCGGCGCTGGTCGAGGCGCTGACCTACCGCCTCAGCGACCACACCAC
>JBNLBT010000246.1:0-570 GCA_050303435.1 Marinicellaceae bacterium
GACGTTGTCCATCCGGCGGCAGCCCGGATCGGTAGACGAAGCGACGTCCGAGTCGACATGGTCGAGGAGGGCGTAGCGCTTGAGGACCATCATCATCAGGTCACGCCAGCTGGCGTAGGCGGTGGAGGTGGAGTCGAGGACGATGTTCACGAGGGAGCGGACGTTGAGGACGATCGCTGCCTGGAGGTGAAGACCAGCGACGACGGTCTCCTCATAGGAAGACGCAGCCGACGACGTGTGGGTGGTACTAGACGACGATCCCGGCACAAGCTGGCGAGCGGCGACGGCTGCCTTCTCCAAGGTAGTTGCCGTCTGCTCCTCCAGGAGGGTGCGTGCAGCCCGGGCACGGCGGCGTGCAGCAACCGCCTTCTCCTCGGCTTCCTCGACGTCCTTTACAAGGGCGTCGAGTTTGGCTTTGAGGGCGGCGGCGTCAGTGGCGGCGTTTCCTGGTTCGGTGTCCATGATGGCGCAGAGGTTAAAAACCTAGCGAAGGCGATCCGGTAGTGGCGGCCGGAAGGCGGCGGCGGCCTGGAGGCGGTGGCAGCGTGGAGTGTCGGCGGCCTGGAGGCG
>JBNLBT010000247.1:0-567 GCA_050303435.1 Marinicellaceae bacterium
GCTGCTAACTTTTTCTATTCGCCCTCGTGGTCACCAGATAGCCAGCAATTTGCCTACATCAAGGATGAAACGCAACTTTGCCTTTTTCACCTGGAAACGGCCAGCGAAACCTGCCTATGGCAAAGTAACGGCAGTTTCTTTGGGGCGGCATGGTCGCCAGACGGCCGTTTCCTGGCGGCAGGTTTACAAAACGGGCAAATTTATCTCTGGCTGGCTGGTGAATGGACTTCACCTGTGGTGCTGGAAGGCCACCGCGAGCGCATCACCGATCTGGCCTGGTCACCCGTGGACTACACCTTGCTGGCCTCCGGCAGCACCGACGACACCGGCCGCCTCTGGCAAATTGACAGCGAAGCGCCGTTAACTGCCAGCGAACAGGCCACCTTTACCGGTATGGCGACCAACGTCAACACCGTCCTCTGGTCGCCTGATGGCAGCAAACTGGCCTTGCACAGCAGCTTTGGCACGCTGGCCATGTGGTGGGACGTAGCCAGCGGTGCCAATCTGGACCGGCGCATTAACGTCACCACCATCGCCTGGTTCCCGGACAGCGGCCGCATAGCCCTG
>JBNLBT010000248.1:0-563 GCA_050303435.1 Marinicellaceae bacterium
AGATTCACATTGGCGGTGTTCAGGTTGCGCGGGGTTATCTGAACCGCTCCGATCTGACGGGGGAGCGTTTTATTGACGATCCATTCAGCGCCGAGCCGGGGGCTCGGATGTACCGCACCGGCGATTTGGGCCGTTATCGGCCGGACGGCACGATCGGATACCTGGGCCGCAACGACTTCCAGGTGAAGATCCGCGGGTTCCGGATCGAGCTTGGCGAGATCGAGGCGCGTCTTCTGGCGCACGCGCAGGTGGGCGAGGCGGCGGTGCTGGCTCTGGAGGACGCGGCCGGCGAGAAGCAGCTGGTGGCCTATTACACAGGGTTGGCCGATGCCGGGGAGCTCCGGGCGCATCTGCAGGCCGATCTTCCGGACCATATGGTGCCGGCGGCCTATGTGGGGCTTGAGGCTCTGCCCCTGACGGCGAACGGCAAGCTTGACCGCAAGGCCTTGCCGGCGCCGGAAGGCGGGGCCTATGCGCGGGCGGCCTATGAGGCGCCGCGCGGTGCGGTCGAGGAGGCGATTGCCGGGATCTGGCAGGATCTTCTGGGCGTTGAGCGCATCGGC
>JBNLBT010000249.1:0-562 GCA_050303435.1 Marinicellaceae bacterium
AGTAATTTTGGTAAAATTATTGATGTAGACAAGGCAAATCCTATTCAATTCAATCATCCATTAATAATTTTTCATGAATTGGACAGCTCTTTTTTCCCAAAATTGAAATATCGCTTGCACGCCAATCATGGCAAGGCTATAATTCCCTCCGCGTTGGGTCATTAGCTCAGCTGGTAGAGCAGTGGACTTTTAATCCATTGGTCGGGGGTTCGAATCCCTCATGACCCACCAGAAAGAATGAAGGCAGAAGGATGAAGGCAAAAAACCTTCACTCTTCTGTCTTTTTGTTTAAGGCGAATGATTCAATAAGATGTGCATTTTATCGTTCGCCTAAAGGAACGGAAGGGAACATCTTCGTTGCCTTTTATTTTCCGTTCTTTCAACAAACCACAACGATCGCAATCCTTATGAAACGAAACATATATTTGGAAGATATTCCATTGTCTGATGCCCAAAAAGTGCTGCAAGAGACTTTGGGCAATGTTGGTCTTTGGCAAACATTACCCATCGAAACGATAGCAATTGTAAACGCAAACGGCCGTTTTACAGGAGAAGCCATTTG
>JBNLBT010000250.1:0-549 GCA_050303435.1 Marinicellaceae bacterium
CGGGCTCGAGGTCTCTTATGTCAACAATGTCAGCCGTTTGCGGGCCTGTCTTGGGCCGAACCTTCAGGCGGCGAAGTGGCGCACCATCCGCGCCGCCAGGGTGCCGCAGGTCTTCGACCGGTTCATCGCCGCGATCCGCGGCCAGGGCGGCAGCAAGAGCGATGACGGCACCCCCGACTTCGCCCGTGGTGCCGCGCTGCAGAAGGTCCTCGACCTTGCGGTCGACTCCGACGCCAAAGGCGGCCTCAGCCTGGCGGTCTGACCGGACCGCCCCGCTTCAGCCGGGCCCTGTCCCAAGGGATTGCGGGGCCTTGCGCGAACTTTGCGCGACTGCGGTGGCCTAGACCCGTTCCGAGCCGGCGTCGGGCCTGTCGAGTGGGGCCTGTCGACCGGGGCTAGTGACCCGCGGGCCAGGGCGGCCGGGCCCTGGCGGGCCGGGGCGCACTGTTTGTGGCCTTGGTGCGACATGCCAGCACGGTCAGCCGGATCGACGCGCGCCGTTGGCTGCTCTGGTTCCGCGTTGCCGCCATCCTCACTGGTATCGTTTGG
>JBNLBT010000251.1:0-545 GCA_050303435.1 Marinicellaceae bacterium
AGAATGTGCAACCGGGCGACGCGGTGGGTATCCACATGAGTGCCAGCGTGCCTGCCATCATTGCCATATTGGCTTGCCACAAAGCCCGCGCGGCTTATGTCCCGTTTGATCCAGCTTATCCCACCCAGCGGCTGCAATTCATGTTGGCTGATACGGCCGCTCCCGTCATTCTCACCGATTCCACCCTGGATCATTTGGACACCGGTAACTGCACCGTCTGGTCCTGGCACGATTTGCAAGCGCGGCTAGACGCACAAGAAGTTGGCAATCTCGACCTGATCTACTCAGCCAGTGATCCCGCCTATATCATCTACACCTCAGGCTCCACCGGTCAGCCCAAAGGCGTGGTTTGCGGCCATACGGGCGTCTTCAACCTGCTGCGCTCCTTCGACCAGGCAGGCGAACTGCCACCGCAGGCCATCGCTTCCCTCTGGACCAGCCTCAACTTCGATGTCTCAGTTTATGAAATTTTCGCGCCGCTGCTGAGCGGCGGTGAACTGCACATCGTGCCCGCAGAAATTCGTGCCGATGCCCCCCGCCTGTTC
>JBNLBT010000252.1:0-545 GCA_050303435.1 Marinicellaceae bacterium
CAAACTCACACTAAGAGTGGATCCTTACTTTCAAGTTTTAGCTCTCACCAAGTTACTGTCATTACTTGCTTTCATTAACCAGCTCTATTCAAATCATTTCAACTAACAACAGCTAATTACTAATCAAGCAAGTGTTGCAAATAATTAAGTAAAGCAAAATATCACGATTCCAATTAAACCATAAATATGTCATTAAGTTAGCTACGAGAAGACTGCCACAAACAAGCGGTTACTCATATCCGAGAGTCACGGTGATTCGAATCGATGTACACCCTGCAGGGGAAACCCGACCAACATGACACGTACACTTCCCACGCCAGTCCACATACGCCCGGCGTACGCTTCCTGCGGGCGGTCCCCGTACGTGGCAACCTTTCACGAGGCACCGACAGATTTGGACAGATCCCACTGCTCCCGAGAAAAAGGGCTCCCGACACAATCCACAGCACGCCGGCCATCCGATCCGCGGGTCCGTACCCAGCTTCTCTCCCACAAACAGCCAAAGAGCAGTGGGGAAAAGTCAACTCCTGTGGACAAACTGACTA
>JBNLBT010000253.1:0-543 GCA_050303435.1 Marinicellaceae bacterium
AGCCAAGGATGGTGGCCGGGCGGCCAGCCCATGTGGCCAAAGCCCCTCCATTCTGTCCCAAAGGTGTGGTGGTTGAGCTAAGAGGGAGATAGTGGAGGGGAAAGGAGGAAAGGAGGGAGAAGGTGGCCGGCTGGCCACCAATCTTTGGCCGACCGGCCATGCTTGGCCTCCACTCAATCTCTACTTTCATCCTCCACTTCATCTTGCTCCTATCATGCTCACTCCACTGACCAAAAGCATCAAAAGTAAAGCAAATTCCTTTCAACCTTTTCTAAAGTTCTTTTTATTTATTTTTAAAATTTTTAGATTTTATATTATGCAATGATGAAATAAACATGCTGTGAAAAATGAGTAAATAAAAATATGGTGGATGAAAGGGTGAGAGATAAAAATTAAATATGCAAATGGTGGAAGAAGGGTAGAAAAGAAAATGCGATAACTACCGGTTTACCTCTCGGTGAGAGCTTCACGTTTATAGTTTGTGAGCAAGATTGTCTCCATACCTTTGAAGATTAATTCGTCGGTGCGACTGGAGATCTTGTC
>JBNLBT010000254.1:0-543 GCA_050303435.1 Marinicellaceae bacterium
ATTATTGATTGATCCGGCCCCACCTCGCCACGCGAGAGTAACCGTTCAGGGGCTCACGACGTGAACCCGGGCCGGTTCACCAGAGGCCGTAGAGCCGCGGTAGCACCAGCGAGTAACCGACCCACATCAGCAGGCTCAGCGGCACCCCGACGCGGACGAAGTCGGTGAACTGGTAGCCGCCGGCGTTGAACACCAGCAGGTTGGTCTGGTACGCCATCGGCGTCGCGTAGCTCATGTTGGCGCCGAACAGCACCGCGAGCACGAACGGCTCCGGCGCGACGCCGAGGCCGTTGGCGATGGCCACCGCGAACGGCGTGCCGATCACCGCCGCGGCGTTGTTCGACACCACGTTGGTCAGAATCGCCATCATCGCCATCAGTCCGCTCAGGATCAGCACCGGCGAAGCGCCCTCGGTCGCCGATACGTAGGCGGCGGCAATCAGTTGAGCGCCCCCGGTCTCGACCATCGCCGCGCCCATCGCCAGGCTGGTGACGATCAGCAGGACTACCGACGCGCTCAGCGCGCGCGTGGTATCGAACCACT
>JBNLBT010000255.1:0-535 GCA_050303435.1 Marinicellaceae bacterium
CGATCTGTGGGCGGTGGCGGGCAGTGGCGGGGGCGCCACCGCCGCACTGGTCGGTGGATTAGTGAAAGTGCATCTAGGCCCCCTTATGGGTTTTGGAGGATTGATGACTGACAATTAGAGTCCTAACCTTGTGTTGAGAGTTTTGTAATGCATGACATTGAAAAAGGTAATATGAACGACGTATTGAAATCTATATGACCTACGATGAAGAAAAAGGTAAAAGTCGCAAGGATCTTTGAGGATTAAAGGGTTTTTATTTTATTTGTGTCCTAAGAGCTCTGTACTATCAAGGGGGATACATTGGGTGAGTTGGTGAAGTGCAAAACATCAAAAATCTATCCTACCACCAAAAACTCCTGTCAGGCCAGACATATCCGCCCCCTAGCCGGATTCCAGAGACTCTGGCTGGACATGTCCGGCCCCCAGGCCAGACATGTCCGGCCTCTCAGCCTTATCTGGCTCAGTAGCTGAGTTCTAGTGACTCTGACCGAACATGTCCAGCCCCCCCAGCCCGAACATGTCTGACCTAACCCAT
>JBNLBT010000256.1:0-534 GCA_050303435.1 Marinicellaceae bacterium
GCTGAAGCGGTGTTTGTGCGCGTGGTTCTGGATCGCCTCGCCGATGTCACCCAGACGCACGCCGGGGCGCACCATTTCGATGCCGATTTTCATCGCCTCGTAGGTCACTTCGACCAGTTTTCTGGTGCGCGCCGACGGTTCGCCGACGAAGAACATGCGGCTGGTGTCGCCGTGCCAGCCGTCGACGATGACGGTGACGTCGATGTTGATGATGTCGCCGTTCTCCAGGCGCTTGTCCTCGCTGGGGATGCCGTGGCAGACGACGTGGTTGACCGAGGTGCAGACCGATTTCGGGAACCCCCGGTAATTCAGCGGCGCGGGGATCGCGCCGGCGTCCTCGATGAAGTCGTGGCACAGCTTGTTCAGGTATTCGGTGGTCACGCCCGGCTTCACTTCCGGGGTGATCATGTCCAGGGTCTCGGCCGCCAGGCGCCCGGCGCGGCGCATGCCTTCGAAACCGGCCTCGTCATGGATGACGTAGCCGCCCTCGGAGGGACTGACGCGCTCTGCACTGTAACCTTGCTTCATTACTTT
>JBNLBT010000257.1:0-534 GCA_050303435.1 Marinicellaceae bacterium
GGGATCAGCGCGCCGTCGTGCGGCACATTGACCAGCACCGGACTGCGGCCTTCAACGTGCCGATAAATCACAGCGTCTGGGTGCTCTGACACAGCGCTTCGATGCAGGCGTTCAATTCACCGCTGAGCACCAGATCGCGCATGGTCTGGATGTCGGGGGTGAGCAGCCGATCGCGGTCAAGGAATGGCACCTGTTCGCGCACGCGCTGGTAGACCCGGTACAGCTGCTCGGAGGTTTTCAAATCGCTGTGGAAGTCGATGCTCTGGCAGGCCGCCATGATTTCAATGCCGACCACAGTGGCGGCGTTTTCAGCAATGTCGCTGAGTTTGCGCGCAGCAAAAGTGGCCATGCTGACGTGGTCTTCCTGGTTGGCCGATGTGGGGATGGTGTCCACCGAAGCCGGGTGGGCCAGCGTTTTGTTTTCAGAGGCCAGTGCCGCGGCGGTCACGTGCGCGATCATAAAGCCCGAATTGACGCCGGAATCGGGCACCAGAAATGCCGGCAGGCGACTTAAATTCGGATCAATCAGCATGG
>JBNLBT010000258.1:0-533 GCA_050303435.1 Marinicellaceae bacterium
GGTTCCATACCATGGCATGGCATATTTCATTTTTCTAAAATACTTGGATAGCCTAGACGATTTTAGGAAAAATCCTCATGTCAAAATTCCTCCTAAATCTCCTTCTACAAATTTCCAAAGCCTTGGTAAATTCAAAAATCCAATTTTTAATCCAAAAATCTTTCTCCCTCACTTTCGGCCCGGCTAACTTTACCGGCCCACTCGGCCTTTGGCCCAGCCAGCCTGCTGGCCTCGCTGCCCCCGCAGGCCGAAACCGCCCTGGCCGGCCCACCTAGCTCGAGCGTCGGTCGCGTCTTCATGGGAATACGTTTTCCCTTTTGGTTCGCGCCTTCCGAGCTGGCCGCCTCCCTCTCGTCTCTCTGTCAAGTGGGCCCGGGCTGTCAGATTCATCTTCCTCCCCCGCCGGCCAACCGTTGCCACTTCCTCTCGTCGCCTCCGGCCACCCCGCGCCGCCCGGCCTCCAACCTCGAGATGACAGGCGAGGTCTTCACTCCACGCCTTGATTCCCCACCTTAATTTCACTCCTTAACCCC
>JBNLBT010000259.1:0-527 GCA_050303435.1 Marinicellaceae bacterium
CAGCTTCAGTACGGTCCGGGTCGCGCTATCCAGCCGGGCTGATGGGGGTGAATTCAACGTCATCACGGCGCGGTTCATCGGGTGGTCTCCTCCATGGGGGGCAAGGGTTTGGTATGAAAGGGAATGCGGCGCAGCCACAGCTTCAGCGCCTGCCAGTGAATCTTGGCCAGCACGCCGATACCGGGCAGCGTGCCCAGCACCAGCGCCCGCAACTGGTTGCGCGGGGTGGCCGGGACCAGAGGTCCGTTGATGCGGGTCAGCAGCAGTGGGCGGTCCGACGCGTGCAGGTGGATGTGCGCAGCAAACTCTCCAGCGGCATGCCGGAAGCGGAAGCGATAGTCGCCGGCCACTTCCATGAATGGCGAGACGTGGAACACCTTGCGCGCCTGAATCCAGTCGCCATCGCGCAGCGGCGCGCCGTCGCTGTGCGCCACCAGGTAGTTGTGGTGTTCGCCGAAGGTGTTGTTGACCTCCGCCAGCACCGCACGCAGCTGGCCATCTGCGTCCAGGCAGCACCAGAAGCTGAC
>JBNLBT010000260.1:0-527 GCA_050303435.1 Marinicellaceae bacterium
GATGGTTGCCTGGGATATGAGAACGGCCGTTGCTACTGATTGGTCCCTTGTTCGCCGTTTACATAACCATCCCGACTTCAGTCAGACTCCTTTTATTCTCTACCAGGCAGATGGTAATAACGATCTTACTGCTGGATTAACCAGTCTTGTTGTCAAACCAGCCAGCAAACAAGCCTTGTGGGAGATGCTGCAACCAACTCTACCAGCTGATGCAAAAGGCTGCATCGTCATCGTTGATGATGACGAACGTGCCCGTAATCTGGCTTATGACGCCGTGCAGAAAGGGCTGCCGGAATACGAAATTATCACCGCCTCAGATGGCGAAGCTGGTTTGCAAACCATTATCCATCATGTGCCAGATCTGGTCATCTTGGATCTGATGATGCCCAAAATGGACGGCTTTGAAGTGCTGGACAACTTGCGGGCTGATGAAAGGACCCGACAAATACCCGTCGTCATTCTCAGTGGCAGGCAACTGTCCGCACAAGATGTAAAACGCCTGGAACAGCACACGGCCGTTTTTCTGC
>JBNLBT010000261.1:0-522 GCA_050303435.1 Marinicellaceae bacterium
GATTTGAACGCGCAGTTCAAGCCGTCGCAGCTGGATCCCGGGTTGATCGAGCAGATCAATGAGCAAATTCGCCCGCCGGTGCGCAGCGTTGATGAATTGCATGAGATGCTGCATTTTGTCGGCCTCATGTGGGACTGGGAGTCTCTCGCGTATGGCGATCTGCTGGACGCGCTGTTGGCGCAAAACCGGGCCGTGCGCTTTGAGGTGGGCGGTCGCGTTGGGCATGTGTGTGCTGAAGATGCACAGACCGTCCGCAGCATCATGAACGGTGGTGATGAGGCGGCGTTTGAACAATACGTGCTGAACCGACTGGTGGTTTCGGGCTATTTGCACTTTGATCAACTGCTGCGCCATTGGCCGGTTGCGCCCACGCGTTTGCAACAGGCGTTGATGTCACAGGCCAACCGCGGCACGGTGTTTAAAGTGGACGCCGATCACTGGTGCGAACGGCACAACCTGGCGCGCATCCGTCGCGGCGCACTCAAGCTCAAGCGCGCACACATCAAACCCGCTTCACCGGCA
>JBNLBT010000262.1:0-521 GCA_050303435.1 Marinicellaceae bacterium
CTAATGTCGCCATATTGGGGGCTTATCGGTTGCGCTGGAGTGCCCCGCTTCACTCAATATATGGTAGACTGTTCACCTTATCGTCCCACTATGTAGGATCAGGATCGTCGAGTTATGGCGGGCCATTCACAATTTAAGAACATCATGTACCGCAAGGGCGCGCAGGATAAGAAGCGCGCCAAGCAGTTCGCACGCCTTACCCGTGAAATCATGGTGGCGGCCAAGACAGGCCTGCCGGATCCGGACAAGAATCCGGCCCTGCGCGGCGCCATCCAGACCGCGCGGGCGGCCAACATGCCCAAGGACAACATCGAGCGGGCCATCAAGCGGGCCGCCGGCGGCGAGGAAGGCACCAACTACGAAGAGGTCCGCTACGAGGGCTACGGCCCCGGCGGCGTGGCCGTGATCGTCGAGGCGCTGACCGACAACCGCAACCGCACGGCCGGCGAGGTGCGGTCCGCCTTCTCCAAGCACGGCGGCTCCCTGGGGGAGACCAATTCGGTCTCTTTCATGTTCGACCG
>JBNLBT010000263.1:0-520 GCA_050303435.1 Marinicellaceae bacterium
TAATTCAGGGCGAATGTCACGGGGGAGCTGGGGCGTGTCACTCATCTGCATCATGGCGACGTCCAGCGGGTCTTTGGCGTCGAATGGCACCTGATTGGTGAGCATCTCATACAGGATGATGCCCAGCGCGTACAAATCGCTTTGCGGCACGGCCGCAGCAGACGACATCGCCTGTTCTGGTGCCACGTAACGCGGCGAACCAAACACTTCGCCGCGCGTGGCCGTATCACTGCGCAGCACCAGGCCGAAGTCGCTCAAGAAAATCTGGTCAGACTCATCAAGCAGGATATTGGCCGGTTTGATGTCGCGGTGGATGATGCCTTTGCTGTGGGCATAGTCCAGCGCACTGCCGATTTGCCGGATGATGCGCTGTACTTCTGGCAGGGGCATATAGGTGTGGGCACGGCGCATGTCATTGAGCTTGTGACGCAGGTCGGAGCCATCAATGTATTGCATGGCGAGGTAGAACAGCCCGTTGACTTCGCCGTAGCGGAAGACGTTGACGATATGGGCATGGCTC
>JBNLBT010000264.1:0-520 GCA_050303435.1 Marinicellaceae bacterium
AAAACATAGAACGGGAGGAAACGATGTCTGCGCCCTGGAGGTGCCTCTGGCTGCTCATTCTGCCGCTGCTGGCCTGCACCGCCGAAGCGGCGGAGCTGAGCCGCGCCGGGGTAGCGGCCGAACTGGCCACCGCGCAGAAGGAAGGCCGCGCCCCCGCGCTTGCCGGGCGTTCCCTGGCGGGCCTGGACCTGAGCGGCCTGGACTTTTCCGGCGCCGATCTCGGCGGCGCCGACCTCTCGGACTGCGACCTGCGCCGCGCCAAGCTGGCGGGCGCCAGCCTGGTTGAGGCCAACCTCTCACGGGCCCGGCTGAACCTGGCCTGGATCATGGCGGCCGACTTCTCCCGCGCCGACCTGTCCGAAGCGGTACTGGAAACCCTGGTGGTCTCCCAGGGCATGGAGATCCAGCCCGCCGAGGCGGTGAAGTTCACCGGCGCAAAGCTGACGGGCGCGCGGGTGACGGCGCGCTTCCACTTCGCCGACCTGCGCGGCGCCGACCTCTCCCACCTGCATGCCTCGGC
>JBNLBT010000265.1:0-515 GCA_050303435.1 Marinicellaceae bacterium
TAACAATTTGGATTTGGAGAGTTAGTGTGTGCATGTCAACCAGATGATAGTCCAAAGTATTTAGATCACAATGGAGCCAACCTTGTCCAAAATGGTGTCCTGGTTGATTTGCATGAGTCGTTGCAAGAAGCTTAATTGTCCACAATTCAGTCAAACTATTTTTGACTCGGAATTTTTGGAATAATTCAAAATCCGTGGAGATTTTGGGAAAATGTCAATTGAAAAAGTGTTCCAAATTTAATTTCCTACCTCCATGAATTTTTCCAGAATTTTTCTCAATACCTAGCTATTTGTTTTGAGTTATTTTCTTTCAGGGTGATTTTTAATTTGGAAATCGCTGACGAGCGGGCCCCACCTATCAGACGCCGCGCGCCGCGCCAGGCCCGCACGGCAGCGCGCCGCTGCCACGCGCCGCACCGACCGTGGCTTAAAGCCGCTGTCGGGACAGCGCGACAGCACCGTCCTGACAGCCTCGCCCGACCGCGCCGACAGCTCGCCCGACCGCGCCGCGCCGC
>JBNLBT010000266.1:0-513 GCA_050303435.1 Marinicellaceae bacterium
GTTCAGCACCACGTTGGCTGTTTTGCGCCCGACGCCGGGCAGTTTTTCGAGCGCCTCGCGGTTTTGCGGCACCTCTCCCCCATGCTGGTCGATCAGGATCTGGGAGAGTTTGATGACGTTCTTGGCCTTGGTGTTGAACAGGCCGATCGTCTTGATGTGATCCTTGAGACGGCCTTCGCCCAAGGCCAGCATCTGTTCGGGCGTCGAGACCCGTTTGAACAGCTCTTTGGTCGCCTTGTTGACGCCGACGTCGGTGGCTTGGGCCGACAGCACCACGGCGACCAACAGGGTATAGGCGTTGGTATACTCAAGCTCGCTTTTCGGTTCGGGGTTGCGTTCGGCAAGGACGGCGAAAAACGGATCGATATGGGTTTTTTTCATGGCGTTCTTTAAATTTGCGCTAGTGGATTGAATTTAACGCTTGAGGTCCTCCCTCGCCACCGGCACTTCGCTCAAGCGTTTAAATTATAAAATCCACTAGAAATCATAAGTTACTCGTGGTCTTATGATTCC
>JBNLBT010000267.1:0-512 GCA_050303435.1 Marinicellaceae bacterium
CAACCTGCTGGGCCAGAACGTGAATGCCTATCGTGGCCAGGGCCCGATGGGCGAGGAGGCGGACCTGGCGCTGCTGATCCACCTGGTGGCGGCGGTGGACGGCATCGAACGCATCCGCTTCACCACCTCGCATCCCATCGAGATGAACGATTCGCTCATCAACGCCTTCGCCGAGGTGCCGGAACTGGTCTCCTTCATCCACCTGCCGGTGCAGCATGGCTCGGACACCATCCTCAGCCTGATGAAACGCGATCACGATGTAGAGTTCTATGTCGACATCATCGAGCGGCTGCGCGCGGCGCGCCCGGGCATCCGCATCTCCAGTGATTTCATTGTGGGCTTCCCCGGTGAAGATGAAGTCGATTTCGAGGCGACCCTAGACCTGGTGCGCCGCATCGGCTTTGACCACTCCTTCAGCTTTATTTACAGCGCCCGCCCCGGCACGCCGGCGGCCGACTATCCCGACGATGTGCCGCACGCGGTAAAACAGGAACGCCTGCAGCGCCTGCAGG
>JBNLBT010000268.1:0-512 GCA_050303435.1 Marinicellaceae bacterium
CAAATTGATTTCCCACTGCATTCTTTAGTTCATGCACACCAGGTGTTCGATGAAATGACTAAGGGGACCTGAATTAATTTTGGATCTGATTTTTACCATCAGTCTCGCACGGGTTTTTGCCGGCATTGATTCGTGCTTCCGCCATGGTTCCTAACTCGGTTCTGAGAGCCGATAGCTTTTCTATAGCTTTAAGGTCTTGGCCGAGTTAGAAGAGAGGGGCATTGAGTTGATTTTGGGACATAGGCCAAATTCCGGTGAGTAATTTTGATTGGCTCCCATTCACCCCCTCTGGTCGCCTTCTCCGGTCCTTCAATTGGTATCAGAGCCGGTTTGATCACTTGTTGGCTTTAACAGGCTTTGTGACCCGAATGCGACATGAAGAAATGTGCTGTGAATCTTGTCGTTTTCAATGGTGAGGATTTCAGTTATTGGAAGAATCGAACTCGCAACTATCTTCTGAGCTAGGGTCGCGTCATTTGGGAGATCGTCTAGGAGGCGTACGTGATCCCTGA
>JBNLBT010000269.1:0-242 GCA_050303435.1 Marinicellaceae bacterium
GTTGCAGGATCCTTTCTTCCGCCGTTTTTTCAACGTCCCCAGCCAGCCGCGCGAACGCCAGACCCAGAGCGCCGGCTCCGGTGTGATCGTTGACGCCCGCAACGGCTACCTGCTGACCAACCACCACGTGGTGGGCAAAGCCGACGAGATCAAGGTCACCCTGCGTGACGGCCGCACCTTCGACGCCAAACTGGTAGGGTCCGATCCCGAAGCAGATATCGCGGTAATCCAGATCCCCGCCG
>JBNLBT010000269.1:252-511 GCA_050303435.1 Marinicellaceae bacterium
GTCTGGGGCAGACGGTCACTTCGGGCATCGTTTCGGCGCTGGGGCGCACCGGTCTGGGTATCGAGGGCTACGAGGATTTCATCCAGACCGACGCTTCCATCAACCCCGGAAACTCGGGGGGGGCACTGGTCAATCTGCGCGGCGAACTGGTGGGCATCAACACCGCCATCATCGGTCCGGCCGGGGGCAACGTAGGCATCGGCTTCGCCATCCCCAGCAACATGGCCCACGACATCATGGAGCAATTGGTGGAGCACGG
>JBNLBT010000270.1:0-511 GCA_050303435.1 Marinicellaceae bacterium
CTTGCGTAGGAACTCGGCCGAAGGCTTCACCAACCACCACGCCACGTTCTTTCACCGGGACGTCGCGGTGCGCCATTGAGATCCGCCGCCCACATTGTCATTCTGCTCTAGTGCGCCGCTGTCGCACCCCAAAATTTCAAATTTTGGAATGTGGGCAAAATTCACTAAATTTTAAAACTTTATATCAATAGGTTAAAATTATTTTCTATAATTTATAAGGGATTCAAATTTATTTGGGCAAATGATTATTTTCTAAAGTTATTAAATCAATTTAGGCTTTTATAATTGAATGTTGCATTCATGCTGACTTGCATTTATTTTTGTATTGATGTGTGCTCTAGAATTAGGTTTCGAATAGAATTCATTTGAATTCAATCAAATTTCATTTAAACCTTAAATTCTAGAAATTAGAAACCCTTTTCTATATTTCTTTAGCTCCTATGGTCCAATTTCCCGCAGTCGGCCTAGTTTCTTTCACCATCTCGTCTCTCCTTCCTGCACCGACCGGTGT
>JBNLBT010000271.1:0-509 GCA_050303435.1 Marinicellaceae bacterium
CGGCGGCTCGAACCCGGACGACGAGGCAGGCATACTGGCCGGCCAGTGGATGGGATACCTCGAGAACGCATTCAAGCAATATGCCTCCGGTGAGCGCGAGCAACCGAAGCAGATGAAAGAAAAGCTGGATGCGCTCAGCGATGCAGACATCACCTCGCTCGTACATTTCTACGCCAGTCAGCAATGACCGTTGAGGAAGTTGCAGGCGTAAACTTCCAGAAGCTCTTCGCGTCCATCGATGCGATGGACACGGAGAGCTTTCTCGGCTTTATCCACGAAGACTGTATTTTTCGCTTTGGCTCGTCCCCGCCTGTCAAGGGACGGGACGGCATCAGGGCATCGGTAAACGACTTCTTCTCGATGTTCGCTGCGCTCGGGCACGAACTGAATCGCATCATCGTGGGCGATGATGCCATCGCGTGTGAGGGTGAAGTGACTTACACGCGCCACGACGGCCGCGTAATCACATTACCGTTCTGCGATATCTTCGAAACAGATTCGGGGCTGAT
>JBNLBT010000272.1:0-266 GCA_050303435.1 Marinicellaceae bacterium
CCGCACCGAACCGCTACGTACATTCTGCCCCAGGGCCGTGACGCGTCAAAGGCCGCGCTTGGCTTACTTGTTCTGATCAAGCCCCACCAGGGCGCGGGCGAAGTCGCGGGCGGTGAAGGGGCGGAAGTCCTCGGCGCCTTCGCCGACGCCGATGACGTGGACCGGCAGGCCGAACTTCTCGGCCAGGGCGACCAGCACGCCGCCGCGCGCCGAGCCGTCCAGCTTGGTGACGACGAGGCCGGTGACCTCGACCAGCTCCTTGAAGG
>JBNLBT010000272.1:276-509 GCA_050303435.1 Marinicellaceae bacterium
CGAGCACCAGCACCACGTGGTGCGGCGCCTCGGGCTCGACCTTCTTGATGACGCGGGCGACCTTCTGCAGCTCGGCCATGAGCTCGGCCTTGTTGTGCAGGCGCCCGGCGGTGTCGATCAGCAGCACGTCGTCGCCGGCGGCCTTGGCCTGCTCCACCGCCTCGAAGGCGAGGCCGGCGGCATCGGCGCCCTGCTTGCCGGCGACCACGGCGCAGCCGCTGCGCTCGCCCCAG
>JBNLBT010000273.1:0-507 GCA_050303435.1 Marinicellaceae bacterium
CAACGTTGTTGACGCGCTGCTGGAAATCACCGTGTTGCCGGTCAATGACCCGCCGCAGTTCGAGGTGCAGGACCTCGCGGTGAACCTCTTTGACGTGCTGAACAACCCGCTGGTGGTGCCCGGCTTTGCCGAAAACCTCGTCACCGGCCCGGCCAATGAAGCCGCGCAAAGCGTGCTCAACACCGAGATTCTGGTGCTGTCCGACTCTCAGGGCGTGATCAGCGGCGTGCAGTTTGATCTCAACGGCGATCTGAGCGTTCAGTTCAGCGGCGCCTTCGGTGCCGCCCTGCTGCAGGCAACCGTGCAGGACGACGGCGGCACCGCCAACGGCGGCGAGGACACTTCAGCGCCGCGCGCCTTTGCGGTGATGCACACCGACGTGTTGTTTGCCGATGGCTTTGATGGCGCCGCCGCGGCGGACAAAGCGGTCAATGACGACAGCCCAACGGCAACTGCAGTCGCCCGTCTGGCGCTGCGCTGCCGCGCCAGCGAACGCGCGCAATGGCT
>JBNLBT010000274.1:0-506 GCA_050303435.1 Marinicellaceae bacterium
GTCCACTTCAACGAATTTGGCATTGACCGCATCGGTGGCAAATTGAAATTCATTTGCATTGCGAACCATGGGAAACAGTTTGTATTGATACAAGGTTTCTCCATTGACTGTTTTCGACGCAATGGTCATGAAATCTGGCAAACCATCTGCAGTGAAGTCCAATAAAGTTGAACCTGCTTTATGATCGTGGAATTGTATTCCAGTGTCATTTGGTGCCAATGAACCACAACTGTCGGTGCACAATCTATCTCCATCTGAATACACAATGAACCAGTTTGAATATTGCACACCATCCAATTTGAAAATGGGTGTCAATAAATCCTGATGACCATCGCCATTGAAATCATAGACAAACCATTTTTCCGCATTGAATTGGTCTGCTGAAACAGATTCGGCATCAAATGGCTCAATGCCCATGTCACAAATGTAGTTAAAGTAACCAGTGGTCGGCTCACAATTCGGCCCCGGAGAAAAAACCGAATTGTACGCCACCCAAAATCGGGCTT
>JBNLBT010000275.1:0-505 GCA_050303435.1 Marinicellaceae bacterium
CCATAAACCTGCTCACATACCCTACTGCATATGCCAGATCCGGCCTTGTGTTCACCAAATATCTCAAGGCACCCACAATCCTTCTATATTCAGTAGCATCAACAAGAGGGGCAGTGCTTGACTTACTCAGCTTCAATCTGCTCTCCATGGGAACATGGCTAGGGTTGCACCCCACCAAGCCTGCAGCTGCTAAGATCTTCAATGCATATGCCCTCTGTCTCACTGTTATGCCATCTTCATCTTGACTCACCTCCAGCCCGAGGTAGTACTGCAGCAGACCAAGGTCGGCCATCTGAAAAGTGCTCTTCATCTCCTCTTTGAACTGCTTGAGCTCGTCGAGGTCGCCACCCGTGATCACCAGATCGTCGACGTACACTCCAACAATGAGTCGGTGTTGATGTCGTTGACCTCCCCCTCGCATGTACACCGCGTGCTCCGACTCACTACGATGAAAGCCGAGCGCCAGCAGGACAGTGTCCAGCTTGGCATACCATGCACGAGGTGC
>JBNLBT010000276.1:0-505 GCA_050303435.1 Marinicellaceae bacterium
GTCGAGGGCCTCGGCCTGGATCGGATCGATCTCGTACTCCTCGGCCGGCACGGAGAACATCATCTGCAGGAAATTCGCCGTGTAGCTGAGGTCGTTCTTCGGATACATGAACGGCTGGCCAATGCTCAGCTTGTACGCGGCTGCGGCGATGGTCGGCAGCTTGGCGACGATGCGGTGCGCGAAGATATCGCGGTGCTCCGGGTTATGGACGTCGGTGGTATCGTGATAGTAGGCCGACATCGAGCCGACGATGGCCGACAGCATGGCCATCGGGTGGGCATCGTAGCGGAAACCCTTGAAGAAGTTGAGCATGCCCTCGTTGAGCATGGTGTGGGTGCGGATCGTGGTGTCGAACTCCTCGAGTTCGTCCGCCGTGGGCAGCTCGCCGTTGAGCAGCAGGTAGCAGACCTCGATGAAATTCGAGTGCGCCGCGAGTTGTTCGACGGGGTAACCCCGGTACATCAGGATACCCTTTTCACCGTCGATGAAGGTGATGTCGGATTTA
>JBNLBT010000277.1:0-503 GCA_050303435.1 Marinicellaceae bacterium
GGGGTTGTGGGCGTTGAACGAGGCGGCGAGCAGCCCGAACTCGCTGCGGAGCTGGGGCAGGTGGAGGCCGGCTTGGAGTGGTGCGCTGAGGCGTCGAAGAAGACGAGCACGGAGTACGGGCGCGGCGCCGGGGCGGAGAGGAAGCGGGTGACAGAGCTCCCGGTGAGGTGGATCACGCCGGAGGGGGAGCGCGCACGGAGAGACTGGAGCTCCGCGACCAGGTCATCGGCGCCGGCGGTGGGGAGCAGGAGAGGGAGGAACGGCAGCAAAAGCAGGTGGCGGTGCGGTTGGCCGAAGGGGCTCGCCGGTGAGGGCCGGTGGGAGGAGGACGGCGCCGGCCACGGGGCAGGGTGGTGGCGCGCGAAGGCGGCGGACGACGGGGCGGTGGGGCGCGCGAAGGGGGAGGCGAGCACGGCGCGAGCTCGTCGGTGAGCACGACGCCACCGGCGACGTGGAGGCGCGGAGGAGGCAGGAGCACGGAGGCGGCGCGGCAGAGGCGGGAC
>JBNLBT010000278.1:0-502 GCA_050303435.1 Marinicellaceae bacterium
ATTAATTTATAAATCCAAAAATTCATTTTATCCAAAGGTTTTATGTTTTGGCCCCTGTGTTTATTTTATTTTTATTTCATTCCTTGAAATTTTACAAAACACCCCTGAACATTGCCAAAAATATATTTTAGTCCCTATAATTTTATATTTAGGTCCGTAATTAACTTTTTATAATTACGATTAGGTCCTTGCCTTAATTAATCTTATTTATTTTAATTACCTATTTAATCTATTAATTAAAAACCTTTATAACTTCTTAACCATAGCTCCGATTTAGGTGATTCTTGCGCTCATACGTTCGTAGTGATGAGTAGAATATTTTGGTACTGTTTGTTTAGTATTTAGGTACTGTTTGGTGTACTGTTTTATTTGTTCTTGTATTGCTTGTTTCTGGTTGTCGTTATTATTTAGACGATATGAACTTCAGAAATCTTCAAGACCTTCAAGAAGAAGACTTTGAGCAGCAGTTAGCGGGGAATCAAGGCAAGTGTTCCATGATGAT